>PNMH01000027.1 GCA_013823505.1 Polaromonas sp. | reverse complement strand
TTATCACGAAGCGCGCAAGGTCAAGGAGAAGATGGACGACGAAGAACGCCGTGCCATCGCCGAGGCCGACGCCGTGTCGCTGGCAGCCGACCAGGCCGAGCAGGCAGACGCCTCCAGCGCGAGCGAGTCCGCTGAGTAACATCTCGGTCCGTTGAAGCAAGAGAAGCCCCCGGTCATCCGACCGGGGGCTTTTTTCATGGCGAGGCCACGCGCACGCGCGGTGGGCGGCAGCTATATTGGCTGCGCCTGCCGGGGGGCAGGTTTTGCACACGAGGAGTTCCAAACATGTCCGTTTCGCTGTGGGTGTTGCTGGGTGTAGGCCTTGCCGTGTTCTTCTGGGGCGTCGGTGCCTACAACCGCCTGGTGCGGTTGAAGAACGCCATCGCCAATGCGTTTGGTCAGATCGACGTTCAGCTCAAGCGGCGCTACGACCTGATTCCCAACCTGGTGGAGGTGGCGCGCAAGTACCTCGCCCATGAAGCGCAGACCCTGGAGGCCGTGATCGCCGCGCGCAACCAGGCCAGAACCGCCGAACAAACCGCGGCTGCCAGCCCGCTGAATGCGGGTGCGCTGGGTGCCCTCGCGGGAGCGGAGCAACTGCTGGGCGGGGCACTCGGCCGCTTGTTTGCGGTGGCCGAGGCTTACCCCGATCTCAAGGCCGACCAGAACATGCGCGAGCTGAGCGAAGAGCTTTCCAGCACTGAAAACCGCATCGGTTTTGCGCGCCAGGCCTACAACGACAACGTGCTCGAATTCAACGACGCGGCTGCCCAGTTCCCCGCCCTGATCGTGGCGCGACTGTTCAACTTTGCGCCGCAGGCCATGCTCGAATCCACCACCAGCGAAGCCGAGCGCCAGACCTTGCGCATCGAAATCTGACGCTCCACAAGCCAGCGCGTCCATGCGGTTCTTCGAATTCCAGCGAGAGGCCCGAGGCGAGACGTTGCGCTTGCTGCTGGCCTTCGGTGTCACGGTCTTGTTGCTGCTGGTGGCCGTAAACGCCGCCTTGGCGCTGGCCTGGGGCCTGACCTGGGGTTTCTGGATGCCCGGCGGCCTCAGCTTCCCGCGCCATTTCTTTGCAGTCAACACAGGCGTCACGCTGCTGTTTGTGCTGGGCGGTTGGTGGGTGGAGACCTCGCGCCTCAGTGAGTGCGGCGGGGTGCGGCTGGCCGAGCAGTTGGGTGCGCGCCTGGCCCAGCCTTCGGGCCATCTGGACGAGCAGCGCTTCTGCAACATCGTCGACGAGATGGCGATCGCCTCCAACGTGAAACGCCCGCAGCCCATGGTGATCGCGCGCGACCAAGGCATCAACGCGTTTGCTGCCGGATGGGACGAAGACGACTCGGTGGTCGCTGTTACCCAGGGCGCGCTGGAGCACCTCACGCGCGAGGAGCTGCAAGGGCTGGTGGCGCACGAGTTCAGCCACATCGGCGAAGGCGACACGCGCTTGAACATGCGGCTGGTCGGCATGGTGTTTGGACTGGAAATGCTTTTCCGCATGGGCCAGTCGCTGTTCGAACCCGACACGCGCGACCGGCGCATGGCCGCGTCGCTGATCGGTCTGGCCATCATGGCCGCGGGCTGGCTGGGCTGGGTGGCCGGACACGCGTTGCAGGCGGCCGTCTCCCGTCAGCGCGAGCACCTGGCCGATGCGCGGGCCGTGCAGTGGACACGCAGCCGCGACGGCCTGGGGGGCGTGTTGCGCAAGATCCTGACCCAGCAGAACGAGGGCGTGGAGACGCGGACTGTCGGGTCGGTGGTGCAACACATGCTGCTGGTAGCCAACGAGTCGGGCAAGGTCGCGGGCTGGTTCGACTCGCATCCGCCGTTGCCCGAACGCATTCGCCGCATCTACGGCCGCAACCTCGGCCCGCTTCCCTTGCATCGCGAGGCAGATGTCGAAGTCCCGCCGCCCGCCGCGGCGCCCACCACCGACACCCCGGGCTGGACCCTCGTCTGAAAGGGCGTTCCGGCGGACGTGCTGGTACCCTCACCGGTCCCACCCACATTGTCCGGAACCCGATTGACCGCCTCGGCCACGCCCTCCCCAACCGCCCCGCGCCCACCTGGCGTCAACCTGGGCCCCAGCCTGGCCACCCAGCTGCGCCACACAGCGAGCTGCGTGCGGGCTGTTGAGCAGGGCCAATCACTCAGCGACGTGCTGCCCCAGGTCGCCGCCGAGCTGCGCCCGGGTGTTCAGGCGCTGACATTTCATGTGCTGCGCCATCTGGGAACGGCCCGCGCGCTGGTGGACCAACTGGTGCAGCGCAAGCCCGATGCAGCGGTCCAGGCCCTGCTGTGCAGCGCCCTGAGCCTGATGCTGGAGGACGCCGATGCGGGATCGTCGAGTGGCCTGCATTACGCAGCGCACACGGTGGTCAACCAGGCGGTGGACGCGGCGCGGCAAGACCGCGGCACCGCGCGCCAGGCCGCGTTCATCAACGCCTGCCTGCGCCGTTTCCTGCGCGAACGCCCGGCGCTGATGGACGAGGCCCTGCGCCACCCCGTGGCGCGCTGGAACCACCCGACCTGGTGGATCGAGCGCCTGCAGCGCGATCACCCCGGGCACTGGCAGGCCATCCTGACTGCCAACAACCAACCCGGGCCCATGACGCTGCGCGTCAACCGGCGCAAGGTCGAGCGCACCGCCTATGAACAAGCCTTGCGGGCGATCGGCGTGTCGTCCACCCCGGTGGGCGACGACGGCCTGGTGCTCGATACGCCGCAGCCCGTGGAGCGCCTGCCCGGATTCGCGCAAGGTCACTGCTCGGTGCAGGACGCTGCAGCCCAGATGGCCGCCACCCCGTTGCTGGAAGGTCGCCGCTGGAGCACGGCCGACCGCGTGCTCGACGCCTGCGCCGCGCCCGGCGGCAAAACCGCCCACCTCCTGGAGCGTGCCGACATCCACTTGCTGGCGCTGGATGTGGACGCCCGCCGCTGCGAACGCATCGACGGCACCCTGAAACGTCTGGGATTGAATGGGGCGACTGGCGTCGAGGTGCGCTGCGCCGACGCCGGCCAACCCGACACCTGGTGGGACGGCCAGGCTTTCGACGCCATCCTGCTCGACGCGCCTTGCACCGCCTCCGGCATCGTCCGCCGCCACCCCGACGTGCGCTGGCTGCGCCGGGCCAGCGACGTCGACCAGCTGGTGAAGGTGCAACGCCATTTGCTGGAAGCGCTCTGGCCGCTGCTCAAACCCGGCGGCCGCCTGCTCTACGCCACCTGCTCGGTGTTCCGTGCCGAAGGGGCCGATCAGGTGCAAGCGTTCCTTGAGCGCCACACCAACGCGGTGCACCGGCCTTCTCCAGGCCATTTGCTGCCGGGTTCGGCCGCCCCGGCGGGGGAGTTCAACGACAATCCGTTGGGTGGATATGACGGATTTTTTTACACTCGCATCGACAAGGCCGCCCCTTGACCGATCGCCGTGCTGGACGCGGTGGGTCGGTGGCATGAGCCACGTGGTCGGTCTGCGCGGGTTGTCCCGCCTCATCGTCTTCTGGGTCCTCGTCGTCGGTGCGCTCGCAGCGGCCCACGCGCAGAAACCCCAGGTGTTTCAACTCAGTTTGCAGCGCACGCCCGAGGCGTTGTACCTGTCGGGCCGCGTGGAAATCTTCCCCGAGCAGGTGGTGGAAGAAGCGCTGCTCAAGTCCGTCCCGTTGTACTTTGTCTGGCAGGCCGACGTTTACCGCGAGCGCTGGTACTGGACCGACCGGCGCATCGCCAGTGTCACGCGCACCCTGCGCCTGGCCTACCAGCCCCTCACACGCCGCTGGCGCGTCAGCCTGTCCAACGACGCGGCGGTGAACGCCGGGGGGGCCGGGTTGCAGTACGCGCTGCACCAGAACTACGACTCCCTGGCCGACGCGCTGGCGGGTGTGGCCCGGGTCACGCGCTGGAAGATCGCCGACGCCGCCCGGTTGCCGACCGACGAAAACCATCGCGTTGAATTCGCGTTCCGGCTCGACCTGTCGCTGCTGCCCCGGCCGTTCCAGATCGGTCTGGGCAACCAGCCAGGGTGGAACATCGAAGTGCGCGACCAGATGGAGGTGCCCAGCCGGGTCGAACCCGACCGGGCGCCGGCACCCAACTCCGATCTCGGTGCCGCCGAGGTGCCCGCCAGCGCCACCGCGGGTGCGGAAGCGTCGGCCCCGGCCCGTTGACACCAGGCACGCCTGCGCGGCAAGCAGTACCTTCGTGAACCCATCAGACGCCACCTCTTCCCTGCGCAAGCGACCGGGCGCCGTGCGCTGGGCTGTGGGCGCGGGCCTGGTCTTCATGACCGGCGTGGGCATGGTGCTGTTGTTCCTGCTCACGCTGGCCACGCGCAACCGGGCGCTTTATGAGCAGAACTTCGGCTGGCTGGTCGCCATCAACGTGGCCGTGGCGGGTTTTCTGCTGCTGGTCATCGTGTGGTTGGGGGCGCGCCTGGCGCTGCGTTTCAAAAGAGGCAAATTCGGCAGCCGCCTGCTCATCAAGCTGGCCGCGATCATCGGCCTGGTCGGTGTGCTGCCCGGTTTGCTGATCTACACCGTGTCTTACCAGTTCGTTTCACGCTCCATCGAAAGTTGGTTCGACGTGCGCGTGGAGTCCGCCTTGAGCGCCGGCCTCAACCTCGGACGCACCACGCTGGACACGCTCGCCGCCGACCTCAGCAGCAAGACCCGCGTGGCCGCCGAGGGCCTGGGGCGCACCCCCAATTCGTCGGCGGTGCTGGCGCTGGAGCGGCTGCGCGAGCAGCTCGGCGTGACCGATCTCATTCTCTGGAGTGCTTCGGGGCAGGCGCTGGGCAGTTCGGGCATGTCGCGTTTTGAGCTCACGCCCGAGCGGCCCAGTGCCGCGCAGTTGCGCAGCGTGCGCGCCTCGCGCGTGGTGGCGCAGATCGAGGGGCTGGACGAGGGCGCGGACGGTGAGCTCGAAGCGGCGCTGGCTGCCAACCAGGCGCGCATCAAGGTGCTGGCGCTGGTCAGTCCGCCCAGCTTCGGGTTCGATGCCGAGCCGCGTTTTTTGCAGGTGGTGGCGCCCTTGCCTGCGGCGCTGGTGGCCGACGCGCTGGCCGTGCAGGTGGCCAACCGCGAATACCAGGAACGCGCCCTGGCGCGCGAGGGCCTGCGGCGCATGTACATCGGCACGCTCACGCTGGCGCTGTTTCTGGCGGTGTTTGGCGCGGTGCTGCTGGCGGTGCTGTTGGGCAACCAGCTGATCCGTCCGCTGCTGGTGCTGGCCGAGGGCATGCGCGAAGTGGCCACCGGCGATCTGTCGCCCAAGAAATCACTCACCTCGCGCGACGAACTCGCCGGCCTCACCCGCACCTTTGCGCTCATGACGCAGGACCTGTCGGACGCGCGCGCAGCCGTGCAGCAAAGCATGGAGCAGGTGGACGCCGCGCGCGACAACCTGCAGACCATCCTGGACAACCTTACCGCCGGCGTGGTGGTGCTCGACCGGCAAGGCTGTCTGCAAAGCGTCAACCCCGGCGCCGCGCGCATCCTGCGCACCCCGCTCAACGTGCACATGGGCCAGCCCCTGGCCACCGTGCCCGGGCTGGAAACGTTTTCGTCCGCGGTGCTGCAGCAGTTCGAACGCTTCCTGTCCGACCAGACGCCGCACGAAGGCGGTTATTGGCAACAGTCGTTCGAACTCAGCGCCAACGGCGCCACACCGTTCGACGAAGGCATCACCCTGATCGCGCGCGGCGCGCTCCTGCCCAACAACGAGCGCCTGCTGGTGTTCGACGACGTGTCCGAAATGGTCTCGGCCCAGCGCGCCAAGGCCTGGGGCGAGGTGGCGCGTCGCCTGGCGCACGAGATCAAGAACCCGCTGACCCCCATCCAGCTTTCAGCCGAGCGGCTGGCCATGAAGCTCGACGGCAAGGTCCAGCCCGCTGAGCAAGCGATCCTGACCAAGTCGGTGCGCACCATCGTCGACCAGGTCGACGCCATGAAACGCCTGGTCAACGAGTTCCGCGACTACGCGCGTCTTCCGGCCGCGCAGCTGCAGCCGGTCGATCTCAACGCCCTGGCGCGCGACATCCTCTCGCTCTATGACAACGCCGCCGTGCCGGTGCGCCTGGAAGCCGCCGAGGATTTGCCCATGGCCCAGGCCGACCCGCAGCAGGTGCGCCAGATCCTGCACAACCTGGTGCAGAACGCGCAGGACGCCATGGCCGGCATGCCCGAAGCCCAGGTGCTGCTGCGCACGCGCCGTTCCGACTCCGGCCAATGGGTGCGCCTGTCTGTGCTCGACCAAGGCCCCGGTTTTGCCGAGCACATCCTCAAGCGCGCGTTCGAACCCTACGTGACCACCAAGGTCAAGGGCACCGGGCTTGGCTTGGCTGTGGTCAAGAAAATCATGGACGAGCATGGTGGGCGCGTGGACCTCAGCAACCGTGTGACCGATGGCAAGGTGATCGGCGCGCAAGTGTCGTTATCATTCGCGGTTGCGAATTGACAACAAGTACCGAGGGAAACACACCGCGCCATGGCAACAATTCTGGTTGTAGACGATGAACTGGGCATCCGGGACTTGCTGTCCGAAATCCTGAACGACGAAGGTCACACGGTTGAACTGGCCGAGAACGCGGCACAGGCCCGCGCGGTGCGCGCCCAGTTGCGTCCTGACCTCGTGCTGCTCGACATCTGGATGCCAGACACCGACGGTGTGACGCTGCTCAAGGAATGGGCCAGCACGGGCTTGTTGTCGATGCCGGTGATCATGATGAGCGGCCACGCCACCATCGACACCGCGGTGGAGGCCACGCGCATCGGCGCCACCGCCTTCCTTGAAAAGCCCATCACCCTGGCCAAGTTGCTCAAGGCGGTGGATCAGGGCCTCAACAAAACACCCCCCAAGACCAGCGCCACGCCGGTGCCGGTTCGCCTGAGCGCCGGACTCGCTGTGGACCTCACGGTGGAAGCCGCCATGACCGGCGGCATCTCAGCCGAGCCGGTGGTGGACATGGGACCGCAGTCGTCGCAGTCGTTCAACCTTGAAGGCCCGCTGCGCGAAACCCGCGACGAATTCGAGAAAGCGTACTTCGAATACCACCTCGCCAAAGAGGCGGGCTCCATGACGCGTGTGGCTGAAAAGACCGGCTTGGAACGCACCCACCTCTACCGCAAACTCAAGCAGCTCGGCGTGGACCTGGCGCGCAGCAAACGCAACGCACTTTGAGTCCACCGCTCGGGAAACCGGGCGACGGAAGCTGCTACAATCTCGCTTCTCTCAGGCCCGGTAGCTCAGTTGGTAGAGCAGCGGATTGAAAATCCGCGTGTCGATGGTTCGATTCCGTCCCAGGCCACCAAACTTCTCGCAAAAGCCCATCCACCGCGATGGGCTTTTTCGTTTCCGGGTCCGCCGCACGGTGCCGATCCCCTGGGGCTTGTCCCCTTCCTCTCGATTGGATGCCCCATGACCCACACCCTCCCCGTGACGGACCGTGACGACCTGATCGCTCGCTTCAGCCAGGGCCTCAGCACCCGCACCTTGCGCCACGTGGCCGAAGAGGCGCGGCTCGACAGCGAGAGCTTGAAACAGGGCGTGGAGCGTTACGAGATCGACTACGCCTGGCAGGTGCTCGGGTCGCAGCGGCTGCAGGAGGCGTGTCTTGTGGCACTCGCCGAGCGACTCGCCAGCCCGGTCACCGATTCGCAACGCGCTTGCCTGGTGGACGTGTTGCAGTCCGCCGCGACCGCTCAGCCCACCGACGCGCTGATGAGCTTTGACAACGACGTGCCGGCACACCTGACCACGCTGCTGTGTGCGTGGTTTGACCGGCAGTCGGTGCGGATGACCGAAGCGGCCTGAAGGCGCGCACGCGCCGCACCGCTCGCGCCAGAATGGGCGCCTGGGCACGTCATGCCCGCCACCCCTGGAGCGCGCCGTGATTCTTTGCAAGGCTTGTCGAACCGCGCTGCTGGTGCTGCCGGCGCTCACCGCTTGCGGTGTGGAGACCGTGGGCACCGCCGCCACAGCGGGTGCGATCAAGCAGCAAGAGATCGAGCAGGGGCGTGTTGTTCAGCAGCAGGTCCGGCAGCAGCTGCAACAGTCCATGGATCAGACGCAGCAACAGCGCACGGAGCAACTGGACCAGGCCACGCGCTGAACGCGCCAGCCCTCAACGCCAGCCTGGCGCCTTTTTCAACACGAAGTTCATCAGCGGCTCTTTCACCTGGCTCCCCTCGGCGGGACGGCGGATGCCGCGCAGTTCCTGGCCGCAGCCGCTGGCGGTCACGTTGCCTTCCCACACCGCGTCCATGGTGACGCCGTCGGCCGATTCATCGAGGTTGAATTCACCGCCGGTCACGTCGCCCGAGACCAGGGCCTGACGGTCGTTGCCGGGTGTCGTGCGTTTGAGGCTGCCGCGCACGCTGCCTGGGTACTCGGGGTGGCGTTCGAACAGCAGCGCGCCGGTGGACGCGGGCGCGGCCTCACTGCCGCCCACCTGCGGCCACAGCACCAGCTGCCACAGGCCGTAGAGCTGGGCGGGCGCCATGTCGGCGGGTGGTGTGCAGACCACGGCCGGGGTTTGGGCCGAGGCGGGCATCACGGTGGCCAGCGCCAGGGCAGCCGTGGCGATCCAGTGGTTTTGAAGTCTCTTCATGGTGCGATGTCGGCCGCTTTTTGCGCGGCCTGGTCGGTGGCGCGTTGGGCGAACTCGGCGCGCAGGGCGCGGAGTTTTTCGCGCGGGTCTTCCTTGGTGGTGGCCTGGTCCAGCCCCATCTCTTTGATGAAGCGGCTGGCCTGGCCCGGGATGCTTTCGCGGCCCTTCTTGCGCCGCTTGAGCCAGCTCACGGCCAGCGTGCGCTGCGCGCGCGTGATGCCCACGTACATGAGGCGGCGCTCTTCCTGCAGTCGCTGCGCCATGTTCTCGGCGGCGGCGTCGCTCTGGCCGGGCTCTTCGTCCATCTTGAACGGCAGCAGCCCTTCGTTGACGCCGACCAGCATCACGTGGGGCCACTCGAGGCCTTTGGACGCGTGCAGCGTGGACAGCGTCACCACGTTCTGGTCCTTCTCGCGTTCGCTCAAGGTCGAGAGCAGCGCGATGGTCTGCACGACTTCCATCAGACTCTTGCGCTCGGCCTCCACCTGCACGCCCGCTTCGTCTTCGATCTGGCCACCACAGCGCCCGGCAACCCAGTCGCAGAAATCCATCACGTTGGTCCAGCGCGCGGCGGCGACTTTCTCGTTGTCCTCGATGTCGTAGAGGTGCTTCTCGTACGCAATGTCCTTGAGCCATTCGGTGAGGAAGGCGCGTGCGGCCTCGTGACCCACGGTGTGTTTGGCGCGGTACTCCAGCTCGTTCACCGCGCGACCAAACTCGTGCAGCGTGGCCACCGCGCGCGCGGGCAGGGCGGTGCCCAGCGAGTGGGCGAACAGCGCCTCGAACAGGCTCAGTTTGTATTGCGTGGCGAAGGTGCCCAGCGCCTGCAGCGTGGTGTGGCCGATGCCGCGTTTGGGTGTGGTGGCCGAGCGCAGAAACGCCGGGTCGTCGTCGTTGTTGACCAGCAGGCGCAGCCAGGCGCAGAGGTCGCGGATCTCGGCCTTGTCGAAGAAGCTCTGGCCGCCCGAGACCTTGTAGGGAATCTGCGCGCGGCGCAGCGACTGCTCGAACGAACGCGCCATGTGGTTGGCTCGGTAGAGGATGGCGAAGTCGCGAAACTCCTTGTGCGGCGAGTTCGAGCGCAGGCTCTGGATGCGCGCCACGGCACGCTCGGCCTCGTGCTCCTCGTTGTCGGCGTCCACCACGCGGACCGGCTCGCCTTCACCCAGGTCGCTCCACAGCGTCTTGGGAAACAGCTTGGGGTTGGGGCCGATCACGTTGTTGGCCGCGCGCAGGATGGCGCTGGTGGAGCGGTAGTTCTGCTCCAGCTTGATGACCTTGAGCTCGGGGAAGTCCTGCGGCAGGCGCTTCAAGTTGTCCAGCGTGGCGCCGCGCCAGCCGTAGATGGACTGGTCGTCGTCGCCCACTGCGGTGAAACGTGCGCGTTCACCCACGAGCAGCTTGAGCAACTCGTACTGCGTTGCGTTGGTGTCCTGGTACTCGTCCACCAGCACGTGGCCCATCTTTTTCTGCCAGCGTTCGCGCACGTCGAGGTGTTCGGTCAGCAGCTTGAGGGGGAGGGAAATCAGGTCGTCGAAGTCCACGCTCTGGTAGGCGGTGAGGCGCTCTTCGTAGCGGCCCATGATGGTCGCGGTCACGCGCTCGTTTTCGTCCTTGGCCTGGGCCAGCGCCTGCGCCGAATTCAGGCCCGCGCTCTTCAAGGCGCTGATGGCCCACTGCCAGCCGCGCGCGGTGGCCGCGTCGTTGGTGCCGCCGCAGTCCTTGAGCAAGCTGGTGATGTCGTCAGTGTCGAGAATGGAGAACTGCTTCTTCAGGCCGAGCGCTGCGCCGTCTTCGCGCAGCAGGCGCACGCCCAGCGCATGGAAGGTGCAGATCAGCACCTTCTTGGCGTCGCGCCCCACCAGCTGTTTGGCGCGTTCGCGCATTTCGGCTGCGGCCTTGTTGGTGAAGGTGATGGCGGCGATGCGGTCGGCGGCCAGGCCCGCCTGGATGAGGCGCCCGATCTTGTGCGTGATCACCCGCGTCTTGCCCGAGCCCGCGCCCGCGAGCACCAGACACGGCCCGCCCAGGTGGTTCACGGCTTCGAGTTGGGCGAGGTTCAGGCCGGAGCCTGTGTGGGCGGACATGGTGTGGGGTGGGCGCCTGGGTGGGCCTGCGTGGCGGCCAGGTGCGGTGCGATGGGTGGACGCTGGATCATACCGACCACCCTGCGCCGGGCCACCGGGCCGCGCCCGCCACGCTGCCCAGTTGTGAAACCTGTAACGGTGCGTGAGCGTTGGGTACCTTCGACTCACAAAACACCCCTGGCCCAGGCGGCGGCTTGATGTTTCTCACTTTGGAAAGGGCCGGGCATCCCCATCCTGAAAGCATGAGCGGCACCTTTGTGTCGCATGCAAGGACTTCCGATGCAAAGAAAACAGTTTCTGCGACTCGCGGGTCTCGCGCTCGGTGGAGCAGCGTTGGCCCCAGTGCTGACGGCCTGTGGCGGTGGAGACGAGGTGGCCTCCAGCGCGCTGACACCTGTGCGGGAAGGCGCCGCATCGCAGCCCGTGACCGCGGGCGATCTGTCGGCGGATGAAATCGCCGGACTGCTGTTCATGCGTGAAGAGGAAAAACTCGCGCACGACGTGTACGTAGCGCTGGATGCGCGCTGGGGCGCGCTGGTGTTCACCAACATCGTGCCCAGCGAGGCGCAGCACACTGAAGCCGTGCGCCAGCTCATCCTGGCGCACGGCCTGCCAGATCCCGCCGCCACCACACCACCTGGCGTCTTCATGAACAGCGATTTGCAACGGCTGTACGACGCGCTTGTTGCGATGGGCCAGCCCAGCCTGATCGACGCGCTCAAGGTGGGCTGCCTGATCGAGGAAAAGGACATCATCGACATCGAAGACAAGAAACAGCAGGTGCTGGACGAGCCCGATATCGCGAGGGTTTACGACAACCTGCTCTGCGGGTCGCGCAACCACCTTCGGGCGTTCAACCAGGCGCTGGTGACGGCCGGCGGTGTCTATGACCAGCCGCAGTTCCTGAGCCTGGCCGAATGGACGGCGATTGCCGACTCTGCGCAGGAGCGTTGCGGCAACTGAGACAATCGCCGCAGTGCTCAACATCCTGCTCGTCACATTCCCGTTTTTTGCGCTGGTGCTCGCCGGCTTCTGGGCCGCGCGGCGCAGCATGCTGCCGCTGGAGGCGATTCCAGGCCTCAATGGCTTCGTGCTGTACTTTGCGCTGCCCTGCCTGCTCTACCGATTCGGCTCCACCACGCCGATCGCCAGCCTGCTCGACGCGTCGGTGGTGGGCGTGTATGCCTTGTGCGCCCTGGTGATGGTGGCGTTCGCCGTGGCAATGACGCTGAACCAGCGCATCCGGTGGAACGACGCCTCGCTCGGCGCGCTGGTGGCGGCCTTTCCCAACACCGGCTTCATGGGCGTGCCGCTGCTGGCGGCCCTGTTGGGTCCGCAGGTGGCGGGCACGGCGATCGTGACCATCTTGGTCGACATGGTGGTCACCAGCTCGCTGTGCATCGCGCTCTCGCGGCTGGACGAAGCCGAAGGGCATGGTCGTGAAGCCATGCTGGACGCGGGCAAAAAGGCGCTGCGCGGCGTGGTCGCCAACCCCATGCCCTGGGCCATCATCCTGGGGGCCGTGGCTTCAGCCTACGCATTCACCTTGCCCAAACCGGTCGAGCAGACCGTGTGGCTGCTGGCCGATGCGGCCTCGCCGGTGGCGTTGTTCACCATCGGAGCGGTGCTGGCGCGCGCGCAGATGCGGTCCAACCACCCGATGCCGCTGTCGGACTATGTGCCGGTGGTGCTGATGAAGCTGCTGTTGCACCCGCTGCTGGTGCTGGCGATGGGCACCGGGGCGATGCAGCTCGGCGTGCCGCTTACACCGGCGGCGCTGACGGTGATGGTGCTGGTGGCGGCCTTGCCGAGCGCGAGCAACGTCTCGCTGCTGGCCGAGCGCTTCGGCGCGGACAACGGGCGCATCGCGCGCATCATCCTGGTGACCACCGCGGCCGCTTTCCTGACGTTCTCCGCGGCCGTGACGCTGATGACCTGAGGCGCAGGGCTGCCGGGTCAGATCACCAGCGGATCCACATCCACCGCAAAGCGGACCAGACCGCGCGCCTCGGGCAGGCTGCGGCTCGCCAGCAGCACCGGCTGCCACGCCGACAGAAAGCGCTGCAGTGCGCCGCGCGAGGCGGCTTCCACCAGCAACTGCGCACGCTCCACATTGGCCACACGCTGGATGGTCAGCGGCACCGCCGGATACAGCGTCACGTCTTCAAAGTGCGGCAGGCCCACAGCGGCCTGTGCGGCTGCGTTCAGGTAGGCCTGGGCCGCCTGCTGGGTGCGTGCGTCGGCGCGCAGCAGGGCCTGGTGGCCGTAGGGTGGCATGCCGGCACTCTGCCGCTCGGCCAGCTGCGTGAGCGCGAACGCGGGAAAGTCGTGCTGCTTGAGCGAAGCGAACAGCGGGTGCTGCGGGTACCAGGTCTGCACCCACATTTCGCTGGCCGCGCTCTGGGCCGCGTCGCGCCCGGCGCGGCCGGCCGCCTGCATGAGCAGGGCAAACAGGCGCTCCGGCGCCCGGTAGTCGCTGGCAAACAGGCCCGAGTCGGCGTTGATGCTGGCCACCAGGGTGATGCGGCGGAAATCGTGGCCCTTGGCGATCATCTGCGTGCCCACCAGCACATCGACCTCGCCGCTGTGCATGGTGGCCAGCTGCACTTCGAGACTGCCCTTGAGCCGGGTCGAGTCGGCGTCCATGCGTGCCACGCGCGCGGGCCCGCCATCGGGGCGTTTCACGTCCGCCAGCAAGGTGGACAGATGTTCTTCGACCTGCTCGGTGCCCCGGCCCACGGGCGCGATGTCGAGGTTGCCGCAGTCGGGGCAGGCCCGCGGCACGCGTTCGGTGAAGCCGCAGTGGTGGCAGCGCAGCGTGCGGTCGAGCTTGTGGAACACGCGGTAGGCGCTGCAGTGCGGGCAGGCGCTTTTCCAGCCGCAGTCGTGGCAGGCCAGCACCGGCGCGTAGCCGCGCCGGTTCAGCAGCACCAGGCACTGTTCGCCGCGCCCGATGCGCTCGGCCATGGCGGCCACCAGCGGTGGCGCGAGCACGGCGCCCTTGGGCTGGTGGTTCATGTCCACCAGCCGCAGGCGCGGCAGTGCGCCGCCGCCAATGCGCGCGGGCATGGTCAGCCGCAGGTAGCGGCCCTGGTCGGCCGCGTGCCAGCTCTCCAGCGAAGGCGTGGCCGAACCCAGCACCACCTGGCACCGCTCACCTGGAGTCAGCGCGTCTGTCTCCACCTTGCCCCGGTACACCGCCAGATCCCGCGCCGAGTAGCGCGCACCTTCCTGGCTTTTGTAGCTTGGGTCGTGTTCCTCGTCGACCACGATCAGGCGCAGCCCCGGCAGGCTGGCCAGAACGGCCATGCGCGTGCCCAGCACGATGCGGGCCTGCCCGGTGTGGGCCGCTAGCCAGCTGGAGAGGCGCTGCGCCGGTGTCATGCCACTGTGCAGACAGACCACCGCACCGGCGCCGCACAAGGGCTCAAAGCGTTCGCGGAAACGCGCCTCCAGCTGAGGCGTGAGGTTGATCTCCGGCACCATCACCAGCACTTGGGCGTCGGCGTGCGCTGCCAGCACGCGCTGGGTGGCCTGCAGGTAGACCTCGGTCTTGCCGCTGCCGGTGGCGCCGAACAGCAGCGCCGGGGCCTTTGCGTCGGCCAGTGCGTCCAGCGCCTGGCGCTGTTCGTCGCTGAGGTCGTGGCCATTCGCCACCTCGCCGGCTTGCGTTTGCACCTCCGAGCCGGACTTTGAGCGGCGTTTGAGTCGGCGCGCCAGTTGCACATGGCTCAGGTCGCGCAACTGCGGTGGCAGCGCGGCCAGGGCCACTTCACCCAGGCTGCGTTGGTAGTACTGGGCGGCAAACCGGACGAGCTGGCGCCAGCGGTCGTTGAGCGGCGGCAGGCCTTCGAGCACACCGGCCACGGCCTTGGTCTGCGCTTCGGTCAGCCCTTCGGGCGGTGTGTCCAGGCAGTCCCAGACCACACCCAGCACCTCGCGCGCGCCCAGCGGCACCCGCACCAGCGTGCCGGGCGCGAGCGACAGCTCACTTCGATAGGTCAGGCTCGCACCCACCCCGCTGTGCGCCGGGGTGGCCACCACGATGCTGGGCCAGAAAGCCATGGTTAGCGGTTCTTCCTCAGTTGAACTGTCGGAAAGCAGCGTAAGTCGTTGATTTGGCTTGGCATCAGGACATATCCAGAATTTCTGTGGATAACTTTGTTGATAGGTTCATTTTCCGGTGCCACAGCCCTTGAAAATCAAGGCTTTGCTTAAACTGCCTGCAAAAAAAGCAAATCTCAAAACCTATATGAATCAATGACTTGCCGAGAATTTCCGAGTGGAGGCCGGGCGGCATGGTGGCGTTGGGTTCATGGCGCACCGCAGCACAAATTTTGTGCATAAGTGAAGCTTGTCAAGTGCGTTTTTCGGCGATTTTTGTGTTAATGGCCGCCGCCGCCCCGCTGTCATGAGGGTTTCATGATGCCTTTCTGACTACTGGAAAGGCCCTGGGGCGTTCGCCGCAGGCCGCACCTGAACAGCGGTTGAAGCTTCAAAAACGGGAGCGCCTGGCGCGCCCCCGGCTCGGTTTCAATGCCCGGCGCGCAAGCGCTTCGAATGCGAATGCACCGCGTTCACCAGGGCCGACACATGCTCCGGCGGCGTGTACTGGCTGATGCCGTGGCCCAGGTTGAAGATGTGCGTGGCGCCGGTGCCCGGGCCTTGATGGGGCGCGCCAAAGCTCTCGAGCACACGCGCCACTTCGGCGTCGATCTGCCCGGGCTGCGCGAACAGCACGTTGGGGTCGATGTTGCCCTGCAACGCCTTACCCTGCGGGCCTTCACCCACTTGCGCACGCGCCTTGGCCAGGTTCACCGTCCAGTCCAGGCCGAGTGCGTGGCAGTCCAGCGACTTCATGTCGTCCAGCCACAGACCACCGCCCTTGGTGAAGACGATGCGCGGGATCACCACACCGTCGTGCTCGCGCTTGAGCTGGGCCAGCACGCGCTTGGTGTAGGTCAGGCTGAAGTCCTGGAAGTTCCCGTCGGCCAGCACGCCGCCCCAGCTGTCGAAGACCATCACGGCCTGCGCGCCGGCGTCGATCTGCGCATTCAGGTAGGCCGCCACCGCGTCGGCGTTGATGGACAGGATGCGGTGCATCAGGTCCGGGCGGCTGTACATGAGGGTCTTGACCGCGCGGTAGTCGTCAGAGCCACCACCTTCAACCATGTAGCACGCCAGCGTCCAGGGGCTGCCGGAGAAACCAATCAGCGGCACGCGACCATTCAAGGCCTTGCGGATGGAAGTGACCGCGTCGAACACGTAGCGCAGCTTGTTCATGTCGGGCACGGCCAGCGTGTCCACGTCGGCCTCGGTGCGTACCGTCTTGGCGAACTTCGGGCCTTCGCCGAGCGCGAACGACAGGCCCAACCCCATGGCGTCGGGCACGGTGAGGATGTCGCTGAACAAGATGGCAGCGTCCAGCGCATAACGCTCCAGCGGCTGCAAGGTCACTTCGGTGGCGTAGTCCACGTTGGTGGCCAGCCCCATGAAGCTGCCGGCCTTGGCGCGCGTGGCGCAGTACTCGGGCAGATAACGACCGGCCTGGCGCATGAGCCACACGGGCGTGTGGTCGGTGGACTGGCGCAGGCAGGCGCGAATGAAGGAGTCGTTCTGCAGGGGAGCAAAGGGCATGGGGCGTCCGGCGGGGTTGGCTGCGATGCCGGCCATTATCCGGGCTGCGCCGCCGTGCGCTGAACGTGGGTGACAAGGCCCCCGCGCCGTGAGCAAACGTTCAGGCTGACTGGTACTTCACGCTGCAGCCATAGGCGCGGCTTGTGCTCACGCTCACCGGCTTGCCGGCCTTGATTTCGGCCATGGCCTGGCGCACGTAGTTGGTGGCCTTGGGAATGTCGTCCACGCGGGCCGAGGCGATGCTGTCGATGCCGCCGGCGTACACCAGCACACCCTGCGCGTTGACGATGTACATGTGCGGCGTGACCCGCGCTGCAAAGGCCTGGCCGACCTTGCCATCCTCGTCCATCAGCGTGGCGGTGGGGCTGGCCTTCTGCTCGGTCATCCAGCGGCCGAGCTGGGCGGGCGCGAGGTAGTCGGCGCTGTCGTCGCGCGTGGAGTTGATGGCCAGCCACACGCCGCCCTGCGCCACTACTTCTTTTTGCAGCGCCTGCATGTTGCCCTGGTAGTGCTTCTTCACGAACGGGCAGCCCGGGTTGTTCCACTCCAGCACCACCGGCTTGCCTTTGAACTGCGACAGCTTCACCGGCTGGCCGCTGGTGTCCATCAGGGTGAAGTCGGGCGCGGGCTGGCCCACGCTGGCGGCCTGCGCGGTGGCGGGCAGCAGCAGGCTGGCAAACGGGGAAAGCGCGGTCAGGGCGATGATGGGACGGCGTTGCATGGTGATGACTCCTGTTGGCAGTGCAATGAAGGCGACAGTCCAGGCTCAGAGCCGGGACAGCGCCGCGCGGACCTCCTCCACACTCAACACTTCGGACAGCACCTGGGGCGCCTGCCCATTCTTGTAAATCGCATACACCGGCACACCGTTGCGCCCCAGCGTGGCCAGCGCTGCGGTCACGGCCGGATCGCGGCGCGTCCAGTCGGCGCGCAGCAGGGCCACGTTCTTGCCGGCCATGTCGCCCAGCACAGCGGCATCGGCGAGCGTGGTGCGCTTGTTGTACTGGCAGGTCACGCACCAGGCAGCGGTGAAATCGACAAACACCGGGCGGCCCTCAGCGACCAGGGTCGCCTGGGCCTCGGGGCTCCAGGCCTGCCAGCTCACGCCGGCCTGCGAGGTCGCCACAGCCTGACCGGGTGTGGCGTCTTGCAGCCGCGTCACGTTGGGGCCGAGCGTCCAGCCCAGCCAGACCAGGCCGGCCAGTGACAACACAGACAAGGCCGCGCGGCTCTTGCCCCGCAAGCCGAGCGACCACACCAGCAGCGCCAGCACGACCAGCAGCATCAGCAGCCCAGCCGTACCGTCGATGCCGCTTTGCTGCCCCAGCACCCAGAGTAGCCAGACCACGGTGGCGAACATCGGGAAGGCCATGCCGCGGCGGAACGTGTCCATCCAGGCGCCGGGGCGGGGCAGAGCGCGCGCCACGGCGGGAATCCAGCTGGCGGCCAGGTAGGGCAGGGCCATGCCCAGGCCGAGCACCGCAAACACGGCCAGCGCCTGCGCGGCGGGCAGGCCGATGGCCAGGCCCAGCGAGGCGCCCATGAACGGCGCGGTGCAAGGCGAAGCGATCGCCGTGGCCAGCACGCCGGTGAGGAAGGCGTCCACCGTCGGGTTCTTGGCCTGCAGGCTGGCCAGGCGGCTCGGCAGCACGTTGCCGAACTCGAACAGGCCGGCCAGGTTCAGGCCGATCAGTGTGAACAGCACCGCCAGGCCCGCCACCACCGTGGGGCTTTGCAACTGGAAACCCCAGCCCAACTGTTCGCCGGCGGCGCGCAGGCCCAGCAGCAAGGCGCCGAGCGCGGTGAACGAGAGCACCACACCGGCCGTGTAGGCCAGGCCATTGGCGCGGTGGGCCGGGCGGTCGTTGGCGTGTTTCGCGAAGGCCATGACCTTGATGGCCAGCACCGGGAACACGCAGGGCATGAGGTTGAGGATCAGGCCACCCAGCAGCGCGCCCAGCAAGGCGGCGCCCAGCGTGAGCGAACTGGCGCTGCTCGCCGGTGCGGCGGCACGCGCGGCGTTGGCGTCGAGCGCGGCCTGCAATGCGTCGGGCACGGCGGCCGGCAGCGGCGCGGGTGTGGGCCAGGCGCCCTGCACCGGCACGTCCAGCCGCGCGCCAGCGAGGCCAGGGCCTTGGCCGGGCGGGTTGGCCTCGGCCACCACCAGCGCCAGCTGCGTGGGGCTTTCGCTGCGGTGGGGTGAGAGCGGCACGCGCGCGGTCCAGCGCGCGCCGTCCCAGGCCTGGGTCCAGGGCGACCCGGGTTCGATCAGGCCGGTGGTCTCGGGGTAAAACTCCAGCGCCTTGCCGCGCCAGGCGGCGGGCAGGTTGGTCAGCGACACGTTGAGAAAACCGTCTTCGGGCTGCAACTGGCTGCCGGCGGCCGGCTGGTCTTTGGGTGCCGCCTGGAAGCTCGCAGCGAAAGCCGCACCAAAGGTGCCGGTCGATCCGTTCACGGGAATGCTCAGCGTGAAGTTGCCTTCTTCGGGGATGCATTCCTTGCGGCACACCAGCCAGGCCGCGTAGAGCTGCACGTTGATGGTGTCGCCCTTGAAATCGGGGCCCACGGTCAGCGGCACCGGCAGCACCACGGTGCCGTCATAGCCGTAGTTGGCGAGGTTGCCGATGGGAAACTTGCGCGGTGTGGGCCATGCGATCTCGCCGGCGCTCACACCGGGCGGCAGGGTCCAGCGCAGTTCGGTGGGCAGGCCGGAGTCGCCGGCGTTTTTCCAGTAGGTGTGCCACTCAGGCGCGTGGGTGAGTTGCAGGCCAACCCACACCTTCTGGCCCGGCCCGGCGCCATCGGGCGCGTGCGCCACGATTTCCGCGCGTGCCTGGTCGCTCTGCACCACGGTCGCGCTGGCGGTGCTGCCGCCCAGCAGACCTTGTGCGGCCGCACCCAGGGGCAGGGCGGCGGCGAGCAGCCAGGCGCCGAGCAGGCGCAAGGCGGCAGAAGTGCGGAGGGCTGGGGTTGAAGGCATCGGGCGTGGGATGGGAGAGGCTGGCGGTGTGAGCCACGGGACCCGCCCCAAGTTCCTGGGGCGGTCTGCGCGGCGGCATTTGAATATAAGTCAGCGCTGTTTTTCTGTCTTGCAGCAGCCGAGCAGGTCACCGTCCCTTCACAGTCCAGGATCAATTGTGTACAACCCCATCGGGAACAGGTCTGCCCCGCATGGAGGTGTGCATGGGATCGATCGTGGAACGCGCGCTGCTGCCCTGGGCGCAGCGCATGAAGACGCGGGTGAACCTGCCGGTCCGCCTGAGTTGGGGTGAGCACGGTGCATCCACGCTCGCGCTGGGCGACTTCGAGCAGCCGCAGGTGGAGATCCGCGTGCGCGACGCTTCGGCCCTGCCGCTGTTGATCGACCCGGGGCTGGACACGCTGGGTCAGGCCTATGTGGAGGGCCTGATTGATGTGGAAGGCTCGGTGCCCGACATCCTGGCGGTGGCGCACGGGCTCGCCGCCCATGCCCAGCCCGAGGGCGGCTTGCTGGGCCGTCTGCGCCGGCGCTTTGGCCATACGCGCGAGAGCGACAGCGAAGCCATCCAGTACCACTACGACGTGTCCAACGACTTCTACGCCCAGTGGCTGGGCGAGGGCATGGTGTATTCGTGCGGCTACTTCGAGCGGGGCGACGAAACGCTGGACGAGGCGCAGACGAACAAGATCGACCACATCCTGAACAAGATCCGCCTGCAGCCCGGCCAGCGCCTGCTCGACATCGGCTGCGGCTGGGGCGCGCTGGTGCTGCGCGCCGCAGAGAAACACGGCGCGCAGTGTGTGGGCGTGACGCTGTCGCAAAACCAGTTCGATCTGGCGCGCGAGCGTGTGCATGCCGCCGGGCTGCAGGACCGCATCGAGATCCGCCTGCAGGATTACCGCGACGTGGGCGACGGACCGTTCGATCGGATCACCAGCGTGGGCATGTTCGAACACGTCGGGCTCGACCACCTCGTGGCCTACTTCGCCCGCATCCGTGCGCTGCTCAAGCCCGACGGCTGGGCCATGAACCACGGCATCACCAGCACCGACGCGTTTGATGGCGAAACGCGCCACGGCGGCGGGCACTTCATCGACCGCTATGTGTTTCCGCAGGGCGAGGTGCCGCACATCAGCACCGTCCTGCGCACCCTGCAGGAGGCCGGGCTGGAAGCCTTCGACGTGGAGAACCTGCGGCGCCACTACATGCGCACCACGCAGCTCTGGAGTGATGCTTTCGAGGCGAACACCACGCAGATCAAGCCGCTGGTCGACGAAAAGCGCTGGCGCATCTGGCGCATCTACCTCGCGGGCTGCGCATGGGCCTTCGAGCACGACGAGGTGGCGATCTACCAGGTGCTGTGCCGCGCGGCCGGGCAGAGCGCCACCGGCTTGCCCTGGTCGCGCCACTGGATGTATGCCGACCGTAAGATCGGCGCATGACAAGCCCCCACCGCTTCTGGTCCGACCTCACCACCGCCGACTTTGCGTCGCTCGACCTGGCCCGCGCCATCGCCGTGCTGCCCGTGGCCGCGATCGAACAGCACGGCCCGCACCTGCCACTGTCGGTGGACACCGACATCGCCAATGGTGTGGTGGCTGCGAGCCTGCCCCACATCGCGCCCGATCTGCCCGCGCTTTTTTTGCCCACGCAAGCCGTGGGCTACTCGCCCGAGCACACGCGCTACGCCGGCACGCTCACCCTCAAGGCCGAAACGGTGCTGCGCCTGTGGACCGAGATCGGTGAGTGCGTGGCCGCCAGTGGCGTGAAGAAGCTGGTGCTGTTCAACGCACACGGCGGGCAGGTGGGATTGCTCGACGTGGTGGCCCGCGACTTGCGCGCGCGCCTGGGCCTGCTGGTCTACAGCGTGAACTGGTTTCATCTGCCGCTGCTGGACGCCGAAGGCCGCGACCTGAATGCACTGTTCAGCGCCGAAGAGCACCGCTTCGGGATCCACGGCGGCGAGATCGAAACCTCGCTCATGCGGGCCATCGCACCCGAGCGGGTCC
The DNA here is from genome assembly GCA_013823505.1 of Polaromonas sp. The sequence continues at coordinate 21,789 of PNMH01000027.1, read as the reverse complement.
GCATGGAGCACGCCGCCAACTTCGCGTCGAAGTCTCAAGAGCGCGCGGGTCGGTTCAGCATCCTGGGCAACGGCAAAAGCGCCAAGTTGGGCTGGCAGATGCAGGACTACAACGCCTGCGGCGCGGTGGGCAACGCCGCAGCCGCCACGGCCGACAAGGGGCACGCCCTGCTGGACGCTGCGGGGCGTTCGCTGGCGCGTTTGTTGAGCGAGATCGATCAACTGCCCGCCGACACGCTGTCCCACCGCACCCTCCCCTGACGGCCTCCCGGGCCGCTCTTCGTCAGCCGCTGCGCTCGGGCACGCAGCAAGCTCCTTGAATGTTCACCAAAGACATCATTTCGTCACATTGATTTGATCGAATGAGGTCTTTGTTGTTCACACAAGGAGCCCTCATGCCATCTGTTCTTCAGCGCATCACGCGCGCCGGTTTGTTCGCCGTTGCCTTCACGGGATCGGTCGCCATGGCCCAGACCGCCATTTGCTACAACTGCCCGACCGAATGGGCGGACTGGGGCACGCAACTGCGCGCCATCAAGGCCAAGACCGGCATCACGGTGCCGGCCGACAACAAAAACTCCGGCCAGGCCTTGGCGCAGTTGGTGGCCGAGAAGGCCAGCCCCGTGGCCGACGTGACCTACCTCGGCGTCACCTTCGCCATCCAGGCGCAGAAAGACGGCGTGGTGGCGCCCTACCAACCCGCCAACTGGAAGGACATTCCCGATGGGCTCAAGGACCCGGCGGGCCACTGGTTCAGCATCCATTCCGGCACGCTGGGCTTCATGGTCAACGTGGACGCGCTCAAGGGCAAACCGGTGCCCAAGTCGTGGGCGGACCTGCTCAAGCCCGAATACAAAGGGCTGATCGGTTACCTGGATCCCGCATCGGCTTTTGTGGGCTACGTGGGCGCGGTGGCCGTCAACGAAGCGCGCGGCGGCACGCTGGACAACTTCGGCCCGGCCATCGACTACTTCAAGGCGCTCCAGGCCAACGAGCCCATCGTGCCCAAGCAAACCTCGTACGCCCGTCTGTTGTCGGGTGAGATCGGCATCCTGCTCGACTACGACTTCAACGCTTACCGCGCCAAGTACAAGGACAAGGCCAACGTCGCCTTTGTCATCCCGACCGAAGGCACGGTGGTCGTTCCCTACGTGATGAGTCTGGTGGCCAAAGCGCCGCACACCGCCGAGGGCAAGAAGGTGCTCGACTTCGTGTTGTCGGACGAGGGCCAGGCGATCTGGGCCAAGGCGTATCTCCGCCCGGTGCGCGCAGTGGCCATGCCCAAGGACGTGGAGGCCCAGTTCCTCCCCGCCACCGAGTACGCCCGTGCCAAGACGGTGAACTACGACCGCATGGCCGCTGCCCAGCGCGCCTTCTCGGATCGTTACTTGAAAGAAGTGCGTTGACATCGCGCCAGCGCTGGTTGCTGCTGGCCTGTGCAGCACCAGCAGCCGCCTTCTTCCTGATGTTCTGGTTGCTGCCGGTGCTGAGCCTGTTGGCGCTGCCGGCACAGAAGGGTTGGGGCACTTACCTTGCGGTGCTGACCGACAGCCGTTACCTCCAGAGCATGGTCAACACTGTGTTGCTCTCCCTGGGGGTGACGCTGGTCACGCTGGTGCTGGGCGGCGCCGTGGGGGTGTACCTTGCGCGCCGCGAGTTCACGGGCAAGCGGGTGCTGCTGTCGCTGCTGACGTTGCCGTTGTCGTTTCCCGGCGTGATCATCGGCTTCTTCGTGATCTTGCTGGGTGGGCGGCAGGGGCTGGTGGCCGATATCTCCGACGCACTGACGGGTGAACGCATCACGTTCGCCTACGGCTTGCTCGGTCTGTTTCTGGCCTACCTCTACTTCTCGCTGCCGCGGGCCATTGCCACCTACGCCGCGGCTGCGGAATCGATGAACCTGCAGCTCGAAGAAGCGGCCCGTTCGCTGGGCGCGTCGCGCATGCGGGTGGTGCGCGATGTGTGGCTGCCCGAACTCGCGCCCACCACCCTGGCCTGTGGAGCGATCCTGTTCGCCACCTCCATGGGTGCCTTCGGCACGGCCTTCACGCTGGCCAGCAAGTTCGAGGTGATTCCGATCACCATCTACAACGAGTTCACCAACTACGCCAACTTCGCGCTCGCCGCCTCGCTCTCGATCGCCTTGGGCATCGTCACCTGGCTGGTGCTGTTCGTGGCACGCCATCTGGGCGCCAGCCCGGCGGTTCGTTGAGGAATCCCATGCGACACAACACGCACAACAAGGCACCCTTCCTGTTCGCGGTGACGGCGATCGTGAGCTTCTTCATGATCGCGCCCATGCTGCTGTCGGTGATGGCGGGCTTGGTCAACAACTACAGCGTCGGATTGAAAAGCGGACTCACCACCCGCTGGTTCGTCGAGGTCTGGGACATCTACGGTGGCACGGTGGGGTGGTCGCTGGTGCTCGCACTGGTCTGCGTCGCCGGCACCGTGGTGCTGGGCGTGCCCTGCGCGTATGCGCTGGCGCGCAGCCGTTCACGCATCGCGCGCATCTTCGAGGAGTTGCTGACGCTGCCGGTGGCGGTTCCGGGGCTGGCCACCGCGCTGGCACTGATCCTGGCCTATGGGCAGATCACCGCGTTTCGCCAGAGCTTCGCGTTCATCCTGGTGGGCCACATCGTGTTCACGCTGCCCTTCATGGTGCGCACCGTGGCCTCGGCCTTCCAGCGCCACGAACTGCTTGCGCTGGAAGAGGCAGCGCGCACGCTGGGTGCGAGCTTTCCCCAGCGCTTTCTGGGCATTCTGGTGCCCGCGGTGTTCCCCGCCATCGTGGCTGGCAGCCTGATGGTGTTCACGCTCTCGGTTGGCGAGTTCAACCTCACCTGGATGTTGCACACGCCACTCACCCGAACCTTGCCCGTGGGGCTGGCCGACAGCTACGCCTCCATGCGGCTGGAGATCGGATCGGCCTACACGCTGGTTTTCTTCGTTGTCATTCTTCCCGTGCTGTGGGGCCTTCAGTCCCTTGCACACCTCATTCAGAAGCGCCATGAAACTTGAACGCCTTCCGGTCTTTGTGGACCATTGCTCAAAGACCTACGCCGACGGCACGCGCGGCCTGCAGCCCACCAGCCTGCAGGTGGAGCCGGGCGAGGTGCTCGCGCTGCTTGGTCCGTCGGGCTGTGGCAAGACCACACTGCTTCGCTTGATCGCTGGTCTGGAGACGCTCGACGAAGGCGGACGCATCCGCTTTGGCGACCAGGACGTGACGCACCGGCCGGTGGAGCAGCGCGGCGTGGGCATGGTGTTTCAGAGCTACGCGCTGTTTCCGCAGATGAGTGTGGCGGCCAACATCGGCTACGGCCTGCGCATTCGCGGTGTTGCAGCCAGTGAGGAAAAACGCGTGGTCGGCGAATTGGTGGAGCTCACGCGGCTGAATGGTCTGGAGAACAAGCGTCCCGGTGAGTTGTCGGGTGGGCAGCGCCAGCGCGTGGCGTTGGCCCGGGCCGTGGCCGTGCGACCGCGCGTGCTCTTGCTCGACGAACCCTTGGCCGCGCTCGATGCCAAGCTCAAGGAGTCGCTGCGCGACGAGCTGGCCGAGCTGCTGCGCCGCCTGCACATCACCGCCATCCACGTCACGCACGACCAGCAGGAGGCCATGGCCATCGCCGACCGGCTCGCCGTCATGCGCGCCGGCGTGATCGTTCAGGTCGGTCGCGGCGAAGACCTTTACCGCGCGCCTGCCCATCCCTTCGTGGCCGAATTCCTCGGGCGGGTCAACCGGCTGCAGCGGGCGCCCAGCTCCATCCAGCAGGGCATCGTGGAACTCGGGGGTGCCAGCATGGCCTGCCCACCGGACTGGCGCCACCACACCACGCTGCTGGTGCGCCCCGAAGACATCGAGGTCTGCGCAGTCGGGCAGCCCGGCTGGGGCACAGCCCGGGTCGAGCAGCGCATCTTTCTGGGCGATCGCGTTCAACTGCGCCTCCAGATACCCGATCAACCGGGCTTGCTGGTCGACGTGAGCCGCGACACGCGTTTTCAGCGTGGCGACGAGATCGGTATCCGCGTTGCACCGCAGCACCTGATGGCTTGCCAGGAGGCCACCGCATGAAGCCGGTCTGTCTGGTGCAACTGACCGATCTGCACATCCGCGAGCCGGGCCGTCTGGCTTATGGGCGCATCGACACAGCACCCTACCTTCAGCGCGCCGTGCAGACCGTGCAGCGCTTGCGTCAGGTGCCGGATGCGGTCGTGATCACCGGCGACCTCAGCGACTTCGGACGCGCCGGGGAATACGCGCATCTGGCGCAGCTGCTCGCGCCACTGACCATGCCGGTGTACCTGATGCCAGGCAACCACGACGAGCGCGACCAATTGCGTCGCAGCTTCCCGACCCACAGCTACCTCGGCCAGGGCGGTTTCATCCAGTACAGCGTGAACGTCGGCGGTTTGCGCGTGCTGGCGATCGATACCTGCGTGCCAGGCCAGAGTCACGGCGCGCTGTGTGAAGACAGATTGGCCTGGCTGGAAAGGCAGCTGGAAGCCAGCAGCCACGAGCCGGTGGTCATTGCCATGCACCATCCGCCGTTTCGCACGCTCATCGGCCACATGGACCAGATCGGATTGCTGGAAGGAGCCGCTGCGCTGGAGGCGTTGGTGGCCCGTTTTCCCAATGTGGAGCGGGTCATTTGCGGTCACCTGCATCGGGCGATCGATGTGCGCTTTGGCGGAACGATCGCCTCGACCTCGCCCGCGCCCGCCCACCAGGTCGCGCTCGACCTGGGCCCCAACGCAACTTCGGCCTGGATGCTGGAGCCCCCGGGATTCCGGGTTCACGCGTGGGACGGCGAGCGTCTGGTGACGCACCTGGCTGCGTCGGGTGAATTTGCAGGACCGTACCCCTTTCATGACGGAGCAGGCCTGATCGATTGAGTTCGCCAGCCCCAACGGCACACCTTTCTTTGACCGCTGCCAGACCACCCAGGCGGCACCATCCAGGAGAAAACCCATGTTGTCCATCGACGCGATTTATCAGGCCTTGCGTGCGGCAGGCACCCAGGGTGAGGGCCGGTTCTACGCCATCACCGACGGGAACCTCATCGAGCAACAGCTCGACACCCCCCAGCTCTGGGGTCACAACCCGGCGGTGTTCGACTACGTTCCGGCGGCCGTCAACCTGACCACCGCCATTGAAGACCTCATCGCCACCGCGACCGCCACGGTCGACATCTCGGTGCTCTACCCCTTCCCCACTGGCCGGTTCTTCACGGCCGTTCGCAACGGCCTGTTGCGCTCGCAGGCGCCCGAGCTGCGCGTGCGCATCACCGCCGGGTTTTATTTCCCCATCCAGCCGCTGCTCGATCCGGTGCTGGCCATCGACGATTTCATCCGCAGTCTGGGCCTCCCGGTGGAGCGCCGCATCAGCGTGCACGTGGCGGCCATGCAGACCTGGGCCACGAGCTGGAACCACGCCAAGCTGTTGATCGTGGATGGACAGCGGGTCATCTCGGGCGGACACAACTATTGGTCCGACGACTACACGCAGTTCGCGCCGGTGAGCGACGTGTCGTTCCGGTTCTCCGGTCCCGCCGCCCAAGTGGGAGAGTCGTTCATCAACAACGTCTGGAACCGGATGTGGACGGATCCCAATGCACCGCGCGAGGAAACACCGCCGCTGTTCTGGAGCCGGGTGGGGTTTCAAGGATCCATCGGACCCTCTCCCCGGGTCGTCTTTGACAACACCTCGCCGCCAGTGGGCGCCACCCGCATGCTGGCGGTGGGGCGTGCAGGCATCCAGCTGGAGCCGCTGTTTCCGCTGGCACCGTCCGACAACGCCAGCCTGCTGGCCAGAATGCTGGCGGTGCAGATGGCCGACGGGCATGTGCGCCTGTCGCAGCAGATGCTTGGGGGTTCTCCGCTGGGGGAATACGACCTGCAGTTTTTTCCGGTGCTCCGCGACCACATCCTCGCCGGCAAAGAGCTGACCCTCATCATTTCCGACACGGGCGCCACCACCCAGACCCGCGACTCCTACAGCGGAGACGGAATCGAAGCCACCGCCCGGCACTTTGCCCAGGCGATTCGCACCGCTCGGCCCGGGATTTCCAGAGGCGAGCTCATCGATCTGCTGACGAAGTACCTGCACATCGGTCCGACGCGCATCTATGACTGTCAGCCCGATGACCCAGCTGCCCAAAGCTGGCTGTGGCGAAACAGCAGCGGCGAGGCGCTGGAGCCGGCCAACCACGCCAAGGTGATGATCATCGACGAGCAGGGCTTCTACTTCGGTTCCGACAACGCCTACGCCATGCCCTTCAACCCGTTCGGCATGCAGGAGTTCGGCTTCATTGTGGAAGGGCGGTCTGAAACACAAGCTTTCCTGCAGAACTACTGGGACCGGGCTTGGTCGTACTCGTCGCAGTTCCAGGTCACGGACTGGGCGCGCATCGTGGACGAGACCAGCGACCACCCGGCGCCGCCACAGCGCCTGCACCCGACCTGATCTCAGGCGTACGTTACCCAGCTCTTGTGGTCGGGGTGGTCCAGGTGCGGCAGCGTGTTGTAGGTCAGCAGCGTGTGGCGCTTGGGATTGAACTGGAACTCGGTCACTGCGCTGTTGCGGATGCGCAGGTTCAGCTCGATCGTGGCTTCCGGGCTGAGGCCGAGCACATGACCCATGGCCGTGGAGATGGGCCCGCCGCTGGAGACCAGCAACACGTTTTGTCCCTGGTGATTTGCGCGCACGTAGTCCAGCGCGCTGGTGACGCCGCGCACAAAATCCACGTAGCTCGGCATGCCCTGTGGACTCACGGTGCCCGCCATCCATTGGGTGAGGCCGTCGCGCAGCAGGCGGAAGTGCTTGCGGTAGAGCTCGGGCGCTTCGGCGGCCGAGCGCGGTTTCTCCAGCGGGTGCGGGTGGATGGCGCGGATCACGGCTTCGCTGTCGTACTCGTTGAGGCCCGGCCAGGCCAGCGGCTCGTGACCCAGCCGGGCGCCCTCGGCGATGCCGGCCCAGGTCTGGGTGTGGCGCTTGAGCGTGCCGGTGATGACGGCGTCGAACGCCACGCCACGTTCGGCCCAGTGTTCGCCCAGCCGGCGGCACTGGCGTTGGCCCAGCTCGCTGAGCTGGTCGTAGTCGTCCGCGCCAAACGAGGCCTGGCCGTGGCGCACAAGGTAAAGCGTTCCCATGGGCGGCATTCTGGGTCCGTGTGCATGACCCACTTTGTCCCGGCAGCGACTGGGCGCCTCCGGCGCAGTCGCGCAGGCGTCTGCCGGTCGGCGCGGTGATCCGAACACCGGGGTCTTTGAGGCGCTTATCGGTTGGATTCGGCGAAAGCCCTGTGATTCAATCAATGGCTATGTTGGCCCTTCGCCCCACCCATGCTGCTTGACCTGCCGACCCTGCTCGCCCTGCGGGTGGGCATCGACGTGATGATCGCGCTGGCCTTCTGGGCCCAGATGCGCCGATACCCCGCCATCGGTGGCCCGGGCTGGTGGTCGGTGTCGGCGCTGTTGAGCATCGTCGGCTCGGTGATGCTGTGGTCGCGCGGCAGCCTGCCCGATGCCTGGGTGTTTCCGCTGGGCAATACCGCGATGGTGGGCGGGGCCCTGTGCGCCTGGATGGGTTTTCGCAGCTACGCCGGCCTGCCCCGGCCCGTGTTGCCGGTCATTGCGGCCTGCCTGGCGTTCTTCTGCCTCAACCTGTACCTGCTGGTCGAGCGCGACGTGCTGGTGCTGCGCCAGTTGCTCTTCATCGGGTCGATGTTGGTCATTGCCGTCTTGTCCTTCATCGACGTGCTGCGGACGGACCCGCAAGGCCGTGTGCCCGAGATGCAGGCGGTCAAGTTGCTCACGGCGGTGGAGTTCGTGGCCTTGCTCGGCTTCGCCTTCGTCTTGCGCGCCGGGCCTTGGTCGCAGGCCGAGGTGGCGCCGTTCTTCATCTTCTTCTTTTTGCTCACCAAACTGCTGCGGGTGGTGTTGTACGGCGCCCTGGTGTCGTACCGGCTGCGCGTCGATGGGGACAAGGCGCGCCAGGGCCTGCAGCAGCGCGAAGCCGATTCACGCGCCCTGATCGACAACCTCAGCGCGGGCGTGATGGTGTTCCGGCCCGACCACACCCTCTCCAGCATCAACATCGCCGCCCGCCGCTTCCTGGGCTGGAGCGAAGGCGGCGCCAACCGCGCCTTGCCCGAGCCCTCGGCACAGGGTTGGCTCTTGTTGCGCGACGATGGCCAGCCCATGCGCCGCCACGAGGTGCCGTTTGAACGGGTGCTCGCCACCGGGCAACCGGTGCGCAGCGTGGTGATCGGCATCCCGCAGGGCGAGGGCGAGGGCGCAAAGGTGCACTGGGCCTTGTGCAACGCCTACCCCGAGAACAACCCGCACGGGGGGCTGCGCCATGTGGTGCTGACCTTCATCGACATCACTTCGCTCAAGAACGCGCAGGCCCAGCAAAAGCACCTGCAGGCGCAGCTCGCGCAGTCGCAGAAGATGGAAGCGCTGGGCACGCTGGCCGGCGGCGTGGCGCACGACTTCAACAACATCCTCGCAGCCATCCTGGGCAACGCCGACTTGGCGCGTCAGGACCTGCCCGAGCACGCCGCGTCGCGCGAGAGCCTGCACGAGATCAGCACCGCCGCACGACGTGGGCGCGAGCTGGTGCGCCAGATTCTGGCCTTCAGCCGCCAGCAGCCCATGCAGCGCACGCGGGTGAACGTTTGCACCATCCTTGCGGAGTCGTGTGCCTTGCTGCGTGCCGGGCTGCCGCCCCAGGTGGTGCTGGTGCAGTGCTGTGAGCCCGACAGCCTGGCGATCGAAGCCGACGCCACCCAGATCGGGCAGGTCGTGGTCAACCTGTGCACCAACGCGATCCACGCCCTGGACGGTCGACCCGGCCGCATCGAATGCCGGATCGACACCTTGCCCAACACATCTTCGTTGTTGCCGGCCGAGTTCGCCCAGACCTGTGCCCAGCTCGGCGTTGGCGTGGTCCGTCTGCGCGTGAGCGACAACGGCAGCGGCATGGACGCCGCGGTGCGCAGCCGCATTTTTGAACCCTTCTTCACCACCAAGTCGGTGGGGCAGGGGACCGGCCTGGGCTTGCCCGTGGTGCTGGGCGTCGTGCAGGTGCACGGGGGGGCCGTTGAGGTCGACTCCGAGCCCGGTCGCGGCACCACCTTCACCCTGTACTTTCCCGCCGCGCCCAACATACCCGCTGCCCTTGGCAGGGAATCCGGTTCCCAGATTGCCAACGAACCCGGCACAATGGGCTCCACCCTGCCACTGCCCCCACCCGACACCAGCCCACCCCACCCCCGTGCCATGGCAGACGACTCCCCTCAGGTTCCCCACCACATCCTCTACCTGGACGATGACGACACGCTGGTGTTTCTGGTGCGGCGCCTGCTCGAGCGTCGGGGCTACCGCGTTACCGCCTTCACCGCGCAGACGCAGGCGCTGGATGCGCTGCGGGCCACGCCGGACGGTTTCCAGCTCTTGCTGACCGACTTCAACATGCCCGGCATGTCGGGCCTGGATGTGGCCAAGGCAGCGTTGGAGATCAACCCCCTTCTGCCCGTGGCGGTGGCGTCGGGCTACATCACCGATGAGCTGCAGGCCGAGGCCAAGGCCGCCGGCGTGCGCGAGGTGGTGTTCAAGACCGACGCGGTGGAAGCCTTCTGCGAAGTGGTGGCGCGCCTGGTGCGATCAGAACCTGCCTGAACGAGGCCGCAGCGCCGGGCAGCCCCAAGCAAGGCCAGCCCCCTCGGGGGGCAGCGACCCGCGCAGCGGCGGAGCGTGGGGGTTCATTTGTTGCTCAGAACGGAGGCCAGCATCGCGCTGTCCACATTGCCACCGCACAGGGTGGTGCCCACCACCCGACCTGGGAGCGCAGCGCGCTCCTGCCAGGCTGCCGCAAAACTCGCCGCGCCCGCGCCTTCGGCCACGTTGTGGGTGTCGGCAAACAGCATGCGCATGGCTTCTGCAACCTCGTTGTCCGTGACCTGAACGATGTGATCGAGGTGGGGAGCGAGCACGTCGAGCGCGGCCTGGTCGGCCACGCGGCAGGCCATGCCGTCGGCCAGCACCGTCGTCACCGGGGCGGCCACCACACGGCCAGCCGCCAGCGAGTCGGCGTAGGTGGTGGCGTGTGCGCTGATCACGCCCAGGATGCGCACCTGGTGGCCCAGCGCGAGTTTGGCGGCGATCGCCGAACATGCGCCGGAGCCCTGGCCCACTGGCACATAAACCACGTCCATCTGCGGCACGGCGCGAAAGAACTCCCACCAGGCGGTGCTCACACCGCGCAGCAGGTCGGTGTGAAAACTCGGCACCATGTGCGCACCACGCTCTGCGGCGAGCACGATGGCGTGCTCGCGGCTTTCCTGGAAGTCGTCGCCGTGTTCGATCAAGGTCGCACCCAGGGCGCGCATGGCGGCGTTTTTCTCCACCGAGTTGCCGTGCGGCACGACGATGCTGCAGGCCACACCGTGCTGACGCGCGGCCCAGGCGATGCTCTGCCCATGGTTGCCGCGCGTGGCACTCATCACCTCGCGCGGCAGCTCGCCGCGTTGCCGCAGCTGGTCAAAGTAGGTGAGGCCGCCGCGGATCTTGAACGCGCCCACCGGCGTGTGGTTCTCGTGCTTGACCCAGCAGTCGGTGCCCAGCCGCGCGCTCAGCGTGGCCCAGCGGTACTGCGGTGTGGCCTGGAATGAGCGGTAGACCACCTCGGCGGCGGCTTCGATCTCGGCGAGCGTGGGCAGGTGAGCGGTCATGGGGGTGAGAGCAGGTTGATGCGGCCACGGGCCGGGGTGTCGAGCTCGGCACAAAGACTGGCGGGGCCCTCGTGGCCGTCGGTCACGCTCAGGGCTTCCAGGCCCAGCGCTTGCAGCGCCGCGCGCAAGCCGGCCGCACCGGCGTGCCGCAGGCGCAGCTGGCGCAGTTGGACGCCGCTGGCGGGCATGTGTTGCGTGGGGTGTGCATTGCCCCATTGGATGAGCGTGGGCAGCACGCCGTTGAACAGCCGCTGACCGTCGTCGCGCACGCTGATGCGCCACTCCAGCAGGCCGTGCGGTGTCTGGCGCGAGGCGCTGACCACCGTGCCGCGCTGGATGCCGATGCCTTGCAGGGCTGCGAGGGCGGCGTCGATATCGGGCACGCTGGCCACCCAGTGCACCAGCTGCGGGCCGTCCTGCGCCAGCCGCGCCTGCAACGCCGTATCGTCAAGATCGAACCAGCGTTTGAAGCCGGGGCCGCGAGTGGGCGTGGCGGTCGGGTTGATGGCGATGATTTCCAGGTAGGGCGGCTTGTCGCTGCCGTCGTCGAGCTTGAGCAGACGGTTGTGGGTGCCGAACAAGGGGTGTTCGCCGCCCGGACCGGGCGTCACACCGAGCGTGGTTTCGCACCAGGCCACGCCTTCGTCCAGCGTGCGTGCGGCCACCACCAGGTGGTCGATGCGCGGCGTCACAGCACGACCTGACCGCTGATGCAGCTGACGGACGCGCCACCGACCCAGATGGTGCCGTTCGCATCGCGTTCGATGTGCACCCGCCCGGCCCGGCCCATGGCGGTGCCTTGTGCGGCCACGTAACGGTCGGGCGCGAGTCCGGCACCGATGAGCCATTGCGCCACCGCTGCATTGAGGCTGCCCGTCACCGGGTCTTCACTCAGGGTGTCGTGCGTGTGGAAAAAGGCGCGCACTTCAAACGCCGTGTCCGCGCCTGCGGGCTGCGGTGCGACCACGCCGATGTCGAGCCCGGCCAGCACCGTGGCGCTCGGCTTCAGCGACAGCACCTGGGCTGCGGTGCGCAGCATCACGCCGCGCCAGGGCGGGCCGTTTTCGCACCAGGCATGCGCCACGATGTCGTCGCGCGCAATCCCCAGGCCGCGCGCGATCAGCGCCACGTCGGCTTCATCCAGTGGCCCGCTGCGGCGCAAAGGCGGTGCCGCAAACGCGAGCCTGGCGCCATCGCGTTTGATCGGCACCAGACCCACGCCGCATTCCTGCACCACGTGTTCACCGCGCGGTTGTCCACCGGCCTGCAACCACGCGTGGCAGGTGCCCAGCGTGGGGTGGCCGGCGAACGGCAGCTCGCGCCCGGGGCAGAAGATGCGCACGCGGTAGTCGGCCTCGGTGTTGGTGGGCGGCAGCACGAAGGTGCATTCCGAGAGGTTGGTCCAGTCGGTGAAGCGCTGCATGGCCTCGGTGGTGAGGCCTGTGCCGTCGAGCACCACGGCCAGCGGGTTGCCCAGGTAGGGTGTGTCGGTGAACACGTCGACTTGTTGAAATGCGCGTGAGGTCATGAAGAGGGTTCCGGTTCAGGACAAAGGCAGGTCGAGAACACCACGGCTCGCGGGCATCGCCAGCCAGGCGGCGTACCAGCGGTCGAGGTGGGGCCAGGCGGGACGCGGCTGCGGCAGGCCCCACCAGCGGTGCACCTCGCAGGCGATGGGGATGTCGGCCATGGTGAGCGCGTCGCCGGCCATGAAGGCCTGGCGCGAGAGGTGCTCGTCGAGCATGGCGAACAGCGGTTCGGTGGCGGCCACCGATTGCTCGATCTCGCCAGCGTCGCGCTGCGCGGGGGCCACGCGTATCCACTGCTTGAAGCCGGGGCTGCCGGCGGGGTTGAGCATGGTCTGCTGCCAGTCCATCCAGCGCTCGGCGTTGAAGCGTTGTTGCAAGTCGCTGGGATACAAACGACCCTCGCGAGCACACAGGTAGCGCACGATCGCGTTCGACTCCCACAGCGTGAAGTCACCATCGCGCAGCAGTGGTACCAGGCCGTTGGGGTTGTTCGCGCGGTAGTCGGGTGTGTCCACCACGCCAAAGGTCAGGCCCGCGTCGGTGCGCGGCAGTTCGATGCCGAGCACCTGCGCGCACAGCACCACCTTGCGCACATTGATCGAACTCAGGCGGCCCCACAGGTGCAGCATGGTCAGGCGGTGTGTTTTTCGCGGATGGCGCGCGCCAGGGCCGCGATGCCCACGCCCATCTGCTCCACCGTGGCCGTGACGAAGCTCAGCCGCAAGGTGCGCGGATCGGCGTGGTCGGCGTAGAAGGCGCTGCCCGGCACGAAGGCCACGCCGTGCTCCACCGCCTTGGGCAGCAGCTCGGTGGCGTTCATGCCATCGGGCAGCCGCACCCAGAGGAACATGCCGCCGTCGGGTTCGTTCCATTGCACGTCCAGGCCCGCCATCTCGGTGCGCAGCGCGGCCAACATGGCCTGGCACTGGCGCTTGTAGAGCGCGCGGATGGTGGGCACGTGGCGGTCGAGGAAGCCGTCTTTCAGCACCTCGGCCACCACGCGCTGGTTGAAGCTGGGGCTGTGCAGGTCGGCGGCCTGTTTGGCCTGCAGCAGCTTGGGGTAGATGCCGGCGGGCGCCACCATGAAGCCCAGGCGCAGGCCGGGCGCGAGGATCTTGGAGAACGAGCCGAGGTAGATGCAGCCTTCGGGGTTGAGCGCGGTCAGTGGCGTGGGCGGCGGCTGGTCGAACCACAGGTCGCCGTAGGGGTTGTCTTCCACCAGCGGCAGGCCCACCCGCGCGGCGGCGTCCACCAGCGCCTGACGGCGCGCCAGGCCCATGCTGCGGCCGGTCGGGTTCTGGAAGTTGGGCAACACATAGAGGAAGCGCGGCGCGGCGGCCGGGCTGCTGGCGGGGTCGAGGTCGAGCGTGAGCAGGCGGCGGCGCTCCATGCTCTCGGGTTGGTCGTCGCCCGCGCCCAGTTGTTGCAGTAGGGCGTCCACGTCCACACCCCCGGCATCGCTGGCCACGCCCTCGATCTGCGGCTCCATGGGTGCGAACGCCTGCAGCGCGCCGAGGTAGGTGGGTGTTTCCACCAGCACGCGGCTGCCGCTGTCGATCAGCACCTTGGCCACCAGGTCCAGGCCCTGCTGGCTGCCGGTGGTGATGAGCACCTGCGCCGGGTCCACTGCCCAAGGCAGGCTGGCCGCGACCCACTCGCGCAGCGGGCCATAGCCCTCGCTGGCGGCGTACTGCAGCGCGCTGCGGCCGTCCTCCAGCAGCACGCGGTCGCAGGCTTCGCGCATGGCTTCGATGGGGAAGGTGTCGGGCGAAGGAAGGCCACCGGCGAAGCTGATGATGCCCGGGCGCTCGGTGAGCTTGAGCAGCTCGCGGATCACCGACGGGTTCATGCGCTCGGCGCGGCGCGCGAGTGTCCAGGGGCTGGTGGTGGACGGGGTGGTGGGCAGGTCGTTGGGCTTCATGGCGTTCTCCGTTCAAATCCGTGGGGCAGGTGCGGTGGCGTGTACCGGCATTCTCTTGCCGATGAAGACGGTGGCGATCACGGCCGCGGCAAAACCCAGTGTGACCGCGTCCAGCCGTTCGCCGAGCAGCGGCACGGCAAACAGCATGCCCAGAAAGGGCTGCACCAGCTGCACCTGGCTCACGCGCACCGTGCCACCCAGGGCGAGACCCCGGTACCAGGCAAAGAAGCCCAGCCACATGGAAAACACAGCGGTGTAGGCGAAGCCCCACCAGGCCGACGCAGGCAGCGCGGCCTGGGGGCGGTTGAAGGCGGCGATCGGCAGGGTGAGCGGCAGCGCGATCACCAGCGCCCAGCAGATCACGTGTTCGGCGCGCATTCGCTGGGACAGCCGCGCACCATAGCCGTAGCCCACGGCGGCGCACAGCATGGCCGCGAGCAGCAACGCGTCGGCCGGGTGGATGGTCAGGCCCGCGCTGCCCGAGCGCAGCACCGCAAAGCCCACCACCAGCGCGCTGCCCAGGGCGGCGCAGACCCAGAAGCCGGCGGACGGGCGCTGGCGATGCAGCAGCGCACCCACGGCCGCGGTGGCCAGCGGCAGCACGCCCACGATCACGCTGGCGTGCACCGCTTCCACGTAGCGCATGGCCACCGAGGTGAACAGCGGGAAGCCGAACACCACGCCGCCCGCGGTGATGGTCAGGGGCAGCAGGTCTTCGCGTCGGGGCCGGGGCGCACGCGTGGCGATCAGGAACGCGATCGAGAGCAGCGCCGCCACCACCGCCCGGCCGAGGGCCACGAACACGCCCGACATCTGCGGCGCGTCCACCGTGCCCACGGCCAGCCGCGTCATGGGCAGCGTGAGCGCGAAGATGGTCACGCCCAGCAGGCCGAGCAGCAAGCCCCGGTGGGCGGGCTGGTCGATCCAGCGTGGGGAGGTGAGGCTGTGTGTGTTCATACCGTGAGCATCCAGAGGGCCGTGGCCACCAGCACGGCGGCCAGCACCCGGTTGAACCAGACCAGCCGCCGCCCTTGGGTGAGCCACTCGCGCAACAAGGAGCCGGCCACCGCGTAGGTGAAGTTGCTGATGAAGGCGAAGAAGACCATCACCCCGCAGATGATGGCCAGCCGTTCGCCGGGGTTGGCGGCGGGCTGCCCGCTGGCGTTGACCACCCAGCCCGCGGTGAGCGTGAGCGCCAGCATCCAGGCCTTGATGTTGAGGAACTGCAGGCCCACCCCCTGCAGAAAGGTGACGTTGAGGCGCGACGCATCCACGTCGGACAACTGGGCCGCACCCGCCAGCTTCCAGGCCAGCCACAGCATGTACACCACGCCCAGCACTTTCACGCCCCAGCGCAGCGCCGGCACACCCATCACCAGCGCGCCCAGCCCGAGGCCGCAGGCCAACATCAGCAGCGTCCAGCCGGTGGGCACGGCGAAGCAAAAGCGCAGCGCGCGCCGCAGACCGAGGTTGGCTGCGAGGGCGGTGGACAGCGTGGTGTTCGGCCCAGGCGAAAAACTCATCGCTGTGCAGAACAGGAGCAGGGCGGTCAACTCGGTGGCGCTCATGGAAACAGGGTGTGGAGCTTGTCGGTGCGGGAGGTTCAATGTAATCTTGACGCCAATACACCACCAGTACAGTTGGCCAGCGCAGTTGTGAAACTGTGTTGGTCGCTCCAACAGTACAGAACGCTTGCCAGGAAGCCCCGCCATGCTGATGAAGACCTCCGCGCAGTCCTTGACCGACCAGCTCGCTGCGCGTTTTGCCGACCGCATCCGCAGCCGTCTGCTGGCGCCGGGTGCGCGCCTGCCCTCGGTGCGCCAGTGCGCCGGGCAGCACAGTGTGAGCACGGCCACGGTGGTCGCGGCGTACGACCAGCTGCTCGCCCAGGGCCTGGTGCACGCGCGCAAGAATCGCGGGTTTTTTGTGCGCGAAATGCCCACCGCGCGCGGTGAGGGTGCCGCCGCCGAGGCCAAGGCGGCTGCGCGCGTCGGCGCATCGCCCATCAACGCCACCGCGCTCATTCGCGGCATGTTCCACAAGGTCAGCAACAAACCGCACCCCGGCATGGGCGTGTTCCCGCCGGACTGGCTGGAATCCACCTTCATGCCGGCGGCGGTGCGCAAGGTGACCAATACCCGTGCCTTGCAGGACTTTTCGCTCCAGTACGGCGAGCCGCTGGGCGACAGCGGCCTGCGCCGTGTGCTGGCGCAGAAACTCGGCACGCTGAACATCCACACCGAGCCCGATCACATCATCACCACGGTGGGCGCCACGCACGCGCTGGACATCGTGAGCCGCACCCTGCTGCGCGCGGGCGATCCGGTGATGGTGGAGGAGCCCGGCTGGGCGGTGGAGTTCGCACGCCTGGCCGCGCTTGGCATGCGCATCCTGCCGGTGCCGCGGCGCGCCGACGGGCCCGACCTGGACGTGATGGCCCGGTATTGCGAAGTGCACAAGCCCAAGCTGTACGTGAGCGTGAGCGTTTTCCACAACCCCACCGGCTACTGCCTCTCGCCGGGCGGCGCGCACCGCTTGCTGCAGCTGGCCAACCAGCACAACTTCCACATCGTCGAGGACGACACCTACAGTCACATCGCGCCTGAGCACGCCACACGCCTGAGCGCGCTCGACGGTTTGCAGCGCACGATCTACGTGAGCGGGTTTGCCAAGATCCTCGCGCCCAACTGGCGCATCGGGTATCTCGCGGCACCACCCGCGCTGGTGGAGCCGCTGCTTGATACCAAGCTGCTCAGCACGCTCACCACGCCCGCGTTGCTGGAAAAGGCACTGGCCCTGTGCATTGAACAAGGCCAGTTGCGCCGCCACGCCGAGCGCATCCGGACCCGCCTGGACGCGGCACGCGCCCGCAGCGTGAAGCTGGCATTGGCCGCGGGCTGCACGTTCGCGGCCGAACCGGTGGGTCTGTTTGGCTGGGTCGACACCGGCGTGGACACCGACGCGCTGGCGCAGCGCATGCTGGACGAGGGTTACCTGCTTGCGCCCGGCGCCCTGTTCCATGCGGCGCGCGCGCCCAGCACGTTGATGCGCATCAACTTCACCACCACGCAGGACGCGGCCTTCTGGCGCGTGTTCGGCCGGCTCACGCGGGGCGACCGGGGCGGCGCTCAGTAAGTGGTGGCGGGCGGGTCGGTGCTGCCGAAGAGGTCGGCGCCCTCGGTGTTGAGGATGCGCGCGAGGATGCGGTCGATTTTTCGAGACTCGGCCCGCATGAGCGGCAGCGCCCGGCCAAACAGGCTCCAGTCGCCTGCGCGCGCTGCCAGTTCCAGCCCCTTGGCCAGTCGCGCGCCGCGCTCGGCCGTCATGCTGCCCAGCGATCCCTTGAGGCCGTGTGCGTGCGCCACGGCTGCGGCGGCGTCGCGAGCCGTCAGTGCCCGCTCCATGTCGTCCAGCCGTGACGCGAGGTCGCTGCGCATGGCCGTGGCCAGTTGCTGCAGGGTCTCTTCGTCGCCATCGAGTCGCCGGCGCAGTTTCTCCACGTCCAGGGCCTTCGGCGAAGCGGCGGGTTGACTGGGAGCCGGGCCGGCAGTCCGCGCGGCCGGTATCTCGGCCAACATGTCCGGCGCCTGACCAGACGCCAGCAGCTCCAGCACCCGGTCCATTTCGCGCATCAGGGCCTGCGGGCTCACCGGCTTGGGTGTGTAGCCATCCATGCCCGCGGAGATGCAGTTTTCGCGATCTCCCTGCATGGCGTTGGCCGTCACCGCTACGATCGGCGTGCGCTTCAGCCGCCGCCGGGCCTCAGCCTCGCGGATCACCTGTGTGGCCTGCAGCCCGCTCATGCCGGGCATCTGCACGTCCATGAGCACCAGGTCGATGCCGCCTTGCTCCCACTGGGCCACGGCCTGCACACCGCCGCGCGCCACGCGCACGATGCAGCCCAGGCGCAGCAGCAGCTGGCGCAGCATCATTTCGTTGACCGGGTGGTCTTCGGCGAGCAGCACCACCATGCCGGCGTAACGTGGGCCGGCGTCGGCGATTTCCATCAGCTCCATCGGCGCGCTCAGCGGTCCGCTGTTGTCCACTGGGGCTTCCTGCAGCGGCAGCGTCAGTGTGAAGGTGCTGCCATGACCGAATTCGCTTTGCAGGTCAATGCCGCCGCCCATGAGACCCGCCAGCCGTGCGCAGATGGCCAGGCCCAGACCACTGCCGCCGTAGCGGCGCGCAGTGGATGCATCGGCCTGGGTAAAGGCCTCAAAAATCGTGGCCTGCTGTTTGCGCCCGATCCCCACCCCGCTGTCCTGCACCTTGAGTTGCAGCTGCGGTTGATGCTGGCCAGCCGAGGTTGGGCAGGACACCATGACGTCGATGCGGCCGTTTCGCGGCGTGAACTTGATCGCGTTGGAGAGCAGGTTACCCACCACCTGGCCCAGCCGGCCCGGGTCGCCCATCACCCATTGCGGCAGATCGTGATGCAACACGAGCTGGAAGTTCAGCGGTTTGGCCCGGGCCTGCTCTGCATAAGGGCCGACCGCCTCTCGCAGGGTGCGGTGCAGGTCGAAGCGTGTGTGTTCGATGTCCAGCTTGCCCGCTTCGATGCGTGAGAGGTCCAGGATGTCGTTGAGCAGGGTCAGCAGCGAATGCGCCGAGCTGTCCATGAGCGAGAGCCAGCTCGCCTGCTCTGCGTTCAGCGGCGAGTCCATGAGCATGCGGGTGAGCCCCATCAGCGCATTGAGCGGCGTGCGAACCTCGTGGCTGATGTTGGCCAGGAACTCGCTCTTGGCCCGGCTCGCCTGCTCGGCCAGTTCCCGGGCTCGCGCACCGTCCTGTTCGATGCGTTTGCGCTCGCCAATGTCGGCCAGCGTGCCCATGAGCCGCAGCGGTTTCCCCTTGGGGTCGTGTTCGGCCACCATGCCGTGGGTCTCGACCCATATCCAGCCAGTCGCCGTGCGCACGCGGTGCTGCACCACCGCCCGCTGCTCCCGGCCCTCCAGCAGGGCTCGCATGGCAGTCTTGATGCCAGGTGCATCGTCCGGATGCACCCGAGCCTGCAAGTCCGTGACCTCCCAGTAGGCGTCCCGGCCAATGTCGCCCACCAGCTCGCCCCAGCGGGCACTGAGGAACACCTGCTGATAGGGCAACTGCCAGTCCCACAACGCCAATCCCGCGGCGTCCACCGCGATCTGGAGTCGGTCGCGGGTCTCGTCCAGTGCGTCCTCCGCCAGCAGTCGGCTGTTGGATTCGCGGTGGATCGAACTGCGGAGCCGATCGAGCTCCCGGTTCTGCCGTTCAATCTCGTCCAGCAGCTGTTGGGCACGCGCCTTCTCCTGCGCCAGCTCATTGAGGGCGCGCTGAAGATCCAGTGCCAGGCGGTCAGGTGTCATGAGCCATCGAGAGGTTGGGTGCAGGCTCGGCGCACACTGAAAAATGCCTCAGCTTGCGCCCAGCACCTCCCAGCGCTCCATTGCTTGAAGCCATTCAGCTTCAATATCGGCATGGCGTGCTCCCAATTGAGCCGCCCGGGCAGGGTCGCTGCTGAACAGCCGACCTTCGTCCAGTTCGCCATCGATCGCTGCCTGTTCAGCTTCAAGTTCTGCAATGCGCTTGGGGAGAGCTTCGAGTTCCCGCTGCTCTTTGTAGCTGAGTTTCTTCTTGCTGGCGACTGGGCTAGGCGCGGAGGTCGTGGCAGCGGGCTGAGCGGTTTTCCCAGCGGGCGAAGCCGTCGCAGCGTCGCGCTCGCGTTGCAGGGCTTCTGAGCGGGCCGACTGCGTCATCCAGTCCTGCACGTCGCCCACGTACTCGCGCCAGCGACCTTCGCCCTCGAACACCAGCGTGCTCGTGACCACGTTGTCGAGGAATCGCCGGTCGTGGCTGACCAGAAACACCGTGCCTTCATATTGCTGGAGCAGGTCTTCGAGCAGCTCCAGCGTGTCGATGTCCAGATCGTTGGTCGGCTCATCCAGCACCAGAACGTTGGCCGGACGTGCAAACAGGCGTGCCAGCAACAGGCGGTTGCGCTCACCACCCGAGAGGGTGCGCACCGGTGCGTTGGCCCGCGCGGGCGAAAACAGGAAATCGCTCAGGTAGCTTTTGACGTGCGTGCGCTTGTTGCCGATTTCGATCCACTCACTGCCCGGGCTGATGAAGTCCTCCAGCGTGGCGTCCAGGTCCAACTGGTCGCGCATCTGGTCGAAGTAGGCCACGCTGACCTTGCTGCCCTGGCGCACCGAGCCGCTGGTGGGTACCAGTTCACCCAGAATGATCTTGAGCAGCGTGGTCTTGCCGGCGCCGTTGGGGCCGATCAAGCCGATCTTGTCGCCGCGCAGGATGGTTGCCGAGAAGTCGCGGATGACCGTGCGCAAGCCACCGTCGGCCGTCGCGAACGATTGCGTCACCTTGTCGAGCTCGGCCACGATCTTGCCGCTGGAACTGCCGCTGGCCACTTCCAGCTTCACGCTGCCCAGCGCGTCGCGGCGCTGCGCGCGCTGCTCGCGCAAGCGCTCCAGTCGGGTGATGCGCCCTTGCGCACGGGTGCGCCGAGCCTCGACGCCCTTGCGGATCCACACCTCTTCCTGGGCCAGCAGCTTGTCGGCGCGAGCACTGATCACCGCCTCCTGCGCCATCTGCTCTTCTTTCAGGAGCTGATATTGGGCAAAGTTGCCCGGGTAGCTCAGCAGCCGTCCACGATCCAACTCCACCATGCGGGTGGCCACCCGGTCCAGAAAAGCCCGGTCGTGGCTGATCGTCACCAGACTGCCCTTGTATTCCAGCATCAGGTCTTCCAGCCAAGTGATGCTGTCCAGATCCAGGTGGTTGGTGGGTTCGTCGAGCAGCAGCACGTCGGGTCGGCTCACCAGCGCTTGGGCCAGCGCAACACGCTTCTTGTTGCCGCCCGACAGTTCTCCGACCTTCACAGCGCCTTCGAGGTGCAGGCGGTGCAGCGTTTCCTCCACCCGTTGCTCCCAGTTCCACGCGTCCAGCGCTTCAATGCGGTTCTGCAGCGCATCGAGATCCAGTCCTTCGGCGCCACTCAAGTAGAGGTCCCGCGCCGCACGGGCGTCGGCCAGCCCTTTGCTGGCAGCTTCAAACACCGTGGATTGCAAGTCGAGAATGGGTTCCTGGGGCACATAGGCAATGCGCAACCCCGTCTGGACCTGCAAGGTCCCGTCGTCTGGCTTCTCCAGAGACGCCAGTATCTTGAGCAGGGAGGACTTGCCTGTCCCATTGCGCCCGATCAGGCCAACCCGCTCCTGGGTCTCCAGCGCAAAGTCGGTGTGATCGAGGAGCGCCACATGACCATAGGCCAGCTGCGCGTTCTGAAGGGTGATGAGTGCCATGCAAAGCCCGAGACAAAAGAGCCGCGATTATCCCTGCGACCCCCGGCGCGCGCCGGGTTCGACCCAATACCGACACTGCACGCCAAGCGGGCCCTATATATAAGGCGACCCTGGCGCCTCAACGGGCGACCCGCTCCACGCATCTTGCGAAACTGCAAAACTTTTTTAGCCCGGTTTGACGGGAGGCCAAAATCTGGCATATACTGCAAGGCTCCGCTGAACACAGCAGCCACCCACCGGGAGGCAAAAGAAGACAGAGGAGACGCAGCCAAGGCAGCGCGAATAGATCAAATAAAAAATCTGATC
>PNMH01000026.1 GCA_013823505.1 Polaromonas sp. | reverse complement strand
CATCAAGGACCTGGTGGCGGCCAACATCTTCCCCGGCGACATGCTCTGGAAGAACTTCGGCATCACCCGCCACGGCAAGGTGGTGTTCTACGACTACGACGAGATCGAGTACGTCACCGACTGCAACTTCCGCCGCGTGCCCGCGCCGCGCAACGAAGAAGACGAGATGTCGGGGGAGGTCTGGTACACGGTGCGCAAGCACGACGTGTTTCCCGAAACCTTCGGCCCGTTTCTGCTCGGCAACCCAGTGGTGCGCGAGGTCTTCATGCAACACCACGCCGACCTGCTGGATGCCGCCTTTTGGCAATCGAACAAGGAGCGCATCGCCGCCGGCCATGTGTTCGACGTTTTTCCTTACGAGCGCGAGCGGCGGTTTTTGTCGCACGCGCTCGCCTGAACCTTTGTCCACCTTTCCAGGAGATTCACCATGTCCCAAGATCCCATCGTCATCGTCGGTGCTGCCCGCACCCCCATGGGCTCGTTCCAGAGCGATTTTTCCAGCCTCTCGGCCCACGACCTGGGCGGCGCTGCCATCAAGGCCGCCGTTGAGCGCAGCGGCGTGAAGCCGGAGCAGGTCGATGAAGTGCTGTTCGGCAACTGCCTGATGGCCGGGCAGGGCCAGGCGCCCGCGCGCCAGGCGGCGTTCAAGGGCGGCCTGCCGAAATCGGCCGGCGCCGTGACGCTGTCCAAGATGTGCGGCTCGGGCATGAAGGCCACCATGCTCGCGCACGACATGATCGCCGCCGGCAGCGCCACCGTGATGGTGGCCGGCGGCATGGAGAGCATGACCAACGCGCCCTACCTGATGCTCAAGGGCCGTGGCGGCTACCGCATGGGTCACGACAAGATCTACGACCACATGATGCTCGACGGCCTGGAAGACGCCTACGAGGCCGGCCGCTCCATGGGCACCTTTGGCGAAGACTGCGCCGCCAAGTACAGCTTCACCCGCGAGCAGCAGGACGCGTTCGCCATTGCCTCCGTGACGCGCGCCAAGGCCGCCACCGAGAGCGGCGCGTTCGCCGCCGAGATCACGCCCGTGACGGTGAAAGACCGCAGCGGCGAACGCGTGGTGTCCACCGACGAAGGCCCGGGCAAGGTCAAGCTCGACAAGGTCACCAGCCTCAAGCCCGCGTTCAAGAAAGACGGCACCATCACGGCCGCGTCGAGCTCGTCCATCAACGACGGCGCCGCCGCGCTGGTGCTCATGCGCGAGTCGACCGCGAAGGCCCAGGGTCTCAAACCGCTGGCGCGCATCGTGGCGCACAGCACCCACGCGCAGGAACCCAACTGGTTCGCCACCGCGCCGGTGGGCGCCACGCAGAAGCTGCTGGCCAAGACCGGCTGGAGCGTGGCAGACGTGGACCTGTGGGAGATCAACGAGGCTTTCGCTGTGGTGCCCATGGCGCTCATGACCGAGCTGAGCATTCCGCACGAGAAGGTGAACGTCAACGGCGGCGCCTGCGCACTCGGCCACCCCATCGGTGCCAGTGGCGCGCGCATCCTGGTCACGTTGCTGCACGCGCTGCAGGCGCGTGGCGGCAAGAAGGGTGTGGCCACCTTGTGCATCGGCGGCGGCGAAGCCACCGCCATGGCCATTGAGTTGGTGTAACCCGGAAACGATATCGCCATGCTGAACCAAGACCAACTCATGATCCGCGACGCGGTGCGCAGTTTCGCCCAGGAGCAGCTCTGGCCGCAGGCGGCGAAATGGGACAAGGAACACCATTTCCCGACCGACGTGCACAAGGGCCTGGCCGAACTGGGCGCCTACGGCATTTGCGTGCCCGAGGCGCTGGGTGGCGCGGGGCTGGACTATGTGACGCTGGCCGTGGTGCTCGAAGAAATCGCGGCCGGTGACGGCGGCACCAGCACGGCGATCTCAGTGACCAACTGCCCGGTCAACGCCATTCTGATGCGCTACGGCAATGCCCAACAGCAAGAGCGCTGGCTGCGCCCCTTGGCCGCCGGCCAGATGCTCGGTGTGTTTTGCCTGACCGAGCCGCACGTGGGCTCGGACGCTTCGGCCCTGCGCACCACGGCCACCAAAGAGGGTGACGCGTACGTGCTCAACGGCGTCAAGCAGTTCATCACCAGCGGCAAGAACGGGCACCTCGCGATCGTGATCGCGGTCACCGACAAGGGCGCTGGCAAAAAGGGCATGAGCGCCTTCGCGGTGCCCACGAGCACACCAGGCTATGTGGTCGCGCGCCTGGAAGACAAGCTCGGCCAGCACAGCAGCGACACGGCACAGATCAACTTCGACAACTGCCGCATCCCGGCCGAGAACCTGATCGGCGCCGAGGGCGAGGGCTACAAGATTGCACTCTCGGCACTCGAAGGCGGGCGCATCGGCATCGCGGCGCAAAGCATCGGCATGGCGCGCAGCGCGTTTGACTGTGCGTTGGCTTATTCCAAGGATCGTTCCAGTTTCGGCCAGCCTATCTTCAACCACCAGGCGGTGGGTTTTCGGCTGGCCGACATGGCCACACAGATCGAAGCGGCGCGTGCGCTCACGCACCACGCGGCGGCTTTGCGCGACGCGGGTCAGCCGTGTTTAAAGGAAGCGGCCATGGCCAAGCTGTTTGCCAGCGAAATGGCCGAGGCGGTGTGCACGGCGGCCATCCAGGTGTTTGGCGGGTACGGCTATGTGAGCGACTTCCCGGTGGAGCGCATTTACCGGGATGTGCGGGTGTGCCAGATTTACGAAGGCACTTCGGACATTCAGAAAATCATCATTCAGCGGGCTTTGGCTTGAGCTTTTGAGGGTTTTCTCCGGCTGCTCCGGTCACCGGCGGCCATGGGGCACGGCTCCGCGAATGTCCCCCGGGGCCTTTGGCCCCTCCTCCTTTATTTCGCTGCGCCGTACCCCATGGCCGCCGATGACCTCGTTGGCACTCGTCAAGGCTCAGGTCAACATTGCTTCAGGCTCGTGAGCGAGTGGCGGTCTGCGCAGCGGCATAAAGGGGGAGGGACGGCGCAGCCGGCCCGGAGGACAGCCGCGGAGCAGAGCGCCGCTTGATCACGAGCGCGCCAAGGTGCATGCCAAAAAGCACAGGCCGCCCCCACATCCCCTCGTATGATCCCGACACCATGAACATCATCATCCTGGGTGCCGGCCGAGTCGGCGAAAGCGTGGCCGAGAGCCTGGTCTCCGAGCAGAACGACATCACCGTCATCGACATGGACCCCGCCCGACTGCGCAACCTGGAAGAGCGCATCGACCTGCGCGGCGTGGTGGGCAACGGCATCCAGCCCTCGGTCTTGAGGGAGGCGGGCGCCAAAGACGCCGACATGGTGATCGCCTGCGCCGCCAACGACGAAACCAACCTCGTGGTGTGCAAGGTCGCGCACGACATCTTCAACGTGCCCAGCACCATCGCCCGGCTGCGCTCGCCCGAATTCATTGAAGGCGACGAACTGCTCGGCAAGAACGGCTTCGCGGTGGACCACGTGATCTGCCCGGAAGAGTCGGTCATGCGCTATCTCCACCAGCTCATCAGCTACCCCGAGGCGCTGCAGGTGCTGGAGTTTGCCGATGGCCGCGCCAGCCTGATCGCGATCCGTGCCACGCACGGCGGCTCGCTGGTGGGCCACACCATCGGCGAGTTTCGCGAACGTTTCCCCCACGCCGAGATGCGTGTGGTCGCGCTGTACCGGCTCGACACCGAGATGGAGGCCACCAAGACCACACGCATCCTGGCGGGTGACGAGGTGTTCGTGCTCGCCGACACGCAGAAGATCCGCTACGTGCTGGGCGCCATCCACAACATCGATGAGCCGGCCAAGCGGATCATGATTGCCGGGGGTGGCAAGGTGGGCTTGCGCCTGGCGCGATCACTTCAGGGACAGTGCCAAGTGAAGATCATCGAGCACGACCAGAAGCGCTGCGAATACCTGGCCAGCCAGTTGCCATCGAGCATGCTCATCCTCAACGGCGACGGAGCTGACGAAGACCTGCTGCTGGAAGAGAGCGTGGGCGAGATGGACATGTTTCTCGCGCTCACCAGCGACGACGAAGACAACATCATGTCGGCCATGCTGGCCAAGCGCATGGGCGCCGGGCGCGTCATGGCCCTGATCAATCGCCGTGCCTACGCCGACATGATGCAGGGCAGCACCATCGACATTGCCATCTCGCCCTCGCAAACCGTCATTGGCGAACTGCTCACGCACCTGCGGCGCGGCGACGTGGCCGCTGTGCACAGCTTGCGCCGCGGCGCGGCCGAGGCGCTCGAAGGCATTGCGCGCGGCGACGTGAAGACCAGCAAGCTGGTGGGCCGCAAGGTCGAAGAGCTCAAGCTGCCCAAGGGCGTGCGCATCGGCGCCATCGTGCGGGGCGAGGGCAACAAGTCCGAGGTCCTCATGCCGCACCACGACACCCTGATCGAGGCCGACGACCACATCATCATGTTCATTCCGAACAAGCGCCTGGTCCGCGAGGTCGAGAAGCTGTTCCAGGTCGGCGCCACCTTCTTCGGCTGAAGTCCGGACCTTTGTTCATGCCGCTGCTGCGCGTTTTTCCCGTGCTGGGCGCCATCGTGATGGTGTTCTCGCTCACGCTGCTGGTTCCGTGGACGGTGTCGTGGTGGTCGCAGGACGGCGCTCAAGGCGCCTACCTGCCAGCCGTGGCCGTTGCATGGGTGGTGGGCTTGCTCCTGCGCTGTGCCGTGTTCAAGGTGGGCCGCAAGGTGGAGTTGCAGACGCGTGACGGCATCCTGCTGGTGGGGCTGGTCTGGACCCTGCTGCCGCTGCTGGCGTGTCTGCCCCTGCTGCTGTACTTTGGCCAGACAGCCACCCCGATCAGCGTGACCGATGCCTACTTCGAAGCCATGTCGGGCCTGACCACCACCGGCTCCACCGTGATCACCGGGCTGGACGCCTTGCCGGGTTCCATCAACCTGTGGCGCTGTTTCCTGCAGTGGCTCGGCGGCATGGGCATTCTGGTGTTGGCGGTGGCCATCCTGCCCATGCTGGGGGTGGGTGGCAGCCAGCTGTTTCGCGCCGAGGCCACCGGGCCCATGAAAGACGCCAAGCTCACGCCGCGCATCACCGAGACCGCCAAGGGCCTGTGGACCGTGTACTGCGCACTCTCGGTGGCTTGCGTGCTGGGCTACTGGCTGGGCGGCATGTCCGCGCTGGACGCCTGGGCGCACATGTTCACCACCATGAGCCTGGGTGGCCTGTCGACGCACGACAGCAGTTTCGGGTTCTTCCAGTCGCCCACGCTGGAGTGGGTGGCCATTGTCTTCATGCTGGTGGCCAGCTGCAACTTTGCGCTGTATTTCGTGGCCTTCGCCAAGCGACAGCCTGCCCGCATCTGGCGCGACGCCGAGTGGCGCGGCACCATGGGCCTGCTGCTGGGTGCCAGCGTGTTCGTGGCCGGGTTGTTGCTGGTCAAGGGCACC
The DNA here is from genome assembly GCA_013823505.1 of Polaromonas sp. Next base: position 37,877 of record PNMH01000026.1, on the reverse strand, counting down.
ATGACCGACCCGCTGGAGACCCTGCGGGTGGCCTTGTTCAACGTGATCTCCATCGGCTCGACCACCGGTTTTGCCACGGTGGACTACACCACCTGGCCCGTGTTTGCACCGCTGTTCATGATCATGCTCTCGGGCGTGGCCACCAGCGCGGGCTCCACCGGCGCCGGCATCAAGATGGCGCGTGTGCTGATCCTGCTCAAGCAGGCCAGGCGGGAGATGTCGCGCATCATCCATCCGCGCGCGGTGTATCCGGTGCACCTGGGCGGGCACGTCGTGCAGACCGGTACCTTGCTGTCGGTGCTGGGCTTCATGCTGGTGTACGGCGGCACGATCATCGGGTTGACCATGCTGCTGTTGCTCTCCGACCTGCCGTTCGACACGGCATTTTCGGCCGTGGTGGCCAGCGTGAACAACATGGGCCCCGGCCTCAACGAGGTGGGGCCCGCGGGCAACTTCCAGGGCCTGACGGACTTCCAGACCTGGGTGTGCACCCTGGCCATGTTGCTGGGGCGGCTGGAAATGCTGTCTTTCCTCGTGCTCTTCACCCCGGGCTTCTGGCGCAAATAGACTGCCTGCATGTTGTTCACCTTGCTGCCCGTTCTTTCGGTGTTCTCGCGCATCCTGCTTGCGTTTGCGCCCGCCTTTCTGGTGCCGCTGGCGTGGGCCTGGTTTCTGGACGCACAGCACCACGCCCTGGTGTGGGCCTATGGCTTTGCCTTCACCACCGTTTGCGGCCTGATCCTGTGGCGGGCCACCCACCGGTTTCGCCGCGAGCTGCAGGCCAAAGACGGCTTTCTGCTGGTCAATCTGGTGTGGATATTGCTGCCCGCGTTCGCGGCGGCACCGCTCATGTTCACCGTGCCCGACATCACGTGGACCAAGGCGTACTTCGAGGCCATGAGCGCACTCACGGCGACCGGGGCCACCGCGCTCTCGGGGCTGGACGCGTTGCCGGTCTCGGTGAATGTGTGGCGCTGCTTCCTGCAACTGGTGGGCGGGCTGGGCATCATGCTGCTGGTGGTGGCGGTGCTGCCATTGCTGGGTCTGGGCGGTGTGCAGCTCTACAGGGCCGAGACGCCCGGCCCCATGAAGGACACCAAGTTCACCCCGCGCATTTCCGAAACCGCCCGCGGCCTGTGGGGCGTGTACGTCCTGTTCTCGGTGGCGTGCATGCTGGCCTATCGCTGGGCCGGCATGAGCTGGGCCGACGCCTTCATGCACATGTGCACCACCATGGGCCTGGGTGGTTTTTCATCACACGACGCGAGCTTCGGCTATTGGGACTCACCCAAGATCGAGGCCGTGGCCACGGTCTTCATGGTGTTGGCTGGCGTGAGTTTCATGCGCTACTTCATCGTGCTGCGACAGCGCTCGTTGCGCCCGCTCACGCGCGACCGCGAGATCCGCACCTATGTGAGCGTGCTGCTGGTGTCGGTGATGCTGGTGGCTGTGTTGCTCACGGCGCAGGGCGTGGTTCCCGATTTTCCCGAGGCCTTGCGCACCAGCGCGTTTCACGTGGTGTCGGTGGCCACCACCACCGGCTACGCGTCCACCGACTACGCCCAGTGGCCGGTGTTCGCGCCGGTGCTGCTCATGTTCCTGGGGTGTTTTGTGTCGTGTGCCGGCTCCACCGGCGGGGGCATCAAGCTGGTGCGCATGGTGCTGCTGATCAAGCAGGCGCGGCGCGAACTCGTGCGCATCGTGCATCCGCGCGTGGTCAACCCGGTGACGCTGGGCGGGGCGATCATGCCCAATTCGGTCATGACCGCCGTCCTCGGTTACATGCTGATTTACGGCGCCGCCACCATGGGGCTGACCATGTTGCTGCTGTTCACCGGCCTGGACATCGTGACCGCGTTTTCGGCGGTGGTGGCCACCTTGAACAACATCGGCCCCGGCCTGGGTGACGTGGGGCCCGCGAGCAACTTCGGTGTGCTCAACAGCTTCCAGATCTGGGTCTGCACCTTTGCGATGTTGCTGGGACGTCTGGAGCTGCTGACCGTGCTCGTTCTGTTCACCGGTCACTTCTGGAGGAAGTGAGCCCCCGCCAGTTCAGCCGCGCGCCGGGATGGTCAGGCCGCGTTGCACCGCTGGCCTTTGCTCGAAAGCCGCAAGCACCCTCGGCAGTTCGGCAAAGTCGCCGAAGCCCACCAGATCGCCTGCGCCGTAGAAACCCACCAGGTTGCGCACCCAGGGCCAGATGGCGATGTCGGCAATCGAGTAGTCCTGCCCCATGATCCAGTCGCGCCCGGTCATGCGCTGATTCAGCACACCCAGCAGGCGTTTGGTTTCGGCGGCATAACGGTCGCGCGGGCGCTTGTCTTCAAAGTCCTTGCCGGCGAATTTGTGGAAGAAGCCGAGCTGGCCAAACATCGGGCCCACGCCCCCCATCTGGAACATCAGCCACTGCAGGGTCTCGTAGCGCGCACCAGGATCTTTCGGCAGGAACTGCCCGGTCTTTTCGGCCAGGTAGACCAGGATGGCGCCCGACTCGAACAGCGCCAGCGGCTGGTTCCCGGGGCCGTTCGGGTCCAGGATGGCCGGGATCTTGTTGTTCGGGTTGAGCGAGAGGAAGGCCGGCGAGAGCTGGTCGTTGGTCTCGAAGCTCACCAGGTGCGGCTCGTAGGGCAGACCGGTTTCCTCCAGCATGATCGAGACCTTCACGCCGTTGGGCGTGGGCAGCGAATACAGCTGCAGGCGGTCGGCAAACTTCGCCGGCCAGTGTTTCGTGATGGGGAATGCGTCCAGTGCGTTCATGTGGGTTCTTCCGAAGCTGCCAAAAGCCGCATTGAACACCTGCAATGCAAGTCCCGGGCGCTGCAAGGGCATCGATAATTCCGTACCCAACGGAGACACGACATGCCCATCACCAAGGGATCCCAAGCGCTTGTGGCCGAAGCCAGTGCACAGATCACCACCCACAGCGTGGCCGACATACAGGCCCGGTTGGCCGCGGGCGATGCCCGTTTGCAGCTGGTGGACATCCGCGATGTGCGCGAGCTTGAGCGCGAAGGCACGGCGGTCGGTGCCTTGCACGCGCCGCGCGGCATGCTCGAGTTCTGGGTGGATCCGGCCTCGCCATATTTCAAGCCGGTGTTTGCCGACGAGGGCAAGGAGTTCGTGCTGTTCTGCGGCGCCGGCTGGCGCAGCGCGCTGGCCACCAAGGCGCTGCAGGACATGGGCATGACCAACGTGGCCCACATCGACGGCGGTTTCGCCGACTGGGTGAAACAAGGCGCGCCGGTCGAGACGCTGGAGCAGCGCAAGGCGAAAAAAGCCGGATGAAAGACCCGTGCCCCTGCGGCCGACCCGCGACGTTCGAGGCTTGCTGCGGCCGCTTCCTGGGCACCGGTGTGCCCGCACCCGACGCCGAGGCGCTCATGCGCTCGCGCTACACCGCCTTTGTGCGCGGCGACACGTCGCATCTGCTGGCCACCTGGCACGCCAGCACGCGGCCGGCTTCGCTCGAGCTCGATGGCGGCGTGAAATGGCTGGGGCTGGACGTGAAGCGGCACACGCCCTTGGACGGCGCGCATGCCGAGGTGGAATTCGTTGCGCGCTCGCGCGTGCAGGGCCGTGGGCAGCGACTTCACGAGCGAAGCCGCTTCGTGCGCGAAGACGGACATTGGCTGTATGTGGACGGAGATCTCTTGTGACGCAATTTGAGGGTGTTCTGTTTGATTGCGACGGTGTGCTCGTGGACAGCGAGCCCATCACCAACGGCGTGCTGCGCGAAGTGCTCAACGAGAGTGGCTGGGCGATCACGCAGGCGCAGTGCATGCAGATCTTCATCGGCAAGGCGGTGCGCGACGAGCGTGCGCGCATCGAGGCCGAAACCGGCCAGCCGTTGACCGATGACTGGATGCGGGCTTTCTACGCCCGGCGAGATGCGCGCCTGCGCGCCGAGCTGCAGCCGGTGCAGGGTGCGATCGATGTGGTGATGGCCGCGCACCGCCACGCGGGTGGCCGCATCGCCTGCGCCTCGGGGGCCGACCGCCCCAAGGTCGTGATGCAGATCGAGATGGCGGGCATGCACCCGTACTTTGGCGACCGCATCTTCAGCGGTCATGACCAGCCCCGTTCCAAGCCCGCGCCCGATGTCTACCTGGCCGCTGCCGCACACCTCGGTGTCGACCCGGCGCGCTGCCTGGTGATTGAAGACACGGGCACGGGAGCACAGGCCGGCCTGGCCGCGGGTGCCACCGTGTGGGGTTACTGCCCCGAGGGCCATGGCCGTGCGTTTGACGGGCTGACCGTGCACCGCGTGTTCCACCGCATGCACGATCTGCTCGACTCACTGCCGCCGCCAGTCGCCCGGTGACTGCCCCGTCCAGCCTTTGAAGGCCCGGATGAAACTCTTCTCGTTCTGAAAACCCGCCGCCTCGGCCACCTGCTTGATCGGGCGTTTCGTGCGCAGCAGCAGGTCGGTGGCGAGCTGGCGGCGCACCTCGTCCTTCAAGCCCTGCAGCGACGCACCCTCGTCCTTCAGTTGCCGGTGCAGCGTGCGCGGTGAGGTGTTGAGCAAGGTGGCGAGATCGTTGGCGCTGTGGGCGTCCTGCGGGCGACTGGCCAGGACCTGGCGCACGCGTTGCACCAGCAGGCGGTCGCGCCGGAACGAGCGCACGGTGAGCGGCAGGGCGCGCTGCAACAGCTGGTTCATGGCGGCTTCGTCGCGGCGCACCGGCAGGTTGAGGTAGCGCGCGTCGAAGTGGATCGCGGCGTGTGCCTCGTCAAACCGGATGGGCCCGTCGAACAGCACGGCGTAAGCCTCGGCGTGGCGCGGTGCCGCGTGCGCAAACTGGGCGCCGAGCAGGGCGACGCGCGAGTCCACGTACCAGCTGGCCAGACCGTGGATGTTGCGCAGCAGCGAAACAGCGCAGAGCTCGGCCATGGGCCCGGGGTCGCGGAGCAGGTGCAGCGCGATGCTGGCGATCTCGCCGTCCACCGTCACGGCCAGCCTGGCGTCGGGTGTCAGCAGGCCGTGGTGGCGGCACCAGCGTTTGAGCGCCACGCCCAGCGTGGGGCTGGAGAGCGAGGCGCGTGCGAGCATGCCGTAGCTGCCCCAGGGCAGGGGCCGGACGAAGCAGCCCAGGCCTTCATCGTCCAGTTCGCGCATGGCGGCACCCGAGATCACTTCCATCTGCGCCGCGGTGATGCTGGCGCCGGGTTTCCTCAGTTGCACTGGCGTTATTTGTGCCTGCTGAAGCGCGCCGGCCGGGTCCATGCCACGCGCTTCGTAGGCCAGCACCATGGCCCGAACCAGGGCCATGGGCGTGAGCGCTGGGCCACCGAGGAGGCGGGAAGCGTCCGACAACGGGGGCGGGCGGCGTTGGGCAACGTGGGACATACCCGGATTTTCAAGGGCATTGGCAGCATTTGCAACCCAAGTGACCGACACAGCCCCCACCCGATCCGCCAAAATGACCCGTTCCCCCACAAGACAACCTGACAGGACCGCACCATGTCGACCCTGGAGACACAACTCAACGCCCGCTCTGCCGACTTCCAGGCCAATGCCGCCGCCATGCGTGCGGCGGTAGACGATCTGCGCGCGCAGGTCGCCAAGTCCACCTTCGGCGGCGGCGACGTCGCCCGCGCCCGCCACACCAAGCGGGGCAAGCTGCTGCCACGCGACCGCGTGCAGATGCTGCTGGATCCGGGCACACCGTTCCTTGAACTCAGCCCGTTGGCCGCGCTCAACATGTACCCCGACCGCGATGGCACCGACAGCGCTCCGTGCGCCGGCGTGATCACCGGCATTGGCCGGGTGAGCGGGGTGGACTGCCTGATCGTCTGCAACGACGCCACCGTCAAGGGCGGCACCTACTACCCCATGACGGTGAAGAAACACCTGCGCGCCCAAGAAGTGGCGATGCAGAACAACCTCACCTGCATCTACCTGGTGGACTCGGGCGGTGCCAACCTGCCCAACCAGGACGACGTGTTCCCCGACCGGGACCACTTCGGCCGCATCTTCTACAACCAGGCCAACATGAGCGCCAACGGCATCGCACAGATCGCCGTGGTCATGGGCTCGTGCACGGCCGGTGGCGCGTATGTCCCAGCCATGAGCGACGAGACCATCATCGTCAAAAACCAGGGCACCATCTTCCTCGGCGGTCCGCCGCTGGTGAAAGCGGCCATCGGCGAGATCGTGAGCGCGGAAGACCTGGGCGGTGGTGATGTGCACACGCGCCTTTCGGGCGTGGCCGACCACCTCGCGCAGAACGACGCCCATGCGCTGGCCCTGGCGCGCCAGGCCGTGGCCACGCTCAACAAGCGCAAGATCGCCACGCAGGCCCTGCGCGAGCCACGCGCACCGCTCTACCCCACCGAAGACATCTACGGCGTGATTCCTGCTGACACGCGCAAGCCCTACGACGTGCGCGAGATCATTGCGCGAATCGTCGACGGCAGCGAGTTCCACGAGTTCAAGGCGCGCTTTGGTGCCACGCTGGTTTGCGGCTTCGCGCACATCGAGGGCATGCCCATCGGCATCGTGGCCAACAACGGCGTGCTGTTTTCCGAGAGTGCGCAAAAAGGCGCGCACTTCATCGAGCTGTGCTGCCAGCGCAAGGTGCCGCTGCTGTTTCTGCAGAACATCACCGGCTTCATGGTCGGCAAGAAATACGAAAGCGAAGGCATTGCGCGCCACGGCGCCAAGATGGTCACCGCCGTGGCCACGGCCAGTGTCCCGAAGTTCACCGTGATCATCGGCGGCAGCTACGGCGCCGGCAACTACGGCATGTGCGGCCGCGCCTACAGCCCGCGATTCCTCTGGATGTGGCCCAACGCGCGCATCTGCGTCATGGGCGGCGAGCAGGCCGCCGGTGTGCTGGCCACCGTCAAGCGCGACGGCATCGAGGCCCGCGGCGGCACCTGGAGCGCCGAGGAAGAGGCGGCCTTCAAGCAGCCGGTGCTCGACCAGTTCGCCCACCAGTCCCACCCCTACTACTCCAGCGCCCGCCTGTGGGACGACGGCGTGATCGACCCCGCCGACACGCGCCGCGTGCTCGGTCTGGCCCTGTCCGCTGCGCTCAACGCACCGATCGGCGAGCCGAAGTTCGGCGTGTTTCGCATGTGATGCCATGGACGCGCGCGCCCATTTCACCCAACTGGCCCGCTACAACGTGTGGGCCACGCAGCAGCTGCTAACGGCCATCGAGCCGGTCAACGAATTCGATTACCGGCGCGACCTGCGGTTGTTCTTCAAGAGCATCCACGGCACGCTCAACCACTTGCTGGTGGGCGAGCACATGTTGTGGCAGCGGCGTTTTTCGCGTGGGGAATCGCCCATGCTGGATCTGGCCATGGAAGTCGAACCCGAGCGCGACCGGCTGGCGCAGGCGCTCAAGGGCGGCGCCAAGGTGTGGGAGCCGCTGATCACCAGCTGGCCCGCCGAGCGTTTCGACGGCAAGCTCAGCTACACCAACATGCGTGGCCAGGCCATGAGCCTGCCCTTCGCCACCACGCTGGCCCATGTGTTCAACCACGGCACGCACCACCGGGGCCAGATCAGTGCAGCACTGACCATGCTGGGCCAACCGGCGCCCGAGCTGGACCTGGTGTTCTTCCTGCAGCAGACCGCCTGACCCCACAACCACAACGACCGAGACAAGCACCATGAGCGCCACCATCTACGACAACCCCGACCACGAACTGCTGCGCGACCAGGTGGCGCGTTTTCTGGAGCGAGAGGTGGAGCCGCACGCCGCCGCCTGGGAAGAGACCGGCATGGTGCCGCGCGACGTGTTGCGCCGCATGGGCCAGGCGGGTTTGCTGGGCATCGCATTTGAAGGCGAGTACGGCGGGGCCGACGCCGACGCCATGACCAACCTGGTGTTCGCCGAGGCGCTGTCGCAAAGCACCTTTGCCGGCTTCATCATCACCGTGCTCGTGCACACCGACATGGCCGGACCGCACCTGCACCACGCCGGCACCCCGGCGCAGAAGGCGAAGTACCTGCCCAAGGTCACCGCGGGCGAACTGATCACCGCGGTGGGCATCAGCGAGCCCGGCGCCGGGTCTGATGTGGCCGGCATGCGCACCACGGCGCGCCGCGACGGCGACGAGTGGGTCATCAACGGCACCAAGATGTTCATCACCAACGGCGTGCACGGCGACCTGTATTTCGTGGCCGCCAAGACCGGCACCGCGCGGCACGACATGTCGATGTTCATCGTCGAAAAAGGCACGCCGGGTTTCACCGTGGGCCGCGCGCTCAAGAAGACTGGCTGGCTCTCCAGCGACACCGCCGAGCTCGTGTTCGACAACGTGCGCATTCCCGCCGGCAACCTGCTGGGCGAGGAGGGCAAAGGCTTCTACTCGGTGATGAAGAACTTCCAGACCGAGCGCATCGCGCTGGGCGCCATGGCCATCGGCCACTGCACGCAGGCGCTCAAGATCACGCTGGACCACGTGCGCCAGCGCCAGGCCTTTGGCGCCACGCTGTGGGACCAGCAAACCATCCGCCAGCGCCTCTCGATGCTCGACGCCAAGGTGCGGGCCGCGCGCCAGTTCATGTACCACTGCGCCTGGAGCGTCACGCAAGGCCACGACATCGTGCAAGAGGTGTCCATGCTCAAGGCGCTCACCGGCGAACTGGTCAACGAGGTGGTGCAAACCTGCCAGCAGTTCCACGGCGGCATGGGCTTCATCCGCGAGACGGCGATTGAACGCCTGTGGCGCGACGCGCGCGTGCTGGCCATCGGCGGCGGCGCCACCGAGGTGATGCTCGAAGAAGTCGCAAAGAGGTACTGACCATGAGTGATGTGTTGGATGTTTCCCGCCCCAGCGCCCATGTGGCGCGTGTGTGGCTCAACCGGCCCGACGTGCGCAACGCATTCAACGACGACGTGATTGCGGCGCTAACCGACACGTTCAAAACCTTGTCGAAAGACGAAGACCTGCGCGTGGTCGTGCTCGGTGCGCACGGCAAGGCCTTTTGCGCCGGGGCCGACCTGAACTGGATGAAGACCATGGCCGGCTACAGCTGGGACGAGAACCGCGCCGACGCGCAGAAGCTCGCCGACATGCTGTGGACGTTGGACCAGTGCCCGGTGCCGGTGGTGGGGCGCATCCAGGGCGACTGCTACGCGGGCGGCATGGGACTGGCGGCCATTTGCGATGTGCTGGTGGCGGTGGAGGGCGCAACGTTTTGCCTCTCCGAAGCCCGGCTGGGCCTGCTGCCCGCCACCATCAGCCCCTATGTGGCGCGTGCGCTGGGCGTGCAGGCTTCGCGCCGCTACATGGTCACCGCCGAGCGGTTCAGCGCCGTGCGTGCGCACGCGCTGGGCATGGTCCACGAACTCGCCACACCCGAGACGCTGGACGCCCAGGTGGACGAGATCGTGGCCACGCTGGTGGCCAACGGTCCCAAGGCATCCCGCGAATGCAAGCGCCTGGTGCGCGATGTGAGCGGCATACCCATCACGGCCGAACTGCGCAGCGAGACCGCGCGCCGCATCGCCGACGTGCGCGCCAGCGACGAGGGCCGGGAAGGCCTGCAGTCTTTCCTGGGCAAGCGCCAGCCCGGCTGGTTGCCACAGAGTTGAACGGTTATGACGGACGCCCTCGCTTCCCTGGGAACACCCGAGCTGCTGGCCCTGGCCGGCGCGCTGGGCTGGGCCAGCGGTTTCCGTCTGTACGCGGTGGTGTTCCTCGTGGGCATGGCGGGTGCTGCCGGCTGGATGGAACTGCCCGCTGGCCTGCAGGTGCTGCAGCATCCGGCGCTGCTGGGCGCCAGCGGCTTCATGCTGTTCGTCGAATTCTTCGCCGACAAGATCCCGGTGGTGGATTCGCTGTGGGACATGGTCAACAGCGTGGTGCGCATCCCCGCCGGCGCGGCGCTGGCGGCCGGCGTGTTCGGTGCCGACAGCGGTGCCATGGCACTGGCCGCTGCATTGCTGGGCGGCTCGCTCGCCGCCACCAGCCAGGCCGCCAAGACCACCACGCGCGCGGCCATCAACGCCTCACCCGAACCGTTTTCCAACATCGCCATGAGCCTGGTCGAAGACGGCCTGGTGGTGGGCGCGGTGTGGCTGGCCACGAATCACCCTGTGGCCTTCGGTGTGTTGCTGCTCATCGCCGTGGTGCTGATGTGGATCGTCACCTGGATGCTTTTCAAATTCCTGCGCGCGGTGTTTCGCCGTGCGCGCTCGTTCTTCACTGCCCCCGCTTAGGACACAACATGTTCACCAAGATCCTGATCGCCAACCGCGGCGAGATTGCCTGCCGTGTGGCCGCCACCGCCCGCCGCCTCGGTGTGCGCACCGTGGCCGTGTATTCCGACGCCGACGCCAGCGCCAAGCATGTGGCGGCCTGCGACGAGGCCGTGCACATCGGCGGCAGCGCACCCAAGGACAGCTACCTGCAGTGGGAACGCATCATCGAAGCCGCCAAGGCCACCGGTGCGCAGGCCATCCACCCCGGCTACGGCTTCCTGAGCGAGAACGATGCCTTTGCCACCGCTTGCGCCAACGCCGGCATCGCCTTCATCGGCCCGCCCGCGTCCGCCATTCTGGCCATGGGCCTGAAGGCCGAGTCCAAACAGCTGATGGAGAAAGCCGGCGTGCCGCTGGTGCCCGGCTACCACGAGGCCGACCAGGACCCGGCCATGCTGCAGCACGAGGCCAACCGCATCGGGTACCCGGTGCTGATCAAGGCCAGCGCCGGGGGCGGTGGCAAGGGCATGCGCGCGGTGGACAAGGCCGAAGACTTTGCAGACGCGCTCGCCAGCTGCCAGCGCGAGGCGCGCAACAGCTTCGGCAGCGACGCGGTGCTGATCGAAAAATACGTGCAACGGCCGCGCCACATCGAGATCCAGGTGTTTGGCGACACCCATGGCAACTGCGTGTACCTGTTCGAGCGCGACTGCTCGGTGCAACGGCGCCACCAGAAGGTGCTGGAGGAAGCGCCCGCGCCGGGCATGACGCCCGAGTTCCGCCAGCAGATGGGCGCCGCCGCCGTGGCCGCTGCGAAGGCCGTGAACTACGTGGGCGCCGGCACGGTGGAGTTCATCGTCGAACAACCCCCCGAAGGCGGCATGCGCTTCTTCTTCATGGAGATGAACACGCGGCTGCAGGTGGAGCACCCGGTGACCGAGGCCATCACCGGGCTCGACCTGGTGGAATGGCAACTGCGTGTGGCCAGCGGCGAGCCGCTGCCGCTGAAGCAGGAAGAACTGCGCATCCACGGCCACGCGATCGAGGCGCGCATCTGCGCCGAAACGCCGGACAACAACTTCCTGCCCGCCACCGGCACGCTGGCGGTGTACCGCAAGCCGGCCTGCACAGCTTTCGAGCGGGGCGTGGTTCGTGTGGACGACGGCGTTCGCGAAGGCGACACCATCAGCCCGTTCTACGACTCCATGGTCGCCAAGCTCATCGTGCATGGCGCCACGCGCGAAGAAGCGCTGGCCCGCATGGACGCCGCGCTGGCCGAGACGCGCATCGTGGGCCTGTCCACCAACGTGCAGTTCCTGCGCCATGTGGTCAACAGCCCGTCGTTCTCGCAGGCGAATCTGGACACCGCGCTGATCCCGCGCGAAGCGGCGGTGCTCTTCCATCAGGACAAGGTGGGGCTGGCGCTGGCCGTGGCTTCGGCCGTGGCGCAGACGCTGGTGGTCGAGCGCGCGCAGGAATCCACCGACCCGTTCTCGCGCCGCGACGGCTGGCGCCCCCACGGCCTGACCGTGCGCCGCTTCGACTTTGAATACATGGGCGAGCCGTTGCTCGCCCACCTGACCTACCTGCACGACGGCGCCTTGCAACTGGCGTTCGGCGAGGTCAGCGGCGTGCTGGAGTTCGACACACTGTCCACCGACGGTGGTGCCCGCATGGACCTGCGGTTTCAGGGCCAGCGGCAGACCGTGCAGACCTGGCAACAGGGCGAAATCGTGCACATCTTCTGCGCACTCGGTGCCACGCAGATCACCGAGATCGACGCGCTGGCCCACGCCGGTGTGGCCGCGGCCGATGGTGGTCGGCTCACCGCGCCCATGCCGGGCAAGGTGCTGTCGTTCGCGGTGAAGGCGGGCGATGTGATCAAGAAGGGCCAGGCCCTGGCGGTGATGGAGGCCATGAAGATGGAGCACACCATCGCCGCCCCGGCCGACGGCACCGTGGCCGAGCTGCTGTATGCGCCCGGCGACCAGGTGAACGAAGGCGCCGAGCTGCTCAAGATCACCGCAGCGTGACGAAGGTGATGGTGGTGACAGCGCGCGCAGGCCGCTTCTTTTAAGCTCGGCGCATGAACATCACCATCTGTGTTGCCCAAACCAAAGCCGCCCCCTGGGAAGAGGGCTTTCGTGCCCTCTTGCCCGACGCTCATGTGAGCACCTGGAAAGCCGGCGATCCGCAGGCCGACTACGCCATCGTGTGGTCACCGCCGCAGGAATTTCTGGACGAACAACCCGGTCTCAAGGCCATGTTCAACATCGGCGCCGGGGTCGACGCCATCATGAAGCTGCGCCTGCCGCCCCAGACCCAGGTGGTCCGGCTGGACGACGCCGGTATGTCGGTGCAGATGGCCGAGTACGTGTGCCACGCCGTGATCCGCCACTTCCGCGAATTCGACGGGTACGAGGCCGACATCGCCGCCGGCCAGTGGTCGTACCGCAAACCCCGCAGCCGAGCCGACTGGCCTGTGGGTGTGATGGGCATGGGCGTGCTCGGCGAGCGGGTGGCGCGTGCGCTCGGGCAGTTTGAATTTCCGGTGCATGGCTGGAGCCGCACGCCCAAGGCCATTGAAGGTGTGGTGTGCCACGCCGGCGCGGACCGTTTCGACACCTTCCTCTCGTCGTGCCGCGTGCTGGTCAACCTGCTGCCGCTCACGCCCGACACGCAGGACATCCTCAACCGCAAAACGCTCTCCCGCCTGCAACCCGGCGGTTATGTGATCAACGTGGCGCGCGGCGCGCACCTGGTGGAAGACGATCTGATCCACCTGCTCGACAGCGGGCACCTGAGCGGCGCCACGCTTGACGTGTTCCGCACCGAACCCCTGCCCGCCGACCACCCTTTCTGGCACCACCCCAAAGTCACCGTGACCCCGCACACCTCGGCCCGCACCCTGCGCGACGAAAGCATCGCGCAGATCGCCGGCAAGATCGTGGCGTTGTCACGCGGCGAGTCGATCGCCGGCGTGGTGCACCGCGACCGCGGCTACTGAATCGAGAACCTCATGAACATCCCCTCCCGCGTTCGCCTCATCGACGTCGGCCCGCGCGACGGCCTGCAAAACGAAAAGCAGCCGGTGCCGGCCGCCACCAAGATCGAGCTGGTGCACCGCCTGCAGGCCGCTGGCTTGAAAGAGATCGAGGTCACCAGCTATGTGAGCCCGAAGTGGGTGCCGCAGATGGCAGACAACCACGATGTCATGGCCGGCCTGTCGCGCCAGGGCGGCGTGCGCTACTCGGTGCTCACGCCCAACCTCAAGGGCTTCGAGGCCGCCGTGCTCGACCAGCCCGACGAGATCGTGGTGTTCGGCGCGGCCAGCGAGGCCTTCAGCCAGAAGAACATCAACTGCTCGATCGCCGAGAGCATCGAACGCTTCGCTCCCGTGGTGGAGGCCGCGCGCGCAGCCGGCATCGCGGTGCGCGGCGCCATGAGCTGCACCGTGGGTTGCCCGTACGAAGGTGAGGTTGCGCCCGGGCGCGTGGCGTATCTCGCCGGGCTCATGAAGGGCATCGGCGTGCAGCGCGTGGACGTGGCCGACACCATCGGCGTGGGCACGCCGCGCAAGGTGCAAGCCGCGCTGGAAGCCACCTTGCAGCACTACGGTATCGACGATATCTCGGGCCACTTCCACGACACGTACGGCCAGGCCCTGTCCAACACCCTGGCCGCGCTGGAGCTCGGCGTCTGGAATTTCCAGTCGTCCGTGGCCGGACTGGGCGGCTGCCCCTACGCCAAGGGCGCCACCGGCAACGTGGCCACCGAAGACGTGGTCTACCTGCTGCACGGCATGGGGATAGCGACCGGCATCGACCTGGATGCGCTGGTCGACGCCGGTGCTTACATCAGCGAACAACTCGGCCGGCCCAGCGGCTCGCGCGTGGCGCGTGCGCTGCTGGCCAAACGGGCGGGTTGATCATGGAACTGCAAGTCTGGCTGGCGTATTTCCTGGCCTCGTGGGCCATTGCCCTGTCGCCCGGCTCGGGTGCCGTGTTGTCGATGACGCATGGCCTGGCCTACGGCGTGCAGAAGACCAGCGCCACCATCGCCGGCCTGCAGCTGGGGCTGGCGGTGATCCTGCTGGTCGCGGGGGTGGGCGTGGGCGCGCTGCTGCTGGCCTCGGCCACCGCCTTCACGGTGGTCAAGTTCGCCGGGGCGGGCTACCTGATCTGGCTGGGTGTGAAGCAGTGGCGCTCGCACGTGAGCACCACGGTGGCCGCGGGAGAGGCCGCACCGGTGCAGACCAGTGTGCCGCCCGCGCGCGAACGTTTTGTGACCGGCTTCTTCACCAACGTGACCAACCCCAAGGGCATTGTGTTCATGGTGGCGGTGCTGCCGCAATTCATCGATCCGCAGCGATCGCTGTGGTTGCAACTGCTGGTGTTGCTGGTGACCACCATCGGGGTCGATCTCGTGGTCATGCACGGTTACGCGTTTCTGGCTTCGCGCGCCCAGCGCTGGCTGGCCACCGCCAAGGCACGCCGCGCGCAGAACCGCGTGTTTGGCGGCGTGCTCATGGCCATGGGGGCGAGCTTGCTGCTGGTCAAACGCGCGGCCTGATGTTGCCAACGAAGGAAATGTCTGTGGGGTCGCCGTGCATGGCTCATTCCGCCGACGGGACGTGCAGCACGCAGCAGGGGACCAGTGTGTCGAACCAGTCGTCCTGATTCATCGGCGGGAACAGGTCGTTCTTGGCGCTGGGCATGGTTTGTTTGCCCAGTCGCCGTTGCCAAAGATGCACGGAGACATCGAACGCATAGCCGCTCTGGCTGCTGCCCGTGACATACAGAGCCACCGCCTGGTTGGTCTGCAACTGCATGCGCACGCCGTTGACCAGCAGGAAACTGACCTGCGGCAACCAGCGGTTGTGGAAGTTGTCGCACACAAACGTCCAGTCTCCCGCGTGTGTCTTGTAGCCGATCTGACCCCCATGGCGTTTGCCCAGCTCCAGCGGTTCGGCACGCAAAGCGGCGATCAGTGCGTCGGTAAAGCAGCGCTGCAGTTTGGCCGATGATTCAGCGGATTTCAGTCCTCCGCGCAGTTCGAGGATGGCAGCCTCAGCTCTTGCCAAGAGCGCGGTGGCTTCTTCCTCTGATGGAAGGTTCTGGGAGGCTGTCAGCCGTTCGAGCGGCTCCAGCAGGCTGCTGCAACCCGCCACCAGATCTGGATGTGCATTCAGCTGCTTGGCCAGCGCCAACAGGTCGCCGATTTCGGCCAGGAAGAATTCGGCGGTGGCGGACAGCGCTTGCTGGATGGTGCTTTCCACATCGTCGGGTGTCAGATCGTCCGATGGGGGTGCCTTCTGCTTGGGTGGTGGCTTTTTCCCCTGAGTGGGTGCCTGTTTCTGCTCTTTCAGCAGGATGGCCTTGCGGTCGATGAGTCCGGATGTCTTGCGTTTCTCTGTGATGGGGCCTTCGATCCACTGCGCCAGCTGTTGCAAAGGCCAAGTCTGGAGGAGAGCTGTCTCGGCCTGTTGTGCTGCTGTCGACGGGATGGGGGCGCCTCCCCTGCGGTCGCGAGCGCGGTTGGTGCAATCGCGTGTGCGTTTGCGGTTCTGGAGGCTGCGCTCCCGATTGAGCTGGATGATCGCGTCCTGGCTTTGCGTCGTCTTGTCACCCAGGAGAACGCCAGCTGCCACGGCCTGCATGGTGGTGGTGGTGGCCCGGTTCTTCTGAGACTCATGGAGCGCACTGGCCATGTTCAGTCGGGCGTCAATGATCTCTTGAAGTGAACCTGCGTCGGTGGCCAATGCGTCTGCGACCATTTGACTCAAGGCGTCGTAAAGAACCGGATTGGGCAAGGGGGTGCTCAGCTTGCGGGCACTGGCGCCAGCATCCAGAAGCAACTGGCTCTTTGACTGTTTGAAGAGCGTCAGCAACTGACCCAGAAACCCCTCGCGCTGATTGGCCGCCCGCGTGCAGGTGAGCAGCCAGACGTGGTCTTTGATGGCAGCGAACTGTTCCTGGGGTTGGTTCGCTATCGTGCCGAGCAGGGAATTCAGCGCTGGTCCCAAGGTCTTCTGGAAGACAGGGGTCTGGGGAAGAAAGTGGTTCAGCAGGAGGCAGCCCTGATCGCGAAGATCGGTGTGCATCAGATCGTCGGCAATGAGCAAGCCCAAGCTTTTCACAACGGTGATCGGGGCTTTCAGTGAATCTGCTTGGACGAGGTCGCCGAATTGATTGCCGACCACCTCGTCGATCGCCATTGTGCGAGCCTTGCGCAAGGGCTCTGACAGTCGCTGATGGGCCAGCCACAAGCTGATACCGAGCGACAGGTAATTTGGGGGAATACGAAAGAACAGTTTCTTGATCTCTTCTGGCCTTACCTGTTTGCTCAAGGGATCATTGGCTGGACAAAGCTTCTTGAAAACATCGAAGGCAGCGTTCTCCAGTTGGGTTTGTTGACCGCTGGAACCCGCCACAAACTTCGCAAACTGAAGCCAGTTGGGAAAAATAGTGTCGATGCTTTTGTCGTCTTTCAAGACCAGATATCCATACATGCCGAGCTCCTTGGTTGAGTGCTGAGAAGGGCGCTGGTGGTGCGTCTGGGATTGTTTGGGGCAGGGCAGTCCCTTGTAGTGAGCGTTGACTGACGAAGCCCTGATGAATGGATTGCCAAGGACTTGCGTCAGGCCGCATGCATGGGCCATCGCAGGCCGCTACCATCCCAATCCATGAGCGACGCCACCACCACCACCCCGGCCGTCCAGCGCGTGACCGACCACCTGCGCGCGCTGAACCACCCGCACCCACCCCGCATGCTCGAAGACGCCGCGCGCACCGCTCAGCAGGCGGCCGATGCGCTCGGTGTGGCGCTGGGCCAGATCGCCAAGAGCATCGTGTTCCGCCGCAAGAGCGACGAGGTCGCGGTGCTGGTCGTCACCTCGGGTGACCTGCGGATGGACGAGAAGAAGGTGCAGGCCATCGTCTGCGCCGAGGGCGCCAAGCTCGGCCGTGCCGATGCCGACTTCGTCAAAAGCGCCACCGGCTTTTCCATCGGCGGTGTCTCGCCACTGGCGCACGCCACCCCCGTGGTCACCCTGATCGACGCGCAGCTGTTCCGCTTTGCCACCATCTGGGCGGCAGCGGGCCATCCGCACGCTGTCTTTCCCCTCACACCCCAGCAACTCCAGACCCTGACCGGTGCGCCCGTGCACGACGTCACCGTGGCCTGATCTTCTGTCTCACCATGTCCCTGTCCAACCGTCCCCCCGTCACGCTGCAAGCCGCCCGAGCCCGAGCCAACGCCAAAGCCGGCATCGCTCCCGGCGTGCCCTCGCCCTGCATCTCGGTCTGCGAGATGGACGAAGCCCGGTTTGCCTGCAAGGGCTGCTTTCGCACGATTCCCGAGATCTCGCAGTGGAGCCGCATGGCCGATGCCGACAAGCTGGCGGTGTGGCAACTGATCGAGGCGCGGCAGCTGCCCGCGAGCACGCCATGAACGCGCCTGACCTGCGCGAGATCACGTTCCATTACGACCCGATCTCGCCCTACGCGCATCTCGCGTTCGAGCGCCTGCCCGAGGCGCTCATGGGCCACAGCGTGGTGGTGCGCTACAAGCCGGTGCTGTTCGCCGGACTGCTCAAGGCCCACGGCCAGCTCGGACCGGCCGAGATCGCCCCCAAGCGCGACTGGACCTACCGCCAGGTGGCCTGGCTGGGCCACCACCATGGCGTGCGGCTGGAGTTGCCCGCCGCCCACCCGTTCAACCCGCTGGCCCTGCTGCGCCTGGGCCTGGCCTGCTCCACCGACGACGCCCCCGGTGAGACCAACCGGTTCGTCACCGAGCAGCTGTTTCACCACGTGTGGCACGGCGGACTGGACGCCGCGGACCCCGCGCGCCTGGCCGAACTGCAAGCCCGCTTGCAAGACCACATGGCCCAGCGCGGCAAGCCCTGGCAGGCGCCCGATGGCGAGGTGGTGAAACAGCGCCTGCGCGCCAACACCGACGAGGCGCTCGCGCTGGGGCTGTTCGGCGTGCCGGCCATGGTGGTGGACGGCCGCGTGTTCTGGGGCTTTGACGCACTGCCCATGCTGCGGGCCTACCTCGATGGTGATGCCTGGTTCGAAACGCAGTGGTCCGCCGCTGCTGAACGCCCGGTGGGCGTGCAGCGGTCTCAGGCTTGAAGGGCCTGGCCCACGGTGGTCACCTGCCCGGTGCTCGCGGCCTCGTAGCCTTGCAGCGCCGCCACGCGTGAGCGGAACGCCGGTGAGCGCAGCACGGAGAGCACCGTCCGCAGCTCCGCGCGGTCCATCGCATCGGGTGGCAAGGCAAAGAAGTAGCGCTCTTTCAGCAGCGGAATGAAGTGCAGGCCGAAGCGGTGCGCGGCGGTCTGCACGCCCAGCCCCACGTCCGCCATGCCGCTGGCCACATAGGCGGCCACACCGGCGTGGGTCAGCTCGGTGTTGTCAAAGCCGGCCACCGCGCGCGCTTCGATGCCGTGGCGCTGCAGCAGCAGTTCGGTCAGCACGCGCGTGCCGGAGCCCTCGGGGCGGTTGACGAAGCGCAGCCCGCGCCGGGTCAGGTCGGCCAGACCTTGAATGCCCAGCGGGTTGCCCGGCGCACAAAACAGGCCCTGCGTGCGCACCGCCAGGTGCACCAGCAGGTGTTGGTCGCGTTTGAGCCAGGGCAGGTAGCGCTGTGCGGCGGCGGCTTCAAACTCACCCAGCGGCACATGAAAGCCCGCCAGCTCGCAGTCGCCCTGCGCGAGCGCGGCCACCGCTTCGAGGCTGTTGCGGTAGCGCAGCTCCACCGGTATCTCGCGCGCAGCCAGCTGCTCCCGCAGCGCGGCCACCGCAAACCCGTGGCTGGCGTGCAGGCGCGGCACCGCCCGCTGGCGTCGCTGCACGCGCCCGAGTTCGCCTTCGAACTCCGAAGCCAGCGATTCGAGCAGCGGCTGCAGCCGGGCGCCGATGCGGGTGTCGGCCCAGATGAGCTTGTTGCCCAGCTCGGTCAGCGCCGAGCCGCGCCCCCGGCCGCGCACCAGCAGCGGCTGGCCGAACAACGCCTCGGCCTGCTGCAGCAGACCCCATGCGTGGCGGTACGACAGGCCGAGTTCGCGGCCGGCCTGCGAGATGCTGCCCGAGGCCTGCACGGCGGCGAGCAGTTGCAGCAAGGTGTTGGCGTCCAGCGCGGGACCGCCGTCCTGGCTGACGTGCCATCGGGGCTGCAAGGAGACGCGCAACATGGGGTCGAGTATATGAAGTGAAGAACATATTCAAACCCGCCCGCGGTGCTAGTCTGCGGCGATGACCACCGTGATCCCCATCCGCCCCGTGGAAACCGTGCGCCGCGGTGCACCGCGCCACACCCCCAAGGGCCGCCAGACCTCGCCGCAGGCGCGCGAGCGCGTGGCCGTTTTGTGCGTCGGCTTGGCGCCGCGCGCCGACCTCTTGATCGAGCACCTGCACCGCCTGCAGGACGGCGAAGGCGCGCTGCGTCACGGCCACCTGGCCGCTTTGGCAGAGCACTTGAAACTCAGCCAGGTCGAGGTGTTCGAGGTCGCGAGCTTCTACCACCACTTCGAGATCGTGGACGACGACGCGTCCGTGCCCGCCACCGTGGTTCGCGTGTGCGACAGCCTCTCCTGCACCATGGCCGGCAGCCAGACCTTGATGAGCGACCTCCAGGCCGCGCTGGCGCACGACAGCTCGGTGCGTGTGCAACCCGCGCCCTGCATCGGCCAGTGCCACCGCGCGCCGGCTGCCTGCGTGGGCCAGCGGCAGTTGCCGCATGCCACGGTCGACACCGTGAAGGCCTTGCTGGCCAGCGGCGACACCGGCCCGCGCGAGCTGCCGGTGCCCGAGGCGTCCGATCTGAAGCAGTTGCAGCGCCTGATCTCGGGCGAGCTCAGTCCTGATGCGGTGCTGGCCGAACTCAAGGCTTCCAACCTGCGCGGCCTGGGCGGCGCGGGCTTTCCGTCGTGGCGCAAGTGGGAGACGGTGCGCGCGCAACCCGGCCCCCGCCACATGGTCGTCAACATCGACGAAGGCGAGGTCGGCACTTTCAAGGACGGCCACGTGCTCACCAGCGCGCAGGCCGGCGCACCGCAGGTGCTCGAAGGCCTGCTGATCGCCGCGCAAGTGGTCGGCATCGATCATGTGTGGCTGTACCTGCGCGACGAGTACCACGACGCACGCGTGCTGCTGCAGCGCGAGCTCGACACGCTGAAGGTGCGACTGCATGCACTGACGGCGCAGTACCCCGGCTACTCGCCGCCTGTGATCGAACTGCGGCGCGGTGCCGGCGCTTACATCTGCGGTGAAGAGTCGGCCCTCATCGAGTCTGTCGAAGGCAAGCGTGGTCTGCCACGTCTGAAGCCGCCCATCGTCGCGCTGCACGGTGTGTTCGGCCGACCCACGCTGGCGCACAACCCCGAGACGCTGTGGTGGTTGCCCGAAATCCTGGCGCACGGCGGCGCGTGGCTCACCACGCACGGGCGCGCCGGGCGCAACGGTCTGCGGCGTTTCTCGGTGTCGGGCCGGGTAAGGCAACCCGGTGTGTACCTCGCGCCCGCCGGCATCACGCTGCGCGAGCTCATCGATGAACACGCCGGCGGCATGGCCGACGGTCACACGCTGTACGCGTATCTGCCCGGCGGTGCTTCGGGCGGCATCCTGCCCGCCGCGCTGGCCGACGTGCCGCTGGACTTCGACACCCTGGCCGATCACGGCGCCTTCATTGGCTCCATGGCGGTGGTGGTGATGGGCCAGCACGACAAGGCGCGCGACGCGGCGCTGAACCTCATGCGCTTCTTCGAACACGAATCCTGTGGCCAGTGCACACCCTGCCGCGCCGGCACCACCAAGGCGGTGGAGCTGATCCAGGCGCCGGTGTGGGACGCGCCGCTGCTCGCCGAGCTCTCGCAGGTGATGCGCGACGCCAGCATCTGCGGCCTCGGCCAGGCCGCGCCCAACCCGGTGGACAGCGTGCTGCGGTTCTTTCCTCACGAGGTGGGCGCATGAAGACCAACGACTTGCCGCAGCACGCGGCCCCGATTGCTTTCACGCTCAACGGCCACGCGGTGGAAGCCGCGCCGGGTGAGACCCTGCTCAAGGCCGCGCAGCGCGCCGGCGTGGCCGTGCCGCACCTGTGCCACCAGGACGGCCTGCGCAGCCCCGGCAATTGCCGCGCCTGTGTGGTGGAGATCGCGGGCGAGCGCGTGCTCGCGCCCTCGTGCTGCCGTTCTCCCACGCCGGGCATGGTGGTCACCACCGACAGCCCGCGCGCGGCCGCGGCCCAGAAAACGGTGCTGGAGTTGCTGCTGTCGGACGCGCCGGACACCGCCGCGCTCAAACACGACAGCGAGCTGGTGCATTGGGCCGAGGTGGCCGGTGCTCGGGTCGGCAGATTCCCTGCCCGCGCAGCCGCCACGCAAGACCTGAGTCATCCGGCCATGTCCGTCAACCTCGACGCCTGCATCCAGTGCACGCGCTGCATCCGCGCCTGCCGCGAGACGCATGGCAACGACGTGCTGGGTCTCGCGTTCCGCGGCGGCCACGCGCAGATCGTGTTCGACCAGAACGACCCCATGGGTGCGAGCACCTGCGTGGCCTGCGGCGAATGTGTGCAGGCCTGCCCCACGGGCGCGATCGCGCCGGCCAACGGCGCGTACGCCCATGCGTCGGACAAGCAGGTGGATTCTGTGTGCCCGTTCTGCGGTGTGGGCTGCCAGCTCACTTACCACGTGACGGACGAAAAGATCGAACACGTCGAAGGCATCGCCGGCCCCGCCAACGAAGGCCGCCTGTGCGTCAAGGGCCGTTTCGGCTTTGACTACGCGCACAGCCCCGAGCGGCTCACGCGCCCGCTGATCCGCCGCGCCGATGCACCGAAAGATCCGCTGCTGATCGAGCGTCGCCAATGGCGTGAGCTGTTCCGCGAAGCCAGCTGGGACGAAGCCCTCGACGTGGCCGCCAACGGCTTCAAGCGCGCCATGGCCAGCACCGCCGCGCGCGGACGCCAGGGCCCGGTCGCCGGTTTCGGTTCGGCCAAGGGCACGAACGAAGAGGCCTACCTGTTCCAGAAGCTGATCCGAACCGCGTTCGATACGCACAACGTGGACCACTGCACCCGCCTGTGCCACGCGTCCAGCGTGGCCGCGCTCATGGAAGGCCTGGGCTCGGCCGTGGTCACCAACCCGCTGCGCGACGTGGAACACGCCGACTTCGTGCTGCTGATCGGCGCCAACCCGGCGCAAAACCACCCGGTGGGCGCCACCTGGATCAAGAACGCGGTGAAGCAAGGCATGAAGCTCGTGCTGGCCGATCCGCGCCGCACCGAGCTCGCGCGCCACAGCTGGAAGCACCTGGGCTTCAAGTCCGGCACCGACGTGGCCCTGCTCAACGCGCTGCTGCACACCATCGTGTTCGAAGGCCTCACCGACCCGGCCTACATCGAAGCGCACACGCTGCACTTCGCGCAGCTCAAGGCCCACCTGGTGGACTTTTCGCCCGAGGCCATGGCGTCCGTCTGCGGCATCGACGCGGCCACCCTGCGCGAGGTGGCGCGGGCCTACGCCACGGCGAAGAACAGCATGATCCTCTGGGGCATGGGCATCAGCCAGCACACCCACGGCACCGACAACGCGCGCTGCCTGATCGCGCTCTCGCTCATCACCGGACAGATCGGCCGCCCCGGCACCGGCCTGCACCCGCTGCGCGGGCAGAACAACGTGCAGGGCGCAAGCGACGCGGGGCTGATCCCCATGGTGCTGCCCGACTACCAGAAGGTAAGCGACCCGCACACCCGCGACAAGGCCGAGCGCCTGTGGAACCTGGCCCCCGGCACGCTGGGCAGCGAGGCCGGCCTCACCGTGGTGGAGATCATCGACGCGGCGCACCGGCGCGAGATCCGCGCCATGCTGATCCAGGGCGAGAACCCGGCCATGAGCGACCCCGATGCCACCCACGCGCGCGAGGCGCTGGCCGGGCTGGACCACCTGGTGGTGCAGGACATCTTTCTGACCGAAACCGCGAGCCTGGCCGACGTGGTGTTGCCCGCCACCGCCTGGCCCGAAAAAACTGGCAGCGTGACCAACACCGACCGCTGCGTGCAGCTCGGCCGCAAGGCCGTGCGCGCGCCGGGCGAGGCCATGGCCGATGCATGGATCACCGAGCAGCTGGCGCGCCGGCTCGGCCTGGGCTGGACTTACGGCGTGGCCGCCGACGGCACCGCCTCAGCAGATTCCGACAGTGGCATCGGCGCCGTGTTTGAAGAAATGCGCGCCATGATGCCCAGCATTGCCGGCCTCTCCTGGGCGCGTCTGCAGCGCGAAGGCGCGGTGACCTACCCGGTGAGCAGTGAGAGCGATCCCGGTCACCCGGTGGTGTTCACCGACGGGTTCCCCACCGCCAGCGGGCGCGCCACGCTGGTGGGCGCGAATGTCACGCCCCCGGCCGAGGTGCCTGATGCCACGTTCCCGATGGTGCTCATCACCGGGCGCCAGCTGGAGCACTGGCACACCGGCAGCATGACGCGGCGCAGCGGTGTGCTCGATGCGATTGAGCCCGGCCCGGTGGTCAGCCTGCACACCACCACCGCGCAGCGGCTGGGGCTGTTTGCTGGCGCGCTGGCGCAGGTGCGTTCGCGCCGTGGCGCGGTGGCGCTGCCAGTGAGGCTGGACGACGCCATGCCGCTGGACACCGCCTTCATCCCGTTTGCCTACGCGGAGGCTGCGGCCAACCTGCTCACCAACCCGGCCCTGGACCCGGTGGGCAAGATCGCCGAACTGAAGTACTGTGCGGTGGACGTGCGGCCCGTGGAGGAACCGGCCCCGGTTTGATCTGACGCAAGCCGCAGTGGCCGGGGCTCTCCTACGATGAAACGGTGCCGCCGCGCGCGGCCCGGTTCATCCACCCCTTTGAGGAGAGCGACCATGTTCAAGAAAATCCTGCTGCCCACCGACGGTTCCGAGCTCAGCTTGTTTGCCACCCGCGCGGCTGTGGGCCTGGCCAAGAGCCAGGGCGCACACATCGTGGGCGTCTATGTCATCGACCCCTTCCCCTACATCGGCATCGGCGACGCCTCGGCCATCGGCCTGCAGGCCTACCTGACCGAGGCCAAGGCCGCGGCTGGCGTGGCGCTGGACGCTGCGCGCATGGCCTGCGCCGCCGACGGCGTGCCCTTCGCGGGCGACACCATCGAGCGCAACGTGGTCTACGAGGGGATCATTGAAACGGCCGAGGCCGAAGGCTGCGACCTGATCGTGATGGGCTCACACGGCCGCCAGGGTGTGAAGGCACTCATCCTGGGCAGCGTGGCGCAAAAGGTGCTGACCCACGCCAAGGTGCCTGTGCTGATCGTGAAGTCCTGACCTCAGCGCATGAACTTGCCGCTGGCGTTCACGATCGACAAGTCGGAAAAATCCAGACCCGTGTGGTCGGTGGCGCTGTAGCTGATCTGCAGGCCGCCGATGTCGTAGTTGCGCATGCCTTCCAGGGCGTCGCGAAGAGCCACCGGGGTCGGGTTCGGACCCGCGCGGCGCAGGCCTTCTGTGACCACCTTGGCGGCCGCAAAGCCTTCCATCATCGCGGGCGACACACCCTCCAGGCCCTTGGCCCTGGCCAGGTCCTGCGCTTCCTTGATCAGTGGGAACGACACCGAGCGTTCGTTGGGGAAGACCTGCGTGACGATCACACCACGCGCGTGCTCGCCCAGCAGCTTGATGAAGCCTTCCGATGCGTTGTTGGAGAGCGTGACCAGCTGTGCGCGTGAGCCGGCTTCACGGATCGCCTTCATGCCGTTGGCGGCGTTGCCGGCCGAGCCGATCACCATCACGGCCTGGGCATTGCTCTTCATCACCCGGGCAGCCAGTTCGGTGAAGTCGGGCTTGTCGCGCGGGAATTTCTCTTGCAGCACCGGCGTCTGCTTCACCGTGGCAAAACCCTTGAGCGCGCCGGCGGCCGAGTCGGCGCCGAAGGAGTCGTCGGTCTCCAGCAGCGCGATGCGTGTCATGCCGATGCTGGCCAGGTGTTCGATGGCCTTCGCTGCTTCGCGCTGGTAGGTGGCGCGCACGTTGAACACCCAGGGGTTCACCGGCTCGTGCAACACCATGGCGCCGGTGCTCGGGCCCACCAGCGGGACCTTGAACTCGGCCAGCATGGGCAGCAGGGCTTGTGAATGC
This sequence comes from Polaromonas sp., assembly GCA_013823505.1. The sequence continues at coordinate 12,578 of PNMH01000026.1, read as the reverse complement.
GGTGTGCCCCGGTTCAGAAACAGGGCCAGCACCTTTTGTTCGGTGATGAGCTTGCGCGACACCTCCACCGTGACCTTGGGGTCGAACTTGTCGTCCACCGACACCAGTTCGATCTTCTGGCCGTTGATGCCGCCGCGCGCGTTGACCGCGTCAAAGTACAGCTTGGCGCCGTCGATGTTCTCCTTGACCCCTGCCGCCACCGAGCCGGTGATGCCCGAGGGGTTGCCGATGCGCAGCTCGGCCCAGGCGGGCACAGAGAAGGCCATGAGCCCGGCGAGGCCGAGGGTGGTGAGGTTGCTGGACCAGGACACAAAGGAATTTGTCATTGGAGTTGCTTGAAAGTGGGGCGCGGTTCGGGTCGCCCGGTCTGGTGCAAAAGTGGGGTTATGCCATACACGCTGGGGGGTATGACGCGCTGCTCCGTAGAATCTTCGCGTCCCCTTCAGGCGCCCCTGCATGTCCGATGCCTTTTTGCCCGCCGAGTTGCCTGCGGGCGCGATTCAACCCGCGTCCGACGATGAGGGGCGCGACCGACCGACGGAAGGTGGCACTGGGCTGATCCGCATCCGCGGCGCGCGCCAGCGCAGCCTGAAATGCATCGCCTGGATATCCGCGCCGGCGAGCTGATGCGCCGCGTGCGCAGCGCTCAAGCTGCCTTGATGGCGATCTCGCCTTCCATCAGTTGGTTCAAGGCATTGGCGCCTGGGTGGGCAAGGGGACCCAGCAGCACTTGATGAAAGGTTTCGGCCCGGTCAGCGGCAGTGCCAGTGGGTTTTCTGACCGCCATGTCGACCAGCAGCATGTAGGCACCTTTCGGATCGATGGGCAGGCCCAACTGTTTGAGCAAATCGGTGAGCTTGTTGTTGAAGGCCATCCAGGCTGGGGCTCCTTTCCCTTCATGGACATGTGCACTTTGCCGCAGCACGTCTTCTTCTGCCTTCCCAGAAGGGGGCGGAACAATGCGAACCCAAGCCTCGATGGTTTGTACACCGGCAACTATGTTCGGCCCCAGCGCAATGCCCGCGAAGGCTTGCGGCGCCTTTTTTTTTTCGCCGCCTCGCGCTGCGAGCATTTGGCATCCTGCAAATGAGGCAAAAGCATGTGGAGCGGGAATTCGATGCTGGCCAGATCGCTGGGCGGGGCCCTGGCCAGTTCGTCGAGGAGATGGCGCTCGTCTTTGTTGGCCAAACCCGCCGCTGCCACGGGCGTGACCGTGGAGGCCCCGCTGGTCAGCTGCTCAGGTCTGAGGGGGACTGGACGGTTGGGGGAAGCCCAGCGGCTGGATGGTCAGCTGGCCGTTGGGCTGGCTGAACTGAAATCAGGCATACATCCCAATGACGACGCCGCGTTCCGCTTCAGTCGAGCGTGTCCACGTGGAGCACCGCGCATGGGATGAGGGTGTCGTACCAATCGACCTTGTTCATGGGTGCCAGGTGCTGTGCCGATGTGCCCGCGATGGACGTACACCCCTTGCGCCTGCGCCACACATGGACCGAGATATCGAAAGCGTGCTTGCTCAGGCTGCTGCCTGTGACATAGAGCGCCAACGCGCAGTCAGCGGGAAGCCGCGATTTGGTGAGGTCGTCTTCGCTGTTTTGCAGTTGTGTGAAGGTGGGCAGCCAGCGTTCGTGAAAGGCCTGAACCGCCCATCCCCAATCGGCAGCAGGGAGGAGGGCGGCCACCACACCGCCATGCCGCTTACGCAACACCAGCGCCTCCTGTCGCAGCAGCCGCTCAAGTGCGGCCGTGAATCGCTGGCGCGTGAGCTGCTGGCCTTGTGCGATGCGCGCGCCAGACCGCATGGCGTCCACAGTCTCCTGCGCGGACTGCAGGACGTTCTGTGTTTCATCGGGATTGGACGCGCCGTCCTGAATCACCAGCTGCAACGGTGCCTGGATGTTGTGGCACCTTTCCAGCAGCTGATCGTCCATGCGCAAGCTTTGGCCCAGGCGGAGAAGATCGTTGATTTCTTCCAGAAAAAAAGCGGCGGCTGAGCAAAGACCGGTTCGCACTGTGGTTTCGACGTCTTTTTCGGAGAATTCCGTATCGGCCTTGGAGGACGCCTTCTTGGAAGCGGACTTGGCGTTGCTCGTCTGGCGCGCCTGGTTTTCCGAAGCTGCGACCTTCTTGGTATCCAGAGATTTCAGCCTTTTGTCCTTTTTGTGCGTGATGGGTCCCTCGATCCATTCCAGCAGGCGGTCGATCGACCACGCATACACGGGATCCAGATCGGGCGGCTCGGTGTTCCCCGTGTGGGGCACGGGTGGTGTTTTGCCGCGGAGGGACTTCATCAGCAAATCGGTGGTTTCCACCAAATGTCGATGCGAGAGCACAACTTCCCTGCAGAGCCGGTTCTGTTCCAGCGTGACTTTGTCCAGCACGAAGTCTTGGTCGATGACAGCCAGTGTGGCCTCGACGATCTGCATGCAGCGGGCCGAGAGGCGGGCCTTGAAATGCTCTTTCTCCAACTCAATCAGCTCATCGAAGTCTGCCTCGGTGGGATTGACCAAGGTCATGCAAGCCTGCAATGTGCTGCGAATCGTGTCGCCCATATCAGCCAGCAGGTAGTCTGGCACCGCAGTTTTGATGGCATCAAAGATCCTGGGCACCAGGAAGCCTCGGTTGCTTGTGGCGGTGTTCACGATCAAGTCGAGGCACGGCTCACGATCGACCGGCGCCAGCCACAGGTAGCAAGCGAACAGGGACTCCTTGAGTTTCGGGCTGTCGTTCCAACCCAGCTTGCTGACGAGGTCTTGCAAAACGCGCAATCCGTGGTCGGTGGCCAGGAGCGTGGTCTTCTCCATCCAATGCAGCTGCATCCGGATGGCGAACGTTCTGAGCGACACGTCCATGGCCCCGTCGGGAACCATCACCGCCAGCGCCTTGAGTTTCGCCAGATACAGCTGCTGGTCTGGCTCGGTCCGGTTGACGAAATACGGGTCCAGCAGCGATGCGATGCGCGCTTCGCGCTGTTTTCGCGTCGCTGCTTCCAACCGGCAATGGGCCATGGCCATGTACAGCTCGAAGCTCTCGGTCATGCTCTCCGGCAAGTGCCTCACCACGTTGAAAATCTCGGTGCTCCGTGCCTTCCTGGCCTGCTCGTCCAGCTTGGGTTCGGCCAACTTGACCATGACGTCCACGCCCGCTTGCCTTGCGGCGTCCATCTCGGTGGTCGTCGAAGTGCCTTCCAGCAGAAAGTAGTAGGCGCTCCATGGCTGGGCGTCGTTCTGTTTGTAGTTCAAGCGGCTATACATGGATGGGGCTCCTGCATTCAAGGACTGGAGTTCTGGTGAGCGGCCAGTGTTTCAGGCCATGTCGGGCCTGACCATCCGGCGTTGGCAGGATGCCTGCGGCAGCAGTGGTGCCACATTCGCGCAATCTGCGACGACTGGCGACACCGGTTTTTGGCGCGCCGTCAACCCCTGGCGCACGCCTTGCCGGGGCTTTGCGTGAACATCGGCAGGACGTCGAAGCGTCCCTAGAATCTTTGGCTTCCCTTCTGGAGACCCCGCATGTCCGACGACCACTTGCCGACGCACCCTATCGCGTCCGAGCTCCCCACGCTGGCCGACGACAGGCCAAGTGGCACTGGGCTGATCCGCATCCGCGGCGCGCGCCAGCACAACCTGAAAAACATCGACCTGGACATCCGCACCGGCGAGCTCACGGTGGTCACCGGTCCCAGCGGGTCGGGCAAATCCAGCCTGGTCTTCGACACCTTGTTTGCCGAGGGGCAGCGGCGCTACGTGGAGACCTTCAGCGCCTATGCGCGCCAGTTCCTCGACCGCATGGACAAACCCGCGGTGGACCGGGTGGAAGGTGTGCCACCGGCGATTGCGATCGACCAGACCAACCCGGTGCGCAGTTCGCGTTCCACGGTCGGCACCATGACTGAGCTCAACGACCACCTCAAACTTTTGTTCGCACGCGGCGCCGAGCTGTTCGACCGCGACACCGCCGCCATGGTGCGGCACGACTCGCCGGAGTCGATTTATCTTGAATTGAAACAACGCGCCGGGGAACGCGGGGACCCGAGGCTGGTGGTCACCTTTCCCGTGGAGCTGCCGGCGAGCACCACCCCCGAAGAAATCGAGCAATGGCTCTCGGCCAGCGGCTACACACGGGTGCAGGCCGAACGTGTGGTGCACCGAGCCGCGCCCGCCGTGGATGAGAAAGCCAAGACCAAAGGCAAGGCCAAGGCCATGCCGATGGAGGCCATCAAGGTGCTCGACGTGGTGGCCGACCGCTTCCGCATCGGCACCACCGAACCCGCGCGGGTGATGGAGGCCATCGAGGTGGGCCTCAAGCGCGGCGGCGGCAAGCTCATGGTCTATGCCCTGGCATCGGAATCCGACCCCCAATCCGGGGCGGCGGCCGAGCCGGAGATCTGGCGGTTCAGCACGGGCTTGCATTGCCCCGAGAGCGACATCCGCTACAGCGAACCGACGCCGTCGATGTTCTCGTTCAACTCGGCGGTGGGGGCTTGCGAGGCCTGCCGGGGGTTCGGGCGTGTGATCGGGGTGGACTACGGGCTGGTGATCCCGAACGACAAGCTCACGCTGCGCGCGGGGGCGATCAAGGTGTTCCAGACGCCCGCGTGGAAAGAGGCGCAGGACGACATGATGCGGCACGCCGAGGCCGCCGGCATCCCGCGCGACACGCCCTGGGCCAAGCTCACCGAGGAGCAGAAACACTGGGTGCGGGCCGGCTCGCCGCAGTGGAACGGCAAGTGGAACCAGCACTGGTACGGTGTGGACCGGTTCTTCGAGTACCTGGAGAGCAAGGCCTACAAGATGCACATCCGCGTGCTCTTGTCCAAGTACCGCAGCTACACCGAGTGCCCGAGCTGTGGCGGCGCGCGCCTCAAGCTTGAGAGCCTGCTCTGGCGCTTGGGCACGAAGGTGCAGGCCGATGCGGTGCTGAAGGCGGAGAAGCGCTATTTGCCGCACGGCGTGAAGTGGAGCCGCGCGCAGGTGGAGGCTTTGCCGGGGCTGTGCCTGCACGACCTGATGTTGCTGCCGCTGGACAAGCTGCGGGTGTTTTTTGCATCGCTCGGCGACACCCTCGTGCCCGCTGGCTCGGACGCTGCCGGCGCCGGCCAGGCGCAGGCGCTTCGCTTGCTGCTCGACGAAATCAACACCCGCATCCGCTACCTCTGCGAGGTCGGCATCGGTTACCTCACGCTCGACCGCCAGAGCCGCACGCTCAGCGGCGGTGAGGTGCAGCGCATCAACCTCACCACCGCGCTGGGCACCTCGCTGGTGAACACACTCTTCGTGCTCGACGAGCCCAGCATCGGCCTGCACCCGCGCGACATGGCGCGCATCAACGATGCGATGCTGCGCCTGCGCGACGCGGGCAACACGCTGGTGGTGGTCGAACACGACCCCGCCGTCATGCTCGCGGCCGACCGCCTGATCGACATGGGCCCGGGTCCTGGAGAGCGAGGTGGGCAGATCGTGTTCGACGGCACGCCAGAGGCGATCCGCTCGGCCGACACGCTGACCGGCGCTTACCTCGGCGCGCGCAAGACCATCGGCATGGGCTTCAAGCGCGCGGTGACCGACAGCACGCCCCGCCTCATCCTGGAAGGTGCGCGCGAACACAACCTGAAAGACGTGTCGGTCGAGTTCCCGCTGCAGCGCCTGGTGGTGGTCACCGGTGTGTCGGGCTCGGGCAAGTCCAGCCTCATTCAAGACGTGCTCGCCCCCGCACTGCTGCGCCACTTCGGCAAGTCCACCGACACGCCCGGCGCGCACGACCGGCTGCTCGGTGCCGAGCAGCTGGGCGAGGTGGTGTTCGTCGACCAGTCGCCCATCGGCAAGACCGCTCGATCCAATCCCGTGAGCTATGTGGGCGCGTGGGATGCGATCCGCGCGCTGTTCGCCGACGCCCCGCTCTCGCGCCAGCGCAGCTACACGCCCGCCAAGTTCAGCTTCAACAGCGGCGACGGGCGTTGCCCCACCTGCGGTGGCTCGGGTTTCGAGCACGTGGAGATGCAGTTCCTCAGCGACGTGTACCTGCGCTGCCCGGACTGCGATGGCAAGCGTTACCGACCCGAGATCCTGGAAGTGCGCATCGAACGCGGCGATCGTTCCCTCAACGTGGCCGACGTGCTCGACCTCACGGTGAGTGAAGCCGCTGAGCTCTTCAAGGCCGACCGCGAAGTCATCCGCGTGCTGCAGCCCATCGTCGACGTGGGGCTGGAGTACGTGAAGCTCGGCCAGCCCGTGCCCACGCTCTCGGGCGGCGAGGCGCAGCGCCTCAAGCTCGCGGGTTTCCTGGCCGAGGCCTCCAAAAGTGCGAGCGCCAGCCGCCAGCCGCTGTCGCGCAAGGGCACGCTGTTCCTGTTCGACGAGCCCACCACCGGTCTGCATTTCGACGACATCGCCAAGCTCATGCGCAGCTTGCGCAAGCTGCTCGACGCCGGCCATTCGCTGGTGGTGATCGAGCACAACCTGGACGTGATCCGCTCGGCCGACTGGCTGATCGACCTCGGCCCCGAGGGCGGCGAGGCCGGTGGCCTGGTGGTGGCCGAAGGCCCGCCGGAGCAGGTGCGCGAACACGCGAGCAGCCACACGGCCAAGGCGCTGCGCGAGTACGCGTTCTCCATGGGCGCGGTGCACGCGGTGCGCGAGGGCCGCGCGGCCGACTACCTGGGCCAGTCCAGTGGGCTGGCCGCCGCCGCGCGCCGCAGCGACCAGCACGGCAACGCCATCCGCATCGTCAACGCCAAGGAACACAACCTCAAGAACCTGAGCGTGAACATCCCGCGCGGCCAGTTCAACGTGATCTCGGGCGTGAGCGGTTCGGGCAAGTCCACGCTGGCTTTCGACATCCTGTTCAACGAAGGGCAGCGCCGCTACCTTGAGAGCCTGAACGCCTACGCGCGCAGCATCGTGCAACCCGCCGGCCGCCCCGAGGTGGACGCGGTCTACGGCATTCCGCCCACGGTGGCGATCGAGCAGCGCCTCTCGCGCGGCGGGCGCAAGAGCACGGTGGGCACCACCACCGAGGTGTGGCATTTCCTGCGCCTGCTCTATGTGAAGCTGGGCACGCAGCACTGCGTGCACGACGGCGCGGCCGTGATGCCGCAGAGTGCCGACAGCATCGCCGCCGCCATCCTCAGGCGCTACGCGGGCCAACACATCGGCCTGCTCGCCCCGCTGGTGGTCAACCGCAAGGGCGTCTACACCGAACTTGCCGACTGGGCGCGCCCGCGCGGCCACACGCATTTGCGCGTCGATGGCGAGTTCCTCCCCACCACCGGGTTCCCGCGCATCGATCGCTTCAAGGAGCACACCATCGAACTGCCGGTGGCCGACTTCGTGGTGAGCGCCGACAACGAGGCCCAGCTGCGCAGCCAGCTCACCAAGGCGCTGGAGATCGGCAAGGGCGTGGTGCACGTGCTGCACCCGCTCGACGGTCTGGCCCGTGCGCTCGAAGAAGGCACGTCCACCCGCGAGCTCGGCCAGCTGGAGGTGTTCTCCACCACCCGCGCGTGCCCGGTCTGCGCCACCAGCTACCCCGAACTCGACCCGCGCCTGTTCTCGTACAACAGCAAACACGGCTGGTGCCCCGACTGTGTGGGCACCGGCCTCAAGCTCTCGCGCGACCAGCGCAGCGTGCTCGACGACTCGGTGCGCGACGACAAGGAGCGCGGGCGCGAACAGAGCTTTGCCGAACCCGAAGTGGAAGACCTGGTGGATGAGGTGTGCCCGGGTTGCGCAGGCACGCGCCTGAACGCCCAGGCCCGCGCGGTGAAGTTCAGCGCGGTGGGCATCACCGACGTCGCGCGGCTCTCGGTGCGCGAAGTGCGTCTGTGGGTGCAGGGCCTCATGAAAGAAGCCGTGATGTCCACGCGCGAAACCGGCATCGCCCGCGACCTGCTGCCCGAGATCGAAAGCCGCCTCGCTTTCCTGGAGGAGGTGGGCCTGAACTACCTCACGCTGGACCGCGGCGCGCCCACGCTCAGCGGCGGCGAAGCGCAACGCATCCGCCTCGCAGCACAACTCGGCAGCAACCTGCAGGGCGTGTGTTACGTGCTCGACGAACCCACCATCGGCCTGCACGCGCGCGACAACGCGATATTGCTCAACGCGCTGCACAAGCTCGGCGACATGGGCAACACGCTGGTTGTGGTGGAGCACGACGAAGACACCATCCGCCGCGCCGACCACATCATCGACATTGGCCCCAGCGCGGGCAAACGCGGCGGGCGCGTGGTGGCGCAAGGCAGCGTGGACGACCTCTCAGCCAACCCCGAGTCGGTGACCGGGCGCTATTTGCTGCATGCGATGAAACACCCGTTGCAGCCGCGACGTGATGTTTTGCCCCTCCCGACAAAGGCAGGGGACCAATGTGAGGGAGATCCCTGGCTCCACGTCCACCGCGCCCAGCTTCACAACCTCAACCAGCTCGACGCTGCCGTCCCGCTGCAGCGCCTGGTGGTCATCACCGGCGTGTCTGGCTCCGGCAAGTCCACGCTGGCGCGCGACGTGCTGCTGACCAACGTGGCCGCGGCCGTGGCCCAGCGCAGCACCAAGGCCGGCCGAGACGCCATGGACAAAGGCCAGTACCCGGCGTGGTCGGGCTGCGGCAGCGTGAGCGGTTACGAGTCCCTGGACCGCGTGCTCGAAGTCGACCAGACACCCATCGGAAAAACACCGCGCAGTTGCCCGGCCACCTACATCGGTTTCTGGGACACGGTCCGCAAGCTGTACGCCGACACGTTGGAAGCCAAGGCGCGCGGCTACGGCCCGGGTCGCTTCAGCTTCAACACCGGCGAAGGCCGCTGCCCCGGCTGTGAAGGCCAGGGCATGCGCACCATCGAGATGAGCTTCCTGCCTGACGTGAAGGTGCCCTGCGAGGTTTGCCACGGCGCACGCTTCAACCCCGAGACCTTGGCCGTCACCTGGAAGGGCAAGAGCATCGGCGACGTGTTGCAGATGGAGGTGGACGAAGCGGTCGATTTCTTCGCCGCCATGCCCAGCATCGGCCACCCGCTGCAGCTGTTGAAAGACGTGGGCCTGGGCTACCTCACGCTGGGCCAGCCCAGCCCCACACTCAGCGGCGGTGAAGCGCAGCGCATCAAGCTCGTGACCGAACTCAGCAAGGTTCGCGACGACATCACGCGCCGCGGGCAGAAGCCGCCGCACACGCTCTACGTGCTGGACGAACCCACCGTGGGCCTGCACATGGCCGACGTGGAAAAACTCATCCGCGTGCTGCACCGCCTGGTGGACGGCGGCCACAGCGTGGTGGTGATCGAGCACGACCTGGACGTGATGGCCGAAGCCGACTGGATCATCGACCTAGGCCCCGAAGGCGGCGGCGGCGGAGGGCTCATCGTGGCGGCCGCGCCGCCCGACGAGGTGGTGCGGCTGGACACGCACACCGGGCGGGTGCTGGGGCCGGTGCTGGCGCGGGCCTGATGCCGCGCGATCGGGTCATTCACATCCAGCCGGCCGCGCCGGCGCAGCCCGCGCTGGGCGCGCCGTGCAATGGCTGTGGTGTGTGTTGCCTGGCTGAGCCTTGCCCGCTGGGCCAGGTGATCTCGCGCAAGCGCCACGGCGCGTGTGATGCGCTGCGGTGGGACGACTTGCAATCGGTCTACCGCTGCGGCGCCATCACCGATGCGGCCGGCGTGCTGGGTCCGCGCTGGCGCTGGGCGGCACCGGTGCTGGAGAAACTGGCCCGCCGTTGGATCGCGGCCGGGGTGGGGTGTGACGCGCACCTGAGCAGCGAACGGGTCTGATCAGCGCACGAACAACACGATCAAGCCGACGGCCAGCGCGGCGATGACGAACATGAGCACCCGGGTGCGCACCCGCAGCAGTTCCACGGCAGCCACCAGCCGCGCGTTCTGCTCGGCCAGCTCGGCCAGGGTCTGCGCCATCTGGGTCTGTGTCTGTGCCTGCTGATCGATCAGTTGCCGCGCTTCGATCAAGCGGTTGCGCAGCTCACCCAGGCTGGGCGGCGCGTTGGCCACCAGGTCCATCGGCGCAGCGGCGGCGGGCGTGCTCTCGGGCGACTTTTGCCGGTCCATCAGCTTGCGGGCAGCGTTGAGCACCTTGGGCGCGTGTTCGATCACGTCGCCCCAGGGGATCACTTTGAGGGCAAGCAGCCAGGGGAGGGCCATGGGGGTCCTTTCGAAAGGCGGAGTACGTGGAGTGCTCCCTTGGGAGCCGCTTAAACCCGAGGGGTTCCCGCAGATGGGGACGGTGCGGCGCGTCTCAACAGCCACCAGCCCAAACCCGCCACTGATAGCAGCAGCACCGGAAAGCCCACGGTGGGTGCCCACTGCAAGGCCGCTGCGCCCAGCGCGGGGGCGAGAACGCCGCCCAGCGTGTAAGAGAGCACCAGCACTGCGGTGCTGTTGACCAGCGTGATGCCCTCTTCGCGCGAGCCGATGTCGATCATCGCCAGCGTGTAGAGGCTGCCGCCCGCGCCGCCCCACAGAAACGCCACCGGCGCGGCGAGCCAGGGGGTGCCGGCCACGAAGGGAATGACCAGCGTGGCCAGCAGCGTGATCAGGGCGCACAGCCGCATGATCTTCAGGCGCGTGTCGCGTGCGTTGCCCCACCGTTGTGCGGGGTGGTGGGCCATGCGGTCGGCCAGCATGCCGGCGGGCAGCATCATGATGGCGCTGCCCAGGCCGCTGGCCGAGACCAGCAGGGCGGCGGCGGTGGCGCCCAGGCCCAGCGCCAGGCCGTACAACGGCAGGATGGAGGTGAGGCCGCTTTCAAAGAAGCCGCCGACAAACCCCACCGTCATGATCAGCGGGTGCGCGCGCAGCGCGTGCCACACGCCCGAGAGGCCCACTTTGGCGTCGTGTGCGTCGGCGGCGGCCGGCAGGCGCGGAATGAGCAGGCTCCAGCCCAGGCCGAACACGGTGAGCGCCAGCGCGAGCCAGAGCGCGGTATCGCTTTGCGCGCCGAACCACGCCAGCACCAGCGGACCGAGCACGAAGGTGGTGCCCACCATGGTTTCGAAAAAGCCGACGTTGCGGCCTCGCTGGTGTGCCGGAGAGAACTCGGCCACGATGGCCTCGGCGAGCACCCAGCGCATGCCGGCGGCCATGCCTTCGACGAGGATGCAGGCGAACCACAGCACCAGCGAGTCGCTGAACAGGAAGCCGGTGATGGCGATCACCGGCACGAAAGCAGCGATCCAGAGCGAGGGCCGGCGGCCCAGGCGCTGCGTGATGGCCGAGGCGAACGGGGTCATGACGAACACGCCGAGCCAGCTGGTGGCCACAAAAAGGCCAGCCACCGCGGTTGACACGCCATCGCCCTTGAGCCGCAACAGCAGCAGCGGCATGAGCATGAAGTAACCGATCAGAACCAGGAAGGTGGAGCCGAAGATGGCCACCAGACCGAGTCGGGCGTGCGCAGGCACGAGTGCGGGCGGCACGGTGCCGGTGAGGACCTGGCTGTGCTGGGGTGGCAGGGGGTGCTCGGTCATGTTCTGGCCTCCAGCACCGCGTTGACCACCTCGGCAAAACCCGCGCCGCGCTCGCCTTGCGCCACATAGCGCGGGTGATGGCTCAGCGCTGCCCAGAAGCGCGCCACATTGGCCACGCCCACGCTGTGCGGGAAGTGGCCGAACATGCGCGCGTCGTTGGTCGAGTCGCCCACATAGACCCATTGGTCGAGTTCGGCGTCGAGGTCGCGGCCCAGGCGCGTGCGCACGATCCAGCGCGCGCCCGTGAGCTTGTCGTGGTCGCCGATCCAGCCGTTGATGTGGATCGAGCTCACCGTGGCGTTCAGGCCGTCGCTGCGCATGAGCGCCACCACCTGCGCGATGTCCGGTTCGGTGAGGTGCGCGAACTCGCTGTGGTCAATCGCGATGTCGGTCTCGCGCCCGGGGCTGTCGGTGGCCAGCCGGGTTTGGGGCATCGTCTGCAGCACGCGTTGTGCCGTGGCCTGCAGTCGGGCGAAATTGGTGGTTCGGGTGGTCGCGTCCTGCAAGTGGTCTCTGCAAAGTTGGCCGTCGGCGCCGCGCCACAGCGCCACGGCACCGTTCTCCGCCACGATCGCATCCACGGGCCAGGACAGTGCAAAGGCCTCGCTCCAGCCGGCTGGCCGACCTGTGATGGCCAGCACGGGCAGACCAGCGGCGCAAAGACGGTGCAGGGCGTCCAGCGCGTCGGGCGTGATGGCGCCGTCGGTCGTCAGGGTGTCGTCGATGTCGGTCAGCACCCCGCGAATGCGGGCGCGCTCCCCCAGGGGCCAAGAGGCGATCGGAAAGGGCTTGGGGAGCGTCTGCATGGGGCCGGCAGTGTCGCACAGGCGTGCTGGAAGTCCGGATATGAGACCCCACAAACACACACCCGCGGGCATGCTGGGCTAAAATTCGGCATCCGAGGAGCGTTGCAGCGCCCCCACCGACGAAGTCGGCAGCGGGGCGTGAGGCTCGGACCATCCATGCAACGACGCTCATCCACATCCCGTGCGATGAGCTTTTTTTCGCCCGCCGATGTGGTTCATCCATCCTTACCGGAGCGAACCATGAATGCACGTCTGAACAACCCCACCTTCACCGATTGCGCGATCGCCGACATTGGCCTGGCCGAC
>PNMH01000025.1 GCA_013823505.1 Polaromonas sp. | reverse complement strand
CGTTGCAGCGCGCGCTCGAAGGCTGGCAGCCCAACTTCATCAACTGGTGGGACGACGTCGGCCCTGAAGGCTCGACCGACCACGAGGTGTACCTGCGCACCGCCGTGAGCGTGGACCCTCAAGGCTGGGCCCAGTTTGGTCACGTGAAGATGCGCGACTACCGCTGGGGCATCTTCCTGAACCCGGGCGATGCCGAGCGCGAGATCCACTTTGGCGACCACAAGGGCGAAAAGGCCTGGCAGGACGTGCCCGGTGAACACCGCGCCAACCTGCGCCGCATCATCGTGACGCAAGGCGACACCGAGCCGGCGTCGGTGGAGCAGCAGCGCCACCTGGGCCTGACCGCGCCCAGCATGTACGACCTGCGCAACCTGTTCCAGATCAACGTGGAAGAGGGCCGCCACCTGTGGGCCATGGTCTACCTGCTGCACAAGCACTTCGGCCGCGATGGCCGCGAAGAAGCCGACGCGCTGCTCCAGCGCACCTCGGGCGACACGGACAACCCACGCATCCTGGGTGCTTTCAACGAGAAGACCCCCGACTGGCTGGCCTTCTTCATGTTCACCTACTTCACCGACCGCGACGGCAAGTTCCAGTTGTCGGCCCTGGCCGAGAGCGCGTTCGACCCGCTGGCCCGCACGACCAAGTTCATGCTGACCGAAGAGGCCCACCACATGTTCGTGGGCGAGAGCGGCATTTCGCGTGTGTTGACCCGCACCGCGCAGGTGATGAACGAGCTCAAGACCGATGACCCGGCGCTCATTCGCGCCGCCGGTTGCATCGACATCGGCACCATCCAGCGATACCTGAACTTCCACTACAGCGTGACCATCGATCTGTTCGGCGCCGACCAGTCGAGCAACGCCGCCATCTTCTACAGCTCGGGCCTGAAAGGCCGCTTTGAAGAAGGCAAGCGCGGTGACGATCACGTGCTCAAAGGCCAGACCTACAAGGTGCTCGAAGTGCACAACGGCCAGATCGTCGAGAAAGATGTGCCGATGCTCAACGCGCTCAACGAAGTGCTGCGCGACGACTACATCCGCGACTCCGTGGCCGGTGTGGGCCGCTGGAACCGCGTGCTCGAAAAGGCCGGCATTGCGAACCGCCTGGTGGCGCCGCACAAGGCGTTCAACCGCCAGATCGGTGCCCTGGCCGGCGTGAAGACCACGCCCGAAGGCAAGGTGATCTCGGAAGCCGAATGGACCGCCCGCAAGGACGAGTGGCTGCCGACCCCGGGCGACTTCGCGTTTGTCGCGTCGCTCATGGGCCGGGTGACCGATCCAGGCAAGTTCGCTGGTTGGATCGCCCCACCGGTGATGGGCATCAACCGCCAGCCGGTGGACTTTGAGTACGTCCGGTTCAATTGATCCACGCCCGCGCCGCGCAAGAATGGTTCCCCCTGCGCCGCGCCTGCGGCGCGTCACCCCCTCAAGGGGGCAACGCCTGCGGGCCGGGAAACCCGGACCCGCGGCGTTCTTGAATCGCTCCCCCTCTCCTACACTGTCTCTTGATACCTCGGAGACTCGCCATGAACGCCCCAGCCGAACTCGCTGTCATCAAGCAGCACCTGATCGATCCCGAGATCTGCATCCGTTGCAACACGTGTGAGTCGATCTGCCCGGTGGGTGCGATCACGCACGATTCCCGCAACTACGTGGTCGACGCGTCCAAATGCAACCTGTGCATGGACTGCATTTCGCCGTGCCCCACCGGCTCCATCGACAACTGGCGCAGCATGCCGCTGGTTCGCGCCTACACGCCCGAAGAGCAGCTCACCTGGGATGAGCTCCCGCCCGAGCTTCCGCCTGAGGAACTGGAGGGCCTGACGACTGTGGATGGCGGCTCCGTTCAGGCTGAATCTGTCGAAGCCGTTGCCAAAGACACCATTGGGGAACAGACCTTCGTGGCCAGCAGCTTCGGCGCCACCCTACCGCCCTGGTCCGCTGCACACGCCTACACCAACCTCTACGGCCCCAAGGCCACGCAGAAGACGGTGACCGCTACCGTGGTGGGCAACCTGCGCGTGACCGAGGTCGGCAAGACGGCCGGCAGCGACTACGACACGCACCACGTGGTGCTCGACTTCGGCGCCATGCCGTTCCCGGTGCTGGAAGGTCAGAGCGTCGGTGTGATCCCGCCCGGTGTGGACGCCAACGGCAAACCGCACCATGCGCGCCAATACAGCATCGCCAGTCCGCGCAACGGCGAGCGGGTGGGACACAACAACCTCTCGCTGACCATCAAGCGCGTGCTGGAAGATCACCAGGGCCAGCCCGTGCGCGGTGTGGCCAGCAACTTCATGTGCGACCTCAAGGTGGGCGACACGGTGGAGGTGATCGGCCCGTTCGGCACCAGTTTCCTGATGCCCAACCACCCGAAGAGCCACATCGTGATGATCTGCACCGGCACCGGCAGCGCGCCCATGCGCGCCATGACCGAGTGGCGTCGCCGCCTGCGCGCGTCGGGCAAGTTCGAAGGCGGCAAGCTCATGCTGTTTTTCGGCGCGCGCTCGCAGGAAGAGCTGCCGTACTTTGGCCCGCTGCAGAACCTGCCCAAGGACTTCATCGACACCAACTTCGCCTTCAGCCGCACGCCGGGTGCGCCCAAGCGCTACGTGCAGGACGCCATGCGCGAACGCGCCGCCGACCTGGCGGTGTTGCTGCAGGACCCGAACACCCATTTCTATGTGTGCGGTCTCAAGAGCATGGAAGAGGGCGTGGTGCTGGCGCTGCGCGATGTGGCGCAGGGTGCCGGGTTGAACTGGGACACGATCGGCGCTGCGCTCAAGCGCGAAGGCCGTCTCCACCTGGAAACCTATTGACCGACCCGGGTGCGCGCGAAGGCGGGATGCCGTACATTCCTGCCTTCGTATGAACAACCCCCATACCCCTGCCCCCACCCGCAGCCGGCCCGCCATCGAGGTCGATGTGGTGATGCGGCGCGAGCCGGTGAGTGGCCCCATGAGCCGCTGGCAGCCGTTTCGCTGGGTGCTGGCCGACGTGTTGCTGCGCGGCAGCCCCGATGAAACCGAGCCCGAGGGCGCAGAGCACGACCACGAGCCGCAGGCCGTGGAGCCCATCGAAGCGCCCACGGAGGGTGCCGACACCACCACCCACTGGCTGTTCCCGCGTTTTCGCGTCACGCTGTTTCGCGATGACGCCGAAGGCTATTTCCTCAACCTGAGCAGCCCGCAACCGTGCTTCTGGGTGTTCTGGCGCGCCGACGAGGCCCGACTGCTCGACGGCGAGCCCATGGCCGTGCCGCAGATCGTCACCCTCAGCTACCACGACGCCGGCCGCTGGCTCGACGCGCAGGAGCGCGTGGACCAGGTGCCCGCTCCCCCCGACGTGGTGGACTGGCTGCGCGGTTTTGTGGACACCACCTACCAGCCCGAACCCAAGCGACGCCGGCGCCCCGAGAGCTTCAAGCCCCTGACCGACCGCTTCGGCCAGCCGGTGCGCATCAGCACCGAAAAACCGCGTGGTGGTGGACAGCCGCCCCGCCCGTGACCATGGCCGCCGACGACGACAACTTCTTTTCGCGCTGGTCGCGCCGCAAGGTGCAGGTGCGCACCGGCGAGCCGCTGCCGCCCGAGCCACCGCCTGCGCCTGCGCCGGTGGTGGTCGCAGTGCCTGCCGCAGTGGTGGCACCTGCTGCCCCCGTGGCGCCAGTCGCCGCGCAGCCGCCTGAGCCGCCCCCCGCCCTCACGCTCGACGATGTGGCCCGCCTCACGCCCGAGTCCGACTACTCGGCCTTCGTGGCCCGCAGCGTGTCGCCCGATGTGCGCAATGCCGCGGTGAAGAAACTCTTCACCGATCCGCACTACAACATCATGGACGGGCTGGACATCTACATCGACGACTACTCCCAGCCCAGCCCGCTGTCGATGGCCGACATGGCCAAGATGGTGGGTGCGCAGTTCCTCAAACTGGTGGACGACCCGAACGAGCCCAAGCCCGTCGCCACCGAGGCCCCGCAGCCGACCACAGAGCCACCCACCGAGCCTTCCGAGGCGGTGGCCCAGGCCAAGCCAGAGGCCGAAGAAGCCTTGCCAGACGACCACAACGACACCCCCGTCCCTGAGACACCGGACCCCCACGATGACCACGCTGATCTGCAATTGCAACCAGACCATGCCCCTGAGCCCGAAGGTTCTGGGCGAGGCCCTGGATGAAGACCTGACCCTGCACACCACCCTGTGCCGCCGCGACGCCCCGGCGTTCCAGCGCGCCGCCCGCAGCAACGAAGACCTGGTGGTCGCCTGCACGCAGGAGAGCCGACTCTTCACCGAACTCTCCGAGCAGACCGAGGGCGCGGTGTCGCTCGACGTGCGGCCGATCAAGTTTGTCAACATCCGCGAAACCGGTGGCTGGGGCCGTGAAGCCAAAGACGCCACACCCAAGATGGCCGCGCTGCTGGCCGCCGCCCGTTTGCCCGACGCCGAGCCGGTGCCCACCGTCACTTACAAGAGCGCAGGCCGGCTGCTGATCATCGGCGCGCTGCAGGACGCCGAGCGCGTGGCCGATCTGGTGTCCGACACGCTGGAGGTGAGCATCCTGTCCACGGGTGGCAGCGGCATGCAGACCCGCCGCTACCCGGTGATGGCGGGTGCCATTGGTGAGGTGCGCGGCTGGCTCGGCGCGTTCACCGTGGACTGGACCACGAACAACCCGATCGACCTGGACCTCTGCACGCGTTGCAACGCCTGCGTGGCCGCCTGCCCCGAAGGCGCCATCGGCCTGGACTACCAGATCGACATGGACCGGTGCCAGAGCCACCGCGCCTGCGTGAAGGCCTGCGAAGCCGTGGGCGCGATCAACTTCCAGCGCGATGCACAGGAACACAGCGAATCGTTCGACGTGGTCCTCGATTTGCGGACCGCGCCCGCCTTCACGCAGCATGCGCATCCCCAGGGCTACTTCCACCTTGCCAGCGGCCTCGACAACGCCGCTGGCATGGCCACGGTGCTCAAGCTGCGCGAGCTGGTGGGCGAGTTCGAGAAGCCCAAGTTCTTCACCTACAAACAAAAGCTCTGCGCGCACGGCCGCAACGAGACCGTGGGCTGCAACGCCTGTGTCGAGGTTTGCTCCGCGCTGGCCATCAGCAGCGAGATCAAGCGCAACCAGATCGTCGTCAATCCCAACCTCTGCGTGGGCTGCGGGGCCTGCACCACCGTGTGCCCCACCGGTGCGCTGTCGTACGCCTATCCGCGCGCCAGCGAGCAGGGCGTGAAGCTGCGCACCCTGCTGGCCACCTACGCCAAGGCCGGCGGCCAGAACGCGGCACTGCTGTTGCACAGCCAGGAAGCGGGCACGGCGCTCGTCAACGAACTGGGCCGCGTGGCGTCGATGGACAAGGCGTTTCGTGGTGTGCCCGCGCGCGTGATCCCGATGCCGCTGTGGCACACGGCCTCCATCGGCCTGGACGTTTGGCTCTCGGCCTTTGCCTACGGCGCTTCGCAGGTCTGGGTGCTCATGACCGGCGAAGAGGCGCCGCAGTACCGCGAGGCGGTGCGCGAACAGATGGCGGTGGCGCAGGCGTTGGTGAATGGCCTCGGCTACAGCGGCATCCACTTCCGCCTGATCGAAGCCAACGATGTGCAGGCGCTGGACGCCGCTCTCGTGGAAGCACCTGCGAAGACCGTCAAACGCCGCGCCACTTTTGCCATCCAGGCCGAGAAGCGCGCCACGGTCGAGCTGGCCATCGACCACCTCTTGCAGGACAGCGCCGCCCAGCGCCCGGCGATGGAAGCCATCGCGCTGCCCGGCGCTTCGCTGCTCGGCACCATCAACGTCAACAAGGACACCTGCACGCTGTGCCTGAGCTGCGTGAGCGCTTGCCCGGCCAGCGCCCTGCAGGACAACACCGAGCGCCCGCAACTGCGCTTCATCGAGAAGAACTGCGTGCAATGCGGCCTGTGCGCCAGCACCTGCCCGGAAGACGCCATCACCTTGCAGCCGCGCCTGCTGATCGGCGAGCAGCGCAAGCAATTGCGCGTGCTCAACGAGGCCCAGCCCTACCACTGCATCCGCTGCGCCAAGCCCTTCGGCACGCTCAAGGGCATTGAAGTGATGCTCGGCAAGCTTTCGGGCCACGCCATGTTCCAGGGCGAAGCGCTGGAGCGTCTGAAGATGTGCGGCGACTGCCGCGTCGTGGACCTGTATTCCAATCCGGGCGAGACCCGCATCACCGATCTGTGAAGCCATTGATGCCATGAACAACAGCATTCCGATCACGTCCGCCCTGGACGAAGAAACCGCCCGCGCCGAGGTTTATGGCCTGCTCGCCGCGCTGTACTACGCGCCCCCGACGCCCGAGCTCATGGCCCAACTGCGCGTGGCCGTGACCGAAGCGCCCGCCGCCGGCGGCTTTCTGGAAGAGCCCTGGCGCGATGTGGTGGCCGCTGCGCGCGAGCTGGACGACGCCGCCATCACCGCCGAGTACAACGCGCTCTTCGGCGGTGTGGGCAAGCCCGAGATTTACCTGTTCGGCTCGCATTACCTGAGCGGCTTCCTGAATGAAAAACCGCTGGCCGCGCTGCGCACCGACCTCGCCGCCCTGGGCCTAGGCCGCGACGACACCATGTCCGAAACCGAAGACCACGTGGCCTACCTCTGTGAGGTGATGCGCTACCTGATCGCGGGTGACGACGTGGAGGTGGCCAACCTCACGCAACAGCAGAAGTTCTTCACCACCCACTTGCAGCCCTGGGTGATGCGCATGTGCGACGACATCGCCGCGCACCCCAAGGCCCGCTTTTACGC
The DNA here is from genome assembly GCA_013823505.1 of Polaromonas sp. The sequence goes on along the minus strand of PNMH01000025.1, from coordinate 36,796 downwards.
CACGCTGTCGGCGTTCACGCGCGCGTTTGTGGGGGTGGAGGCGCAGGGCTTCGACATGCTGGCTTGAGCCGGCACCCGTCCTGCCTCACTGCGCGCCGGGCCGCCCATCGTTGGTCGGCATGGCCGCAGGCGCCAGCGGCTCGGTCAACAAGCGCACGGTGAACACGGCGCCGCTGCCCTCTACCCGATTCGCCGCCGAGATGCTGCCGCCATAGCGTTCCACCAGGCCCTGGCTGATCCACAGGCCGAGGCCATTGCCGTCGTTCTTGGTCGTGAAGAACGGGCGGAACAAACGTTCCTGTGCTTGCGCACTCAGGCCCTGGCCAGCGTCTTCCACCCGCAGCAGCGAGCCGCCCGCGTGCACACCGTGTGGACCCTCGGGCACCCAGTCCTGTGTCACGAGTCGCAGCACGCCGCCCTGCGGCATGGCCTGGATCGCGTTGATCAGCAGGTTGATGATGACCTGCTGCAGTTCCTGCCGGTTGAAGCCCACGCGCCGCGTGCCCTGGAGGTCGCGCTGCACCTCGATGTGGGTCTGCGACATCAGATGCCCCACCAGCACCAGGCAGTCGTTGACCGTGCGGTTGAGGTCGAGTGACTCCACGTAGCCCGCGTACTCGGTCGGTCTTGCGTACTGCAGCAGTTGCGTGACGATCAGCCGCATGCGTTCGATTTGCTCGTCCAGCAGTTGCAGTTCGCCACGGACCGGCTGCACGTGCGCGCCCAGGGTCTCGCGCATCAGGTCCAGGTTGCCCTGCATCACCGCGATCGGGTTGTTGATTTCGTGGGCGATGCTGGCCGTGAGCTGACCGATGGCGGCGAGCTTTTCGCTCTTCACCAGTTGCTGCTGCGCCAGTTGCAGCGACGCATTGCTGGCCTCCAGTTCCTGTGTGCGCTCAGCCACCTTGTGGTCGAGCTCCTCGCCCCAGCGCTGCAGCGCGGCGGTCTTGTCGTCGATCACGTCCAGCAGTTCGTCCAGATGGCCGGCCAGCGCACCGAGTTCGTCGCGCGCCTCAATCTCGCCCACCCGCGCCGTGCTCTGCCCGTCTTCCACCAGTTGCATGGTGCGGTTCATGCGCTGCACGGGCTGGAAGATGCTGCGCGCCCAGCGGATGGAGAGCACCGCTGAGAGCACCGTGACCAGCAGAAAGATCAAACCCAGCGCGGCCATCATGGCGTAGCGGACCAGGCGGAACGGCGCTTCGGTGAAGCCCACGTAGAGCATGCCGATGCGCGCACCAGCGGCGTCCTGCAGCGGCTCGTAGGCCGACACATACCAGTCGTTCACCACGAAGGCGCGGTCCAGCCAGGTGTTGCCTTGGCCCAGCACCGCGTCGCGCACCGCTTGCGACACGCGGGTACCGATGGCGCGCTGGTCCTGGAACAGGCGCACGTTGGTGGTGATCCGCACGTCGTCCATGAACAGCGTGGCCGTGCCCTGGCTGCCGAAGGGCAGGGCACCTTCGGGGTAGACGATGCGGTTGATGTGGTCGATCAAGTCGAGGTTCTGGTTGAGCAGCAGGCCACCCGCCAGCACCGCGATGGTCTGGCCCCTGGCGTCGAGCACCGGATGGGTGGACAGCATCACCATGGCGCGGTGCTCGGCCTGGCGCGTGGCGGGCGCAGCGTTGCGCGTTTCCACCAGCGGAATGCGCAGGCGCGGTGACAGGTGCGGCGCGAACGCGTCCAGCGCATCGGGCTCCAGCAGCAGCAGCCGGGCCTGTGCGTGGGTCCGACCCGCCTGCATAGAGGCACCGAGCGCGGCGGGCATGCGCGGTATGGGCGCGGAAGCATCGGCGCTGCTCAGGCCGTTGGGCACCGCGCGCGCCAGCGGTTGGCCTTGTGCGTCGTAGAGCAGCAGGAAATCCAGGCCGAGCCGTTCGCGGGCCAGCGCCAGCTGTTCGCCCAGCCCCGTGCGGTGGGTGGACGTGGTGGCCTGCAAAGCAGCAAACAGCGCCTGCGAGCCAGCCACGCCCAGCGTGCCCGAGCCGACCTCGCTCAGCACCTGCTCGAAGTAACCGTGGGCCACCGCGAGGTCGCTGCGCACCTTGGTGATGAGCAGCCGGTCGTAGGCCGCGTTGCCCCACAGCGCCAGGGTCAGCGCCATGAGCGGAAAGGCCACCAGCAAGGGCAGCAAGGCCATGGCCAACAGCTTGTTGCGCACCGAGCCCGCGAGCCAGCGCGGCGTGCGCCAGACGGTCACAGGCTCGCCCACTCGGCGACGCGGCGTTCCAGCGTGCGGCGCGACACGCCGAGCAATTGCGCGGCACGCGTCTTGTCGCCCTGCACCGACTCCAGCACGGTGAGGATGTGCAGCTTCTCCATGGCGTGCAGGTCGGTGGGTGCGGCGCTGGCTTCGGGGCGGTGGGTTTCGCCCGGGTACAGGGCCGACACGTTGAGCGTTCCCAGAATCAGCGAGCGTTCGATCAGGTTGCGCAGTTCGCGCACATTGCCCGGCCAGTCGTATTGGGCGAGGAAGTCCATCTCCTGCGCGCTGATGGCCAGCGGCTCCACACCGAGCGAAGGTGCGAGCTGCGCCATGAAGTGGGCCACCAGCTCGGGGATGTCCTGCTTGTGTGCGCGCAGCGGCGCGAGGTTCAGATCCACCACCTGCAGGCGGAAGAACAGGTCCTTGCGGAAGCGGCCCGCTTCCACTTCGGCGCTGAGCTGTCGATTGGTTGCCGCGATGATGCGCAGGTTCAGCGGCACCAGTTGCTCGCTGCCCACCGGGCGGATCTTCAGGTCTTCAATCGCGCGCAGCAGCGTGGCCTGGATCGGCAGCGGCAGCTCGGCGATTTCGTCGAGAAAGAGCGTGCCGCCCTGTGCGTAGTGAAACAGCCCGTCGCGGGCGCGGGTCGCCCCGCTGAATGCGCCCTTGGCATGGCCGAAGAGTTCGCTCTCGATCAACTCGGGCGACACCGCCGCGCAGTTGACCGGCACGAACGGACCGCTGGCGCGGCTGCTCTGCGCGTGCAGTTCGCGCGCCACCAGCTCCTTGCCGGTGCCCGACTCGCCTTGCAGGAGCACCGTGCTGTTGACCGGTGCCACGCGGGCGATCGACGCGCGCAGGCTCTGCAGGTCTTGCGACTGGCCCACCAGCGCCATGCCTCGCCCGGGAGGCTGCGCTGCGGCGCGGCGCAACACAAAGTTTTCGCGGCGCAGGCGCGAACGTTCGTAGCAGTGCTTCACCGCATTGAGGATTTGGGGTACCCGAAACGGTTTGAGGATGAAGTCGGACGCGCCGGCGCGCAGCGCTTCGATGGCGGTGTCCAGGTCGGCAAAGGCGGTGATCAGGATCACCTCGCCGCTGAAGCCTTGTTCGCGCAGTTCCTTGAGCCAGACCACCCCGCTCTTGCCTGGGAGCGAGATGTCCAGGATGACCAGGTCGACGTGGTGTCCGCGCAGCCATTGCGCACCGTCTTCTGCGCTGTTGGCGCTCATCACGAAGTGGCAGCGCGGTGCCAGTGTCTTCACCAGAAAGTTCAACATGCCCTGCTCGTCATCAACGATCAGGATGGACCAGTCGGGCCAGCCTTCCAGGGTTCGTTCGGGCCCGGAGGGCAGAAGTGAGGTATCCACCCGCCGGGATTCTACGGATGAGCCCTACGAAAACAGTGGGGTATTGGCGCAAACCCCACGATGGTGCAGGGTGTTGAAAGCGCTGGACAGTCTCACTGTGTGCGACAAATTGTCGCGCCGCGCAGCGACACCTTGTCTGCCCTGGCGGCGCTTCATCGGCATCGGCATGCGGGTAATCCCGAGGTGGTCTGCCAGGCCGTCTGCTGGATTGTGAGTGTGCTCAAGGCATGGCGGACGGCGAGCATCCAACACCCTCACCGCAACACCGATACCTTTGGCTTATGGCACGCTTCTGGCTATCAAAAGCGCAGCAAGCTTCGATGCTGCAACGCCGCAAGATGAGCGCTCCGGCGGCGAAGCTCCAATTACCATTTGGTACGTATGAACCACCTTGCAACCCTCTTCGGCTGGGGTTAGATTCCACGTATGCAAAAGGTCCGCACGTTGTGTTGGCGGACCCGTTTCAAACTGGAGATCTGCATGACCAAGCCCTCCCGCCAGACCACAGGTTCCGAACGATCCGGCCTGAACCGGCGCACCCTGTTCGCAGGTGCGTCCACGGTCGGCGCACTCGCCGCTGCAGCCGCCCTGATGCCGCGTGCACCGGTCGAAGACACCGCCGCGATCGAGGCCAAACCCGCACCCACCAAGGGCGGTGGTTACAGCCTCAGCGATCACGTCAAACAGTATTACCAGACCACCCGCCTCTGAGCGGACGGCTGTTTCTTGAATCCCCACGTTCTCGTTCGTTCGCTGCCCCGCACTGGGGCGCAAGTCGCCGATATGGCGACTTTTCTGGCGACTCCTCAGGAGGCAAAACCATGCTGCTGACCAAAAAATCATCCTCCACCGGTGGCCACGCCTCGCGCGTGCATTCCACCTTTGTGCACAACCTCCAGCGCGGCCTCTCAACGGCCCTGCCCACCATGGATCGGCGCGCGTTTCTGCGTCGCTCCGGCATGGGCGTTGGCGTGGGTCTGGCCGCTTCGCAGCTCGTGCTGGTGAAGAAGGCCAAGGCCGCTGAAGGCAAGTCCATCGACGGCACCGGCAAGATCGAAGTCAAGCGCACCATCTGCACGCACTGCTCGGTCGGCTGCGCGACCGACGCCATCGTCGAGAACGGTGTCTGGGTGCGCCAGGAGCCGGTGTTCGACTCCCCCATCAACCTCGGCGCCCACTGCGCCAAGGGTGCGGCCTTGCGTGAACACGGCCACGGCGAATACCGCCTGCGCTACCCCATGAAGCTGGTGAACGGCAAGTACGAGCGCATCAGCTGGGACGTGGCGCTGAACGAAATCACCGCGAAGATGAACGAGCTGCGCGAGGCCAGTGGCCCCGACTCGGTGTACTTCGTGGGTTCTTCCAAGCACAACAACGAGCAGGCCTATCTGCTGCGCAAGTTTGTGAGCTTCTGGGGCACCAACAACTGCGACCACCAGGCCCGCATCTGCCACTCCACCACGGTGGCCGGTGTTGCGAACACCTGGGGCTACGGCGCCATGACCAACTCGTACAACGACATGCAGAACAGCAAGTGCGCGTTGTACATCGGCTCGAACGCCGCTGAAGCGCACCCTGTCTCCATGCTGCACATGCTGCACGCCAAGGAAAACGGCTGCAAGATGATCGTGGTCGATCCGCGTTTCACCCGCACCGCAGCCAAGGCCGACGAGTTCGTGCGCATCCGCTCCGGTACCGACATTCCGTTCCTCTTCGGCGTGTTGCACCACATCTTCAAGAACGGCTGGGAAGACAAGAAGTACATCAACGACCGCGTCTTCGGCATGGAAGCCGTCAAGGCCGACGTGATGGCCAAGTGGACACCGGACAAGGTTGAAGAGGCCTGCGGCGTGGACGAAGCGACCGTGTTCAAGGTCGCCAAGATGCTGCACGAAAACAACCCCAGCACCATCGTGTGGTGCATGGGCCAGACGCAGCACACCATCGGCAACGCCATCGTGCGTGCCTCGTGCATCCTGCAGCTGGCTCTGGGCAACATCGGCAAGACCGGTGGCGGCACCAACATCTTCCGTGGCCACGACAACGTGCAGGGCGCGACCGACGTGGGCCCGAACCCCGACTCGCTGCCCGGCTACTACGGCCTGGCTGCCGGCTCGTGGAAACACTTCGCTGCGGTCTGGGGTGTGGACTACGACTGGATCAAGTCGAAGTACGCCGAAGGCACCATGGAGAAACCCGGCATCACCGTGTCGCGCTGGATCGATGGCGTGCTGGAGAACAACGAGCTGATCGACCAGGGCCCGAACCTGCGCGGCGTGTTCTTCTGGGGCCATGCACCCAACTCGCAGACCCGCGGTCTGGAGATGAAGCGCGCGATGGACAAGCTCGACCTGCTCGTGGTGGTGGACCCGTACCCGTCGGCCACCGCGTCGATGGCGGCCATGCCTGGCAAGCCGGAAGACCTGAACCCCAACCGCGCGGTCTATCTGTTGCCGGCTGCGACCCAGTTTGAAACCAGCGGCTCCTGCACCGCGTCGAACCGTTCGCTGCAGTGGCGCGAGAAGGTCATTGAGCCGTTGTGGGAGAGCCGCAGCGACCACATGATCATGCACCAGTTCGCTGAAAAACTCGGCTTTGCCAAGGAGCTCAGCAAGAACTACAAGATGCAGCAGGTCAAGGGCATGGACGAGCCCGTGCCCGAGGACATCCTGCGTGAGATCAACAAGTCGGTCTGGACCATCGGCTACACCGGCCAGAGCCCGGAGCGCCTGAAGGCCCACATGCGCAACATGAACGCCTTCGACGTGAAGACGCTCAAGGCCAAGGGCAAGGTTGTCGACAAGGAAACCGGCTACGACATGACCGGCGACTACTTCGGTCTGCCCTGGCCTTGCTACGGCACGGCCGAGATCAAGCACCCCGGTTCGCCCAACCTGTACGACACCTCCAAGCACGTCATGGACGGCGGCGGCAACTTCCGCGCCAACTTCGGCGTGGAGCGCGAAGGCAAGAGCCTGCTGGCCGAAGACGGTTCGCACTCGGTCGGCTCAGAAATCACCACGGGCTACCCCGAGTTCGACCACGTGCTGCTGAAGAAGCTGGGCTGGTGGGCCGACTTGTCCGAGGCCGAACAAAAGGCTGCCGAGGGCAAGAACTGGAAGACCGACCCGACCGGCGCCATCATCCGCGTGGCCATGGCCCACGGCTGCCACCCGTTTGGCAACGCCAAGGCCCGTGCCGTGGTGTGGAACTTCCCCGACGCCATCCCTCAGCACCGCGAGCCGATCTACGGCACGCGCCCCGACATGGTGGCCAAGTACCCCAGCCACGACGACCAGAAGACCCGCTGGCGCCTGCCCATCCTCTACAAGTCGTTGCAAGCCAAGAACGTCGAAGAGAAGATGCACGAGAAATTCCCGCTGATCATGACCTCTGGCCGTCTGGTCGAGTACGAGGGTGGTGGTGAGGAAACCCGCTCCAACCCTTGGCTGGCCGAGCTGCAGCAGGAGATGTTCGTCGAGATCAACCCCGAGACGGCCACCGCGCGCGGCATCCGCAACGGCGAGCGCGTGTGGGTGAGCAGCCCGACTGGTGCACGCATCAACGTGCAGGCGCTGGTGACACCGCGCGTGGGACCGGACACCGTGTTCCTGCCGTTCCACTTCTCTGGCCGCTGGCAGGGCGAAGACATGAAGCCTTACTACCCCGACGGCGCGATGCCGGTGGTGCGTGGTGAAGCGGTCAACACGGCGACCACCTACGGCTACGACATCGTCACGATGATGCAGGAAACCAAGACCACGATCTGCAATGTGGAGCGTGCGTAAGCACCGGCCCACGGCAACAGGAGAAAAACATGGCAAGAATGAAATTCATCTGTGATGCAGAGCGCTGCATCGAATGCAACGGTTGTGTGACCGCCTGCAAGAACGAGCACGAGGTGCCTTGGGGCGTGAACCGCCGCCGCGTGGTTACGCTCAACGACGGCGTGCCCGGCGAAAAATCCATCTCGGTGGCCTGCATGCATTGCAGCGATGCGCCCTGCATGGCCGTGTGCCCGGTGAACTGCTTCTACCGCACCGACGAAGGTGTGGTGCTGCACGACAAGGACGTGTGCATCGGCTGCGGCTACTGCTCGTACGCTTGCCCGTTTGGCGCACCGCAGTTCCCGTCGCAGGGCACGTTTGGTGTGCGCGGCAAGATGGACAAGTGCACCTTCTGCGCCGGTGGCCCCGAAGCCCACGGCAGCCAGGACGAGTTCGAGAAGTACGGCCGCAACCGCCTGGCCGAAGGCAAGCTGCCAGCTTGCGCCGAGATGTGCTCTACCAAAGCCCTGCTCGCTGGCGACGGCGACGTGGTGGCCGATATCTTCCGCAGCCGCGTGCTGACCCGCGGCAAAGGTGCCGAAGTCTGGGGCTGGGGCACCGCGTACGGCACCGCACAAGGGACCAAATCATGAGCCAGCGTTTCACCTTCTCCATGGCAGCTGCAGCGTTGACGCTGGGCCTGGTGGCCTGTGGCGACCAGCCGCAGGAAATGAATGGCGCCGGCGTCAAGCAGGACGGCGCGCCTTACACCGGCGTGGGCAAGAGCCAGTACGCCCAAGGTGGCTGGAGTGTGGGCGACAAGACCAGCTGGGAACAGCAGCTCAAGTCGCGCGCCCAGTACGGGCAAAACGACTACACCCGCATGCCCAAGTGACAAGGAACGCTGTATGCAACGGTTTTTGACCGCTGGCTTTCGCCAGCTCGCATCGCCCGCTGTGCTGGCGGCGGCCTTGTTCGCGCTGAGCGCGGGCATGGCCAGCGCACAAGCCGTGAAGCCGGCCACTTCGCAGGACGACCTGGCGCCGCCAGCCGTGACTGCGCCGGCCGCCACCCAGCAGGGGGGCATCAAGAGCGCCAACATCTTCGAGATCGCGCCCGACGCATCCACCGACCCCAAGTACAGCGAGCAGACCAACGCCGAGCGCGGCAAGGTCCAGCCCGGCAACAACGCGCCCATGTGGCGCGACGTGGGCAAGGGTGTCACGGGCTATTCGAGCCTGCCGTACCTCGAGTCCGGCAACATGATCCAGGGCTTTGTGCAGTACCCGGGCTCACGCTTCACCAACGCAGGTGAAGCCTGGCGCCAGGTGCGCAACAACTGGATCATTCCTTACGGTGGTTCGTTGTTGCTGATCGCCGTGGTTGCGCTGGCGCTGTTCTATTTCGGCAAGGGCACGATCAAGCTGCACGGCAGCGAGACCGGCCGTGTCATTGAGCGCTTCACGTATGTGGAGCGTGCAGCGCACTGGATCAACGCCATCACCTTCGTGGTGCTGGCGGTGTCGGGTGTGGTGATGGCATTCGGCAAGTTCTTCCTGCTGCCCATCATCGGCAGCACGCTGTTTGGCTGGCTGACCTACGCACTGAAAAACATGCACAACTTTGCCGGCCCGCTGTTCGCGGTGTCGCTGGCGGTGGTCTTCTTCACCTTCCTCAAGGACAACTGGCCGAGCAAGGAAGACTTCGCCTGGATCATGAAGGCAGGCGGACTCTTTGGAGGCGCTGAAGTGCCTTCGCACCGGTTCAATGCGGGCGAGAAGGTCGTGTTCTGGGGTGGCGTGTTCTTCCTGGGCCTGATCGTGGTGGGCTCCGGCGTGTTCCTCGACAAGATCGTGCCGGCCGTGGAGTACACCCGCGCCAACATGCAGGTGGCCAGCATGATCCACGGGGTGGCGACCATCCTGATGATGGCCATGTTCCTGGGCCACATCTACATGGGCACCATCGGCATGGAAGGCGCCTACAAAGCCATGAAGACCGGCTATGTGGACGAGACCTGGGCCAAGGAGCACCACGAGCTCTGGTACGACGACATCAAGGCCGGCAAGATCCCGGCGCACCGCACGGCCGCGGCCGCTGCGACCAGCGATGCACCGCGCGCCGCCTGACCGCTCCCACTTTCTCTGAGACAAGGAAATCCCATGAAACGCAGCCTTTTGTGCCTGTCGATGCTGCTGGCCACGTCCGTGTTCGCCAAGCTGCCCGCGCCCGTGTTGACCGACGAAGCCAAAGCCAAGGCCGAGGAAGCCAAGGCCAAGACCGCCTGGGCCGCCAAGGTCGACAACTACAAGCTCTGCCTGTCCATGGACCGTGCGGCCGGCAACTACTTCAAGACCGCTGCGTCCACCAGCAAGTCCGTCAAGCCTGCTGTGGCGCTGCCACCGTGTGCCGACCCAGGCCCGTTCACCTACGTGGCTGTGGCTGCGGTGGCCGTGGCCAAGCCGGTCGAAGCGGCGGGCGCCCATTCACCGTCCACCACGGCGGCCAGCCCGCCCAGTGGCAAAGCGCCTGCTGCCACCACCACCGGCAAGTGATCCGCCCCAGCGCAAATCCTCGCCGGATTGTTTGGGTTTGAAAGGGCCGCGCCTTCGGGTGCCGGCCCTTTGACTTTGTTGCCATTGAATCTGCTGTAGTCTGCCGCCATGCCTTTGCCCCACCTCACCCATGCCCGTGCACCGCTGACCCGCGAAGTCGAGGTCATGAACCAGCATGGGGAGCGCGAGTCGATCTTCATTCCCGCCGAGCGCGATCTCACGGTCTATGTGGACAAGCGCGAGCTGGTGACGCTCATGACACTGGGCGCGCACCCCGAGTGGCTGGTGCTGGGGTATTTGCTCAACCAGCGCCTGATCGCCTCTGCCAACGAGATCGAGTCGATCACCGTGGACTGGGAGGTGGGAGCGGCCTCGGTCAAGACCCGACACGGCATCGACCACATCGAAGAGCGCACCTCCAAGCGCGTGGTCACCACCGGGTGTGGCCAGGGCAGCGTGTTCGGCAACCTCATGGACGAGATCGACAGCATCCAGCTGCCGTCCAGCATGGTCCTGCGCCAGTCACAGCTCTACGCCATCGTCAACGCGATCCGCCTCAAGGAGAGCACCTACAAGTCGGCCGGCTCGGTGCATGCGTGTGCGCTGTTCCTGGGTGAAAACCTGCAATTGTTTGTGGAAGACGTGGGCCGCCACAACGCGGTGGACACCATTGCCGGCTGGATTCCGCTTCAAACCGGCCTGCCCGCAGGCGACAAGATCTTCTACACGACCGGCCGCTTGACGAGCGAGATGGTCATCAAGTCGGCCCAGATGGGGGTGGCGGTGGTGGTCTCGCGCAGCGGCATCACGCAGATGGGCCTGGACGTGGCGCAGCGCGTGGGCCTGTGCACCATTGGTCGGGCCACCAACAAGCACTTCCTGTGCTACACCCACCCCGAGCGTCTGGTGCTTGACGCGGTGCCACCGCCGGCACCTGCCGCCCGGGAGCGCGCTGTCAGCGCTTCCTGACCGCCCTCACGCAGCGTGTGCCCTGGGGTTCGGGCATAAACTCGGTTCACTTTTTTTGCCGAGAGATTCCCCATGAGCCGAGACGTCCACGTCATTGACCACCCCCTGGTGCAGCACAAGCTCACGCTGATGCGCCGCAAGGACACCAGCACCAAGAGCTTTCGCGAACTCGTGCACGAGCTCAGCGCCTTGCTGGCTTATGAAATCACGCGCGACATGCCGATGCAGGAGATCGAAATCGAGACTCCGCTGGAGAAGATGACCTCGCGGGTCATCGACGGCAAGAAGGTCGTGCTCGCCTCCATCCTGCGGGCGGGCAACGGTTTTCTCGACGGCATGCTGCAGGTCATCCCGGGTGCGCGCGTGGGCCACATCGGCCTGTACCGCGACCCGGCCACGCTCAAGGCGGTGGAGTACTACTTCAAGATGCCGCAGGACATGCACGAGCGCGATGTGATCGTGCTCGACCCCATGCTGGCCACCGGCAACTCGGCCGTGGCCGCGGTGGACCGGCTAAAGAAGACCGGCCCGCGCTCGATCCGTTTCGTGTGCCTGGTCACTTGCCCCGAGGGCATCAAGACCTTCCATGACGCGCACCCCGATGTGCCGATCTACACGCCGGCGGTGGACCGCGGCCTGAACGAACACGGCTACATCGTTCCCGGTCTCGGCGACGCCGGCGACCGGATTTTTGGAACGAAGTGAACCCACAGGGCCACGGGCTCTCCAACCCCACACCATGACCCAGCCCACCACCTCCCTGCCCATCCGCTTCTGGACTCTGGGCTGGTCTTCCCTCACCCGCGACTGGCGCGCCGGTGAGCTGCGTTTGCTGATGTTGGCGGTGACGCTCGCGGTGGCGGCCTTGTCGGCGGTGGGATTCTTTGCCGACCGGCTGCAGGGGGGCCTGTCGCGCGACGCGCGGGCGCTCATCGGGGGCGACGTGGTGATCAGCAGCGACAACACGCCACCGCCAAGCTTCGAGGCGCAGGCGCGTGAGCTGGGGCTGACCGTGGCCCAGACGCTGGGCTTTCCCACCATGGGCCGCGCTCGCGACGAAGAGGGCGGTGCCGCCCGCCTGGTGGCTTTGAAATCGGTGGGCGAGGGCTACCCGCTGCGCGGCAGCTTGCGCGTGGCCGAGTCGCCCACCGCTGCCGACGCGCCCACGCGCGAGATTCCCGCGCCAGGTACCGCCTGGGTCGACGCCGCGCTGCTGGTGTCCTTGAACCTGCAGATGGGCCAGCCGCTGCTGCTGGGCGACGCCTCGCTCACCATCGCCCGCGTGATCGTGGTGGAACCCGACCGGGGCGCCGGCTTCATGAGCTTCGCGCCGCGAGTGATGATCAACAACGCGGATTTGCCCGCCACCGGCCTGGTGCAGCCCGCCAGCCGACTCAACTACCGCCTGGCCGTGGTGGGCGACGAAGCCCGGGTGGCACGCTTCAACCAGTGGGCGCAGGCCGAGGTGGCCAAGCCCGGCGTGCGAGGCATCCGCCTGGAGTCGCTCGAAGGCGGGCGGCCCGAAATGCAGCAGACCCTGGAGCGCGCCGAAAAATTCCTCAACCTCGTGGCGCTGCTGGCCGCGCTCTTGTGCGCCGTGGCCGTGGCCATCGCCGCCCGCGGCTTCGCGCAGCGGCACCTGGACGACTGCGCCATGCTGCGCGTGCTCGGCCTCTCGCAGGGCACCATGGCGCGCGCGTACACACTCGAGTTCGCCCTCGTCGGTCTGTTCGCCAGCGCCTTGGGCGTGGCCATCGGCTACGCGGTGCACCATGTGTTCGTGGTGCTGCTCGCGGGCCTGGTCGAAGCCAGCCTGCCGCCGCCCGGCATCACGCCGGTGCTGCTCGGCCTGGGCATGGGCCTCACCCTCATGATGGCCTTTGGGCTGCCCCCGGTGCTGCAGCTGGCCAAGGTGCCACCTCTGCGCGTGATCCGCCGCGACGTGGGCCAGCTCAAGCCCGCCACGCTGGCCGTGCTGGCGCTGGGCATGGCAGGCTTTGCCGCGCTGCTGCTGGCCGCCAGCCGCGACCTGCTGCTGGGCGGCATAGCGGTGGGCGGCTTCGCCGCAGCCGTGCTGCTGTTTGCCGCTGCGAGTTACGCCGCCGTGCGCCTGCTGCGCGCCAGCGTGAACGAAGCCACCGCGCCGCGCGCCCTCGTCATGGCCACGCGCCAGCTGTCGGCCCGCCCAGCCTACGCCGTGGTGCAGATCAGCGCGCTCTCGGTGGGCCTGCTCGCACTGGTGCTGCTGGTGCTGCTGCGTACCGACCTGATCTCCAGCTGGCGCAATGCCACCCCGCCCGACGCACCCAACCGCTTCGTCATCAACGTGCAGCCCGAGCAGGGCGCCGAGTTCCAGCAGGCGCTGCGCACCGCCGGTGTGGAGCGCTTCGACTGGTACCCCATGATCCGGGGCCGACTGGTCAGCATCAACGGTGCGGCCGTGAAGCCCGAGGACTACACCGACGACCGCGCTGCCCGCCTGGTGGACCGCGAGTTCAACCTCTCCAACACCGCCACGAGGCCCGACAACAACCCCGTGGTGGCTGGCAAATGGACCGACAACGAAGCCGATGCCGTGAGCGTGGAAGAAGGCTTGGCCGAGACATTGGGTTTGAAGTTGGGCGACCGCCTGGGCTTCGACATCGGCGGCCAGCTGACCGAAGGCCGCATCACCAGCCTGCGCAAGGTGGACTGGGGTTCCATGCGGGTCAATTTCTTCGTGGTGTTTCCGCTGGCCAACGTGCCCAACGTGCCGGTGAGCTTCATCAGCGCATTCCGCGCGCCCGATGGCGCGAGCGCCGCCGGTGCCAGTTTCGACAACACGCTGGTGCGCCAGTTTCCCAACATCACCAACGTCGACATGAGCCAGACCATCGCGCAGGTGCAGCGTGTGTTGGGCCAGGTCATCAGCGCGGTGGAGTTTTTGTTCGCCTTCACGCTGGCCGCCGGCTTGGTGGTGCTGCTGGCCGCCATCACCGCCACCCGCGGCGAGCGTGAACGCGAGTTCGCCATCCTGCGCGCGGTGGGCGCGGGCTCCAGGTTGCTGCGCCAGGTGCAGCGCATCGAGCTGCTGGGCGTGGGCCTGTTGGCTGGCTTCCTCGCTTCCAGCGTGGCCGTGGCAGTGGGCTGGGCGCTCGCGCGCTACGTGTTCCAGTTCTCCTGGACCGCCTCGCCGTGGGTGCCGCTGGGCGGCGCGCTGGCCGGCGCCGTGCTGGCGCTGCTGGCCGGCTGGTGGGGGTTGCGCAGCGTGTTGCGCACCCCCGTGGTGGAAACCTTGCGCAAGGCCGCAGCATGACGACCGAGATTCAAGAACCCGCGCCGTTCGCCACACCGTTTGAATGGATCGGTGGCGAAGAAAAAGTCCGTGCCCTGGTCGACCGCTTCTATGACCTGATGGACATCGAGCCCGGCTACGCCGAGCTTCGCGCAGCCCACGGCAACACGCTGGCCGACGCGCGCCAAAAACTGTTCTGGTTCCTCTGCGGCTGGCTCGGCGGCCCGCAGCTCTACACCGAACAATTCGGCCACCCCCGCTTGCGCATGCGCCACATGCCGTTCTCCATCGGCGTGCAGGAACGCGACCAGTGGCTGGCCTGCATGGACCAGGCGATGGGCGAGACGGGCGTGGACGCGGTGCTGCGCGAGCGCCTCAAGACCAGCTTTTTCCAGACGGCCGACTGGATGCGGAATTCTCCGGGATAGACGCCCGGTCTTGGCCATCGGCATGGCGCACGGGGCGATGGTCGCGCCCTATCTGGAAGGTTGCTTCAGGAAGAAGACCCAGGCGAAGAACAACATGAACACCAAGTCGTTGGCGCCGTAGATGCTGAAAAACACGCCCGCAAACAAATCCTTTGCATAGAGCTCTGCGAGGCTGTTTGCCGACAGCCATTTGCACCAGACAACGACATAAACGAGTTTCTCCACGGCGAATGCACCGGCGATCCATCGGATGCTCGATGTGACGGTCGCAGCACCCAGGTAAGCCAGGCCCCACACCACAATCATCAGAAGGCCGAAGTTCGACATCACCACTGGGTCGGCCTGGTTGATGGCCGTGTTGGTGAACCCCCGTGAAAAGACGAGCACGCCGCCAATGTTCATGAGGCCGGCTGCGATGAGGCCAATGTTTGTCAGGCGTTTGTTCATGGATGGCTTTCAATGCGTTCGGTCACAGAATCAAGAACACCAGCCCAACAGGCCAGTCACGAGGTGAAAAGCCACTCCGGGTTGGTTCACCCCGACCGCAGCAACACCACCAGCGCCCCGGCCCCGCCTTCGGCCGGCCGAGCCTGAACAAACGCCATCACCTCGCTCTTCTGCACCAGCCAGCGCAGCACACGGTTTTTCAGTACCGGGGTGCGGCCGGGTGAGCCCAGGCCTTTGCCGTGCACCACGCGCACGCAGCGCAGGCCTTGCTGGTGGGCTTCGCGGATGAAGCGGCCCAGCGCTTCGCGGGCTTCGTCGGTGCGCAAACCGTGCAGGTCAATCTGGCGCTGGATGCTCCAGCTGCCATCGCGCAGCTTGCGCATCACGTCCGGCCCGATGCCCGGGCAGCGGTAGCTCAGCATCTCGTCGGTGTGCAGCAGGGTCTCGATGTCGAACTCGTCGGACAGCGCCTCGCGCATCACCGACGCTTCGTCGAGCTGCCGCTGCACGGGCAGGGGTTGCACCGGCACCGGGCGCGGCTCAATGCGGCCCGGGTCGGCGATGGCCTGCACCGGTCCCACGGCGTGGGTGAAGAGGCGGCGTTCGCGTTCGCGCAAGAGCTCGGCCTGGCGCTGCGCCTCGCGCTGGATGGCTTCGGCCGCCGCACGCTCGGCCATGGCGCGTTTGAGCGCTTTGAGGTCGGCCAGCGTGTTGACTTTCATGGCGCGATTGTGACGGAGCGTTCGCCTTGGGCGTGGGGGGTCTGCGATCAACCTTGCGGGGTCAGATCAGACCCATCTCGGCCATGGACGCGGCGTGGTTGCGCGTGACGATGAAGTGGTCGAGCACCTTCACGTCCACCAACGCCAGTGCCGACTTGAGCGTGGCGGTGAGGGCTTCGTCTGCGCGTGAGGGCAGGGCGGTGCCGCTGGGGTGGTTGTGCGCCAGCACCACGGCCGCGGCGTGGTGGTGCAGGGCGCGCAGCACCACCTCGCGCGGGTACACGCTGGTTTGCGTCAGGGTGCCGCGAAACAACTCTTCGAGTGCCACCAAGCGGTTCTGTGTGTCAAGGAAAAGAACGGCAAACACCTCGTGCTGGCGGCCACCAAGCTGCAGCTGCAGGTATTCGCGCACCGCCTGGGGGTTCTCCATCAGGGTCTTTTCCTGCAGGCGCTGGGTGAGGGCGCGGCGGGCGAGTTCGAGCACGGCCAACACCTCGGCGCGTTTGGCCGGGCCCAGGCCCTTGATCTGCTTGAGCGCCTCGGCGCTGGTGTGCAGCAGGCCGGCCATGCCACCAAAGTGCTCCAGCAGCTCCTGGGCGAGCTGCACCACGTGTTTGCCGCGGATGCCGGTGCGCAACAGCAGGGCCAGCAGCTCCACGTCGCTGAGCGAGGCCGGCCCGCGGGCCAGCAGTTTTTCGCGCGGTCGCGCATCCAGCGGCAGGCTCTTGAGCCCCACCATGAAAAGGCCATCCATGCAATTTCCTCCCTGATTCAGCCCGCTTTTTACAATACGGGGTCAACGCCTCGCACAGTGCCCCGGTTCGGGGCGCTGTGCGCCACACTCCTGTCCATGCTCTCCACCCCTCTCATGCCCCAAGTCCAAGAAGGCTCCTTCCTCACCCTGCACTACCGCATGTCCGGTCCGCAGGGGCAGGTGATCATCGACACCTTTGCCGGCAAACCTGCCACGCTGAGCTTGGGCATGGGCGAACTCTCGCCCGCGATCGAGCAGCGCCTGATGGGCCTGGAAGAGGGCGCCCACACCGTCATCGAGCTGGCCGCGGGCGAAGCCTTTGGCGAGCGCCAGCCCGAGATGGTGCAGTGGGTGGCGCGCAAGCTGCTGAGCGAACTCGGCGATCCGCATGAACGGTATGTGGCGGGCGACGTGGTGCAGTTCCCCACGCCCGACGGGCTGGGCAGCTACGCAGGGGCGGCGGTGCAGGTGCGCGAAGACGGCGCGGTGTTGTTCGACTTCAACCACCCCCTCGCCGGCCAGCCGGTGCGGTTCGAGGTGCAACTGATCGGGGTGCTGTGATGCCGATGTCGCAAGAAATTGTTCTGGCCGAACCGCGTGGTTTCTGCGCGGGTGTGGACCGCGCCATCGAAATCGTGGAGCGTGCGCTCACCAAATTTGGCCGGCCCATCTATGTGCGCCACGAGATCGTGCACAACACCTATGTGGTCAACGACCTGAAGGCCAAGGGCGCGATCTTCATCGAAGAGCTGTCCGACGTGCCGGCGGGTGCCACGCTGGTGTTTTCGGCCCACGGCGTGAGCAAGGCCATTCAGGACGAAGCGAAACAACGTGGCTTTCACATTTTTGACGCCACCTGCCCGCTGGTGACCAAGGTGCACGTGGAGGTGGCCAAGCTGCACCGCGAGGGCTTCGAGTTCATCATGATCGGCCACAAAGGCCATCCCGAGGTGGAGGGCACCATGGGCCAGCTGGAGAGCGGCATTCACCTGGTGGAAGACGTCGCCGACGTGGCGCACGTGTCGCCCGCGCAGACGACCAAGCTCGCGGTGGTGACGCAGACCACCTTGTCGGTGGACGACGCGGCGGAGATTCTCAATGCCGTGAAGGCGCGCTTTCCCCAGGTGCGCGAGCCCAAGCAGCAAGACATTTGTTACGCCACGCAGAACCGGCAAGACGCGGTGAAGCTGTTGAGCCCTCAGGTCGACATCGTGATCGTGGTGGGCAGCCCCACCAGCTCCAACAGCAACCGCCTGCGCGAGGTCGCCATCAAGCTCGGCACGGTGAGCTACATGGTCGACAGCGCTGAAGAGCTGAAGGCCGAGTGGTTCGAAGGCAAGCGCCGCGTGGGCCTGACCGCGGGCGCCTCAGCGCCCGAGATCCTGGTGCGTCAGGTGATCGAACGCATCAAGGCGCTGGGCGCCATTTCCGTGCGCACCATGGACGGCCTGACCGAAACCATCAAGTTCCCTCTGCCCAAGGGCCTGAAGATGGACGGCGAAGACGCCGCACCCCTGCAGCACCTGCGCTGAGCGCCGGGGCACCGCCGGCCCAAACCTACAATCGACGCATGCTAGACATCGTTCAACTGAGAAAAGACCTCCCCGGGGTCGTCGCGCGACTTGAAACGCGCAAGAGCCCACAGCCGTTTCTGGACGTGGCCGCTTACCAAGCCCTGGAGACCGAGCGCAAGACGCTGCAGACCCGCACCGAAGAGCTGCAAAGCCAGCGCAATTCGCTGAGCAAACAGATCGGCATGCTCAAGGGCAAGGGCCAACACGCCGAGGCCGACGCCGTGATGGCCCAGGTGGGCGCGCTGAAAGTCGAGCTCGACGCGTCGGCAGCCCGGCTGGAGGTGATTCAGGCCGAGCTGCACGCCCTGCTGCAAGCCGTGCCGAACCTGCCCCACGAGAGCGTGCCGGTGGGCAGCGACGAACATGGCAACGTGGAGCTGCGCCGCTGGGGCACTCCGCGCGTTTTCGACTTCGACGTGCGCGACCATGTGGACGTGGGCGAGCCACTCGGGCTCGATTTCGCGACCGGCACCAAGCTCGCCGGCTCGCGCTTCACCTTCATGCGCGGCCCCATCGCACGCCTGCACCGGGCGCTCGCGCAGTTCATGCTGGACGTGCAGACCCAGGAGCACGGCTACACCGAGTGCTACACGCCGTACATCGTCAACGCCGACACTTTGCGTGGCACAGGCCAGTTGCCCAAGTTCGAAGGCGATCTGTTCGCGGTGAAGAAGGGTGGCCAGGAAGGCGAGGCCGTGCCCGACATGCAGGCCCTCTACCTCATTCCCACCAGCGAAGTGACGCTGACCAACGTCGTCCGCGACACGGTGGTGGCCGAAGCCGACCTGCCCATCAAGCTCACCGCGCACACGCCGTGCTTCCGGTCCGAAGCCGGCAGCGCCGGACGCGACACGCGCGGCATGATTCGCCAGCACCAGTTCGACAAGGTCGAGATGGTGCAGATCGTGCATCCCGACAAAAGCTACGAAGCCTTGGAAGCCATGACTGGCCACGCCGAAGCTGTGCTGCAGAAGCTCGGCCTGCCCTACCGCGTGCTCGCGCTTTGCACCGGCGACATGGGCTTTGGTGCTACCCGCACGCACGACCTGGAAGTGTGGGTGCCTGCCCAAGGCACCTACCGCGAGATCAGTTCGGTCTCCAATTGCGAAGCCTTCCAGTCGCGTCGCCTTCAGGCGCGCTTCAAGAATGCGCAGGGCAAGAACGAACTCGTGCACACCCTCAACGGGTCGGGCCTGGCCGTGGGCCGTGCGCTCGTGGCCGTGCTGGAGAACTTCCAGAACGCCGACGGCAGCGTGACCGTGCCCGAGGTGCTGCGTCCGTACCTGGGTGGACTGGAGCGTCTGACCCCGGCTTGAGATCGAAAGGTGTCGCCCAAAGAAAAAGCCCCGCTGGTGCGGGGCTTTTTTGTGTCTGGCGGAGAGGGTGGGATTCGAACCCACGGTACCTTGCGGTACGCCTGATTTCGAGTCAGGTACATTCGACCACTCTGCCACCTCTCCGGTGTCGGTCTACGTCGCGAACCCGCGAGTATAGCAGGCACTTGGGCGCTTGAAGCCGGCTCACCCATCGCGCCAAGCCGGTGAGACAATGCCCCACCGCCGCTTCTCACCGCCCATGCTCGTCGATACCCAACCCGCGACTTACCAGCACATGCCGGCCTCGCCCGAGGTGCGAGATCACTGGGTCAACTCACAGCTCATCGGTGTGTTGATGGACAACATGGGGACGTCGCTGCTGGCGGCCATGCTGTCGTTGCCAGTGCTGGTGTTCATGATGGCGGGCGAGGTCAACACGGTTGGACTGCTGGTCTGGATCGGGCTGATGATGGCGATGCTGGTGTACCGCTACCGCCTGATCGGCATCTACCGCCTGCGCCACGACAGCCTCGAAGGGCCGCAGCGCATCACCTTCATCAACCGATACCACTGGACGTGGGTTGCCATGGCGCTGCTGTGGGGTGGGCCGGTGTTGTTGAGCTATCAGCAGGCGCCGGTTTCCACCCAGTTCGTGTGTGCGCTGGTGGTGCTTGGGCAGGGGCTGCTCACGCTCACCGCTTTCAGTGCCTACCTGCCGGTGTACCGCTCCTACGCCAACGCGCTCATGTTCTCGGTGCTCATGAGTCTGGTGATCGTGATGTTGGCGCTGCCGCAACCTGCTGGTTCTTTGCAGACGGGGCTGGTGCTCACGGCGCTGCTGGTGGCCTTCTGGGGTTTGCTCTTCATGACGGGCACGCGCATGCACGAGGTGCACCGCGCCAGTTTCGAGCTGCAGTTCTCCAACCAGGAGCTGATCGACTCGTTGACCTTGCAGACGCGGGCCTCCTTGCGTGCGGTGGCCACCAAAAACCGGTTTCTGGCGTCGGCCGCGCACGATCTGCGCCAGCCCGTTCACGCCTTGAGTCTTTACGCCGATTGGCTGGCCACCGAGCCTGAGATGGCGCGCGACATCGCGCCGCGAATCCTGCAGTCCACGCGCGCGATCAACGAATTGTTCGATTCATTGTTCGACCTGACGCGTATCGACGCGGGCAACTACAAGGTGCGGCTGCAGCACGTGGATGTGGAGAAGCTCTTCGCCGACTTGTCGCTTCAGTTCGAACCGGTGGCGGTGGGCAAGTCGCTTCGCTTGCGTTCGCACACGCGACCCACAACCTTGTGGTCGGACCCGGTGGTGCTGCGCCGCATCCTCGGCAATCTGGTGTCAAACGCCCTGAGACACACCCACCAGGGCGGCGTGTTGCTGGCCTTGCGCCATCGAGAGGACATGCTGGTGTTTGAAGTGTGGGACACCGGCGTGGGCATCGCTCGCGAGCACCAGCAGGCGATCTTTCAGGAGTTTTTCAGGGTGTCGCAACACCAGGGCACCGAGGACAGCCTGGGTCTGGGCTTGACCATCGTGTCGAAGCTGGCCTCGCTGATGGGCTATCAGCTGGCCCTGAGCTCGGAGGCGAACCGGGGCAGTGTGTTCCGGGTGATGCTGCCTGCCTTCACCCAGCAAGAGCCCATCGGACTGCCCGCACCGACGGTGGTGCAGGGCGGCCCGGCCTGATCACAGGCCAGGGCGGGAACCGTTTCAGAGATCGAGCAGGCCGGCGGTGCGTGCCAGGTGGCTGGCCTGCGAGCGGCTCTTGACGTTGAGTCGGCGGAACAGGCGCCACAGGTGCACCTTGACGGTGTGTTCGCTGATCTGGAGCTGTTCGGCAATGTCGCGGTTGCTCAGTCCCCGGTCCAGCATGACCAACAGTTGTTTCTGGCGCTTGGACAGTTTGTCGGGAATGGTGGGTGCGTTCTCGTCTTCCACCTCTTCGGCCAGAAACTCGCGCAACACTTTGGCAATCTGCGCTGCTCCTGCCGACTTCTCAACATACGCGTCGGCGCCGGCTTCCCGGGCCAGGTCTTCGTAATCCGAAGACGGTGACGCGGACAATACGATCAGCGAGGTGTCTGGCAGCATTTGCCTGACTTCGCGCACGCCCGAGACTCCGTTGGTGTCGGGCAGTTTGAGGTCGAGGCAGACCAACTCGGGTTCGCCGTGTTCCGCGATGGCCTTGCTCACCGAAGCCAGTCGTTCGAGTTCGATCACCTGAGTGGATGCACGCAGGCGGCGAAGCAGCATGACGACCGCTTCGCGCATGAGTGGATGATCGTCAATAACAAAAATACTCATAACGGACTGTGCTGGTAATAAATGGTTTCAACTAAAGAGCATATCGACAAGTTGGAGCTTTGGCGATAGCGGCCTCCGGCGAAATCGAGCCTCAAATGGGACTTGCGGCACGGTATGGATGCCCGCGAACGTCTTGGACCCGGATACCCCATATGGTACGCCGATGGTACACAGCCGGTGTTTCAGGCAACGGCTGCCACGAAAGCGACGCTTTGCAGCTTCATACAAACGTCCAGAAGGCGCGGACTCAGGCACTTGGCGCGCTGAAGAACCGCAATGCAGCGTCCAAAGCGCTGGCTTCTGCGCGCATGGCGATCTGGCTGGCGGACGCATCCAGCGCGGCACTGCCTTCTCGTTGCAGCTTCGACATCGCCTGGGCGGCGTCGCGCGGAGCGGCAAAACCGATGCTTTGCAACAGCACGTTGCCTTGGGCATCCACCAACTTGAAATAGAAGAGGCCGTCCTGCTCGCGGTATTGCTTGAAGGCGGGTGCGCTTGCCTTGCCCGTCTTGTTGGCCGCGGGCGCCGCCACGGCTTGAAGTGGCCTCAGACCCACCGCGTGGCGAAGCCGCGCGGTGAACGGGGTGGCGATGGCGCGGGCCTTGTCGGCGCCGGCTTTGAGGGTCTTTTCGATGCGCGCAGGTTCCTGGATGAGTTCGTCGTAGACCGACCGCATGGGCGCAATTTCCTGGTCCAGCCGCTCGAACAAGACCTGCTTGGCATCGCCCCAAGCAATACCGTCGGCATAGGCCTGGGCCAGCGAGGCAGTCTCGTCCGGTGTGGCGAAGGCTTGGTAGAGCTGGAAGAGGGCCGAGTTGTCGGTGGACTTGGGCTCGCTCGGTGCGCGCGAGTCGGTCACGATGCCCATGATGAGTTTCTTCAACTGATCGCGCGGCGCAAACAGCGGGATGGTGTTGTCGTAGCTCTTGCTCATCTTGCGGCCATCGAGTCCGGGGAGCGTGGCCACGTGGTCTTCAATGGCAGCCTCGGGCAGCGTGAAGTGCTCGCCGTAGAGGTGGTTGAAGCTGGCTGCGATGTCGCGCGCCATTTCAATGTGCTGGATCTGGTCGCGCCCCACCGGCACCTTGTGCGCGTTGAACATCAGGATGTCGGCCGCCATCAGCACCGGATACATGAACAGGCCAGCGGTCACGCCGGCGTCCGGGTCCACGTTGGCGGCGTTGTTCTTGTCGACCGAGGCCTTGTAGGCGTGCGCGCGGTTGAGCACGCCCTTGCCGGTGACGCAGGTGAGGAACCAGGTCAGCTCGGGGATCTCGGGAATGTCGGACTGGCGGTAGAAAGTGACCTTGTCCGGATCGAGCCCGCAGGCCAGCCATGTGGCGGCGATTTCCAGCGTGGAGCGCTGCACGCGCGCGGGCTCGCCCACCTTGATGAGCGCGTGATAGTCGGCCAGGAAATAAAAGCTCTCGACCTCGGCCAGCCGGCTGGCGCGAACCGTGGGACGCACAGCGCCCACGTAGTTGCCCAGGTGGGGCGTGCCCGAGGTGGTGATGCCGGTGAGGACGCGTTGGGTTTTCATGGTCAGGTTCAGAGGATCAGCATGCGCAGGGGTGTTAGCAGCACCTGGATGGCGCTTTCGGTCAGCATCATCAGCGGGCGCAGCCACAGGTTGCCCACCACACCGCTGATGACCAGCGCCATCACGATGAAGAAGCCCCAGGGCTCAATGCGCGAGACCAGCTCGGCCTGGCGCAGCGGCAGCAGGCCCACCAGAATGCGGCCGCCGTCCAGCGGAGGCAGAGGAAAGAGGTTGAAGGCGAACATGACCAGGTTCACCAGCACGCCTGCGCGGCACATCTGAAGGAAGAACTGTTCTTCCACGCCAGTGGCCACCAGCACGTAAAGCAGGATCGTCCAGGCGATGCTTTGAAACAGGTTGGCACCTGGCCCGGCCAGGGCCACCCACACCATGTCGCGCTTGGGGTTGCGCAGCCGTCCGAAATTGACCGGAACCGGCTTGGCGTAGCCGAACAGGAAGGCGCCTGCGGTGGCGAAGTAAAGAATGAGCGGCATCGCGATGGTGCCGATCGGGTCGATGTGTTTGACCGGGTTCAGTGTGATCCGGCCCATGAGTTCTGCCGTGCGGTCGCCGAAGTGCCTGGCCGCGTATCCGTGCGCTGCCTCGTGCAGCGTGATGGCGAACAACACCGGGATGGCGTAGAGGGCGACGGTTTGAACGATCTGGGCGAAATCCATGGCGGGTGCGCTGGGGGCAAACGCGTATTGTCCCAGAGTGGGCGATCGCTCCCGGCAGGGCGACTCAGAGCCCCAGCGGGGCGAGGGCGCCCTGGCCCTGGCGAATCACTTCCGGCTCACCACCGTTGCCCATGGACGTGAGGTCAATCACCGTGGTGGGCTCCAGCGCGCAGGCGCCGGCATCGATCACGCCGGCCAGCTCGTGCTGCAGGCGCTCGCGGATCTCCTGGGCATCGTTGAGTGGGTCGGTCTGGCCGGGCAGGATCAGCGTGGTGGACAGCAGTGGCGCGCCGTGCAGTCCAAGCAGCTCCAGCAGCGCCTTGTGTTCGGGAACCCGCAGGCCGATGGTCTTGCGCGAAGGATGGCTCAGGCGCCGCGGTACCTCTTTGCTGGCCTCCAATATGAAGGTGTAGGGCCCGGGCGTCGCGAGCTTGAGCAAGCGGTACTGGCGGTTGTCGACGCGCGCGTAGCTGGCGAGTTCGCTCAGGTCGCGGCAAATGAGCGTGAGGTGGTGCTTGTCGTCCACCTGCCGGATGCGGCGCAGGCGGTCGGCTGCGGTTTTGTCGTCGAGGTGGCACACCAGCGCGTAGCTCGAATCGGTGGGCACGGCCAGCACACCCCCGCGCTCGAGCAGCTGCACGGCCTGCTTGAGCAGGCGCGGTTGCGGATTTTCGGGGTGGACTTCAAACAGCTGGGACATGGCGCAATTGTGTTCCTGCTCACGCTTCGGGCTGTTCCACCGGCAGTCGCCGGTCGCGCGCGGTGAGCCAGCTGGCGGTGGCGCCGCACAACACAATCATCGCAATGCCCAACAGCTCCAGCCGCCCCGGCACGTGGCCGAACACCACCCAGCCGCAGAACATGGCAAAACCGATCTGGCCATACAGGTAGGGCGTGAGCGTGGATGCCTGCGTGCGTTTGAAGGCCAGGATCAGCAGAAAGTGACCCACCGTGCCCATGAGGCCGATCAGGCACAGCAGGGCGAATGTGCGCACATCGGGGATGGCCTGCCACACGAAAGGCAGCGCCAGGCTGGCCACCAGCGCGCCCACCCAGCCGGTGTAGAAGTGCATGGTCATGGGGTCTTCGGTGCGCGCCATCTTGCTGGTGAGGATCTGGAACCAGGCGTAGGTGAACACCATGATCAGCGGCAACAGGCTGGCCCAGCCGATCACGTCACCGCCCGGTTGCACCACCAGCAGCGCGCCGGCAAATCCGCCAAACACCAGCACCCAGCGCAGTGGCGGCACGCGCTCGCGCAGGAAGAGCGCGGCCAGCAGCGTGACCACCAGCGGCGTGATCATGACGATGGCCGTGAACTCGCCCACCGGCATGTACTGCAAGGCCACGAACGAGATGGCGCTCACCGCGAGCAGCAACGTGCCACGCAGCACCTGAAAGCGCGGATGGCCGGTCTTCACCAGGCTGCGACCGCGCACGGGCAGCATGACCGCCGTGACCAGCACCGCGTGAAAGGCGTAGCGAAACCACACGGCCATGAGCACCGGCACGAAGGCGCCGACGTACTTCACGGTGGTGTCCAGCACGGCAAAGAAGGCGGTGGCCAGGACCAGAAAGGCGATGCCCAGCGCGGCCTGCGCGGGCGCATAGCGCGGTGGCTCTGTCGTCACTGCAGGATGCGCGATTGGAGCAGCTCCCACACCGGCGTGACGCTGCCGGGCAGGTCGGGCAGTTTGCCCAGGTCCATATGGCTCTCTTCCGGGCTGTGGAAGTCGCTGCCGCGCGAAGCGACCAAGCCGAATTCCGCGCAGTAGCCCGCGTACTTCACGTAGTCCGCCTGGTTGTGCGCGCCGGTCATCACCTCCACCCCCTGGCCGCCGTGATTCTTGAATTCGGTGAAGAGCGCGAACTCTTCGTTGGGCGTGAGCTTGTAGCGCCCGGGGTGGGCGATCACGGCCACGCCGCCGGACTGCGTGATCCAGCCCACCGCGTCGGACAGCTTGGCCCAGCGGTGCGGCACGAAGCCCGGCTTGCCCTCGGTGATGTACTTGCGGAACACATCGTTGGTGTCCTTGCTCACGCCAATCTCGACCAGGTAGCGAGCGAAGTGCGAGCGCGAGATGAGCTCGGGGTTGCCGACGTATTTCAGCGCGCCTTCGTACACGCCCTTGATGCCCACGCGGGCGAGGTCGTCGCTCATGTCGCGCGCGCGCTGTTCGCGACCGCCGCGCGTGGCCCGCAGGCCAGCCAGCAAGGCCGGATGGTTGTGATCCATGCCCAGGCCGACGATGTGCACCGTGATACCCAGGAAGGTCACCGAGATCTCGACACCGGTGAGGTAACTCATGCCCACCGCGTGCGCCGCAGCCATCGCGCGGTCTTGTCCGCCGAGCTCGTCGTGGTCGGTCAGGGCCCACAGCTCCACACCGTTGGCTTGGGCGCGCTGTGCGAGCGCTTCGGGCGTGAGGGTGCCGTCGGAGACGACAGAGTGGCAGTGCAGGTCGGCGTTGGTCAATGTGTTCACGGGTTCATTCTAGGTTTTACCCATTCACCCCGTGTTGCGCAGACCGGCGGCAATGCCGTTGATGGAGATGTGGATACCGCGTCGCACGCGTTCGTTGCGGTCGGCGTCGTTTTCGCCGGCGCGGTAGCGCCGCACCAGTTCCACCTGCAGGTGGTGCAGTGGATCGATGTAGGGGAAGCGGTGGCGCATGGAGCGCTGCAGCGCGGCGTTGTTCACCAGGCGCTGTTTCTCACCGGTGATCAGCGCCAGCGCATCGGCCGTGCGGTGCCACTCGGCCTCGATCGCGGTGAACACCTGTTTGCGCAAGCGCTTGTCGGGCACGAGTTCGGAATACAGGGAGGCCAGCGCCAGATCGCTCTTGGCCAGCACCATGTCCATGTTGGAGAGCAGGGTGCTGAAAAACGGCCACTGTTTCACCATCTTCTGCAGCAGTGCCTTTTGCGCGGCCACGCCCTTGGGACCATCGCGGTGCAGGAAGGTGTGCACCGCCGAGCCGAAGCCGTACCAACCGGGCAGCGTGAGGCGGCACTGACCCCAGCTGAAGCCCCACGGAATCGCGCGCAGGTCTTCGATCTTCTGCGTGGCCTTGCGCGAAGCCGGGCGCGAGCCGATGTTGAGCTCGGCGATTTCGCGGATGGGCGTGGCGGCAAAGAAGTATTCGGCGAAGCGCGGGGTGTCGTAGACCAGCGCGCGGTAGGCCGCCATGCTCTCGCGCGACAGCTCGTCGGCCGCGGCCAGAAAGGTCTTGGGCGCGTTGCGCGTGGGCTGAAGCAGCGTGGCCTCCAGCGTGGCCGCCACCAGCGTCTCCAGATTGCGCCGGCCGATTTCGGGGTTGGCGTATTTGGAGCCGATCACCTCGCCCTGTTCGGTCAGGCGGATCTGGCCGCGCACGGTGCCCGGCGGTTGTGCCAGGATGGCCTGGAAGCTCGGGCCGCCGCCCCTGCCGACCGTGCCGCCCCTGCCGTGAAACATTCGGAGCTGGATGGGTTTTCCGTGGCCTTGGTTGAGCGAGTCGAACAATTCAACCAGCGCAATCTCGGCGCGGTACAGCTCCCAGTTGCTGGTGAAGATGCCGCCGTCCTTGTTGCTGTCGGAGTAGCCGAGCATGATGTCCTGCTCGCAGTAACCGTCGGCCGCACCATGCTCGACCATGGCGCGCACGCCGGGCAGGGCGAGGTAGTCGCGCATGATGGGCGCGGCGTTGCGCAGGTCTTCAATGGTCTCGAAGAGCGGCACGACGATCAGGTCGCAAACCGCATCTTCATTCAGCGTGCCGCGCATGAGGCCGGCCTCCTTCTGCAGCAACAGCACTTCCAGCAGGTCGCTCACGGTCTCGGTGTGGCTGATGATGGCGTGGCGAATGGCCTGCGCGCCGAAGCGCTCGCGCCCGCTGCGCGCGGTGTCGAAGATGGCCAGCTCGCCCAGCGCGTGCGCCGAATAGCTGGCACCGGGCACGCGCAGCGGTCGCGCGTCATTGAGCTGGCGCAGCAGCACGGTGCGTTTGCCCGCTTCGTCCAGCCCCGAGTAATCCGGCTCGATGCGCGCGGTGGCCAGCAGCTCGGCCACCACCTCTTCGTGTTTGTCGGAGCTTTGCCGCAGGTCGAGTGTGGCGAGGTGAAAGCCGAACACCTGCACCGCGCGCATCAGCGGCCGCAGTCGGGCACGTGCCAACGCTTCGCCGTGGTGCGACCTGAGCGAAGCTTCAATGGTGCGCAGGTCGTCGAGCAGCTCGTGGGTACGGGTGTAGGCGTGTTGGGGTGCCACGGCGTGGCGGGCCGCTTCGCCGCCGGTCAGGTTCTTAAGTGTGGCCGCCAGCCGTGCGTACATGCCGGTGAGCGCGCGGCGGTAGGGCTCGTCCTGGCGGTGGGCGTTGGTGTCGGGCGAGCGCTCGGCCAGGGCCTGCATGGCCGGGCTCACGCTGGTGAGCATGGCCGACACCGAAAGCTCGGCACCGAGAAAGTGCAGTTGCGTGAGGTGGTGGCGCAGCACCATGTCGGCCTGGCTGTGCAGGGCGAGTTCGAGGGTTTGCGCGGTCACATTGGGGTTGCCGTCGCGGTCGCCGCCGATCCACTGGCCCATGCGGAGAAACGGCGCGATCACGGCGCTCTCGCCATGGTCGCCCAGGCCGTCCTCCAGATCGCGGTACAGGCGCGGTATCTGCGTGAGGAAGGTGGCCTCGTAGTAGCTCAGCGCGTTTTCGATCTCGTCGGCCACGGTGAGCTTGGTGAAGCGCAGCAGGCGGGTTTGCCAGAGCTGGGTCACGCGGGCGCGGATTTGCGCCTCGATGTCGGCGCGCTCGCGCGGCAGGCGCTCCTGTTCGTCGCGTTCGCCCAGCAGCCGCGCGATGGCGCGTTCGGCGTCCAGGATGCTCTTGCGCTGCACCTCGGTGGGGTGGGCCGTGAGCACCGGCGAGATGTGGCTGTGTGCCAGCGTGTCGATGATCGCGCCCGGTGCGATGCCGGCCTTGTGCAGGCGCTGCAAGGTGAGCGCCAGGCTGCCCTCTTGCAGGTCCCCGGCGCGCTCGTGCACCGCGCGGCGGCGGATGTGGTGCCGGTCTTCGGCCAGGTTGGCCAGGTGGCTGAAGTAGGTGAAGGCGCGGATCACGCTCACCGTCTGCTCGCCGCTCAAGCCCTTGAGCAGTTTTTTCAGCGCCTTGTCGGCCGACTGGTCGGCGTGGCGGCGAAACGCCACCGAGAGCTGGCGGATCTGCTCAATGAGCTCAAAGGCCGCCTGGCCTTCTTGCTCGCGGATCACGTCGCCGAGGATGCGTCCGAGGAGTCGGATGTCGTCGATGAGGGGCTGGTCCTTGTCGGCGCGGCTGGAAGGGCGGGGGCGAACGGGCGTTCTGCTCATGGTGCGGTGGGGGATGAGTGGCCTGCCGACAGAGCCGGGTGATCTGGGGAAAACCCGGTGGAAGGGCCATGCTAGCATCTAAAAACACCCTGCCCGGTTACGAACTGGGTACCAATCTCGCGGGTTGTGCCGCCCCGTTTTTCTCCCGAGCCCCATGCCCACTTCCAACTCCCTGGCCATCACCATCGCCACCCGCGAGAGCCGTCTGGCGCTGTGGCAGGCCGAACACGTCAAGGCCTTGCTGGAAGGCCTGGGCCACCGAGTCACGCTGCTGGGCATGACCACCCTCGGCGACCAGATCCTGGACCGCAGCCTGTCCAAGGTTGGCGGCAAGGGTTTGTTTGTGAAAGAACTCGAGGTCGCACTCGAAGAGGGCCGCGCCGACATTGCGGTGCATTCGCTCAAGGACGTGCCGATGCAGCTCCCCGATGGCTTCGCGCTCGCCTGCGTCATGGAGCGCGAAGATCCGCGCGATGCCTGGGTGTCGCCACACTGCGCCGGCCTGGCCGAGCTGCCGGCGAACGCGGTGGTGGGCACGTCCAGCCTGCGCCGCCTCGTGTTGCTGCGCGAATCGCTGGACCGGCTGGGCCGCGCCGACGTGCGCATCGAGCCCCTGCGCGGCAACCTCGACACGCGCCTGCGCAAACTCGACGAAGGCCAGTACCACGCCATCGTGCTCGCTGCGGCCGGTCTCAAGCGCCTGGGCCTGGGCGAGCGCATCCGCCACATCTTCGAGCCGGCCGATTCCTTGCCCGCTGCGGGTCAGGGCGCCCTGGGCATCGAGGTGCGGGCCGACCGCCAAGACCTCATCGACGCGCTGGCGCCGCTCGCACACACCGCGAGCTGGCAGCGCGTGGCCGCCGAGCGCACCGTCTCGCGCGCCATGGGCGGCAGCTGTTCCATGCCGCTGGCGGCCTACGCCGACTGGCAGACCGGCGGCATGTTGCAGCTCGACGCCGCGTGGGGCGACCCCCTCGGCCAGCAAGCGGTGGTGCGCGTGAGCGGCCAGGCGCGTGTGCAAACCCTGGCGGAGGCCGAAGCGCTGGGCCAAAGCGTGGCCGCCGACCTGCGCGCGGCCGGCGCCACGCCGCCGCCCGTGGAGGCCTGAGGCCTTGAATGACACCACCGCCCGGCGGCCCGAACCCGGCCGGGTGGCGCGGCTGATCGTTACGCGGCCCGCGGCCGAGGCAGCGCATTGGGTGCAGGTGCTGCACACCCATGGCTGGCCCGCCCATGCCTTGCCCTTGATCGGCATTGGTGAACCCACCTCGGCCGACGCCCTGGCCGCGTTGCAGACCTGGCGGTCCCAGTGGCAGCAAGCCGACGCCTTGATGTTCGTCAGCGGCGCAGCGGTGAGCCACTTTTTCGGCGATGGCGCCCTCGCGCGCCCGGTGGACCCTGTGCACACGCGCTTCTGGGCGCCGGGTCCCGGCACCGCGCGCCAGCTCGCCCAGGCGCTGGCAGCGCTCGGGCTGACGCCGGACCGCATCGACGCACCAGCTGACGACGCGGCCCAGTTCGACTCCGAGCACCTCTGGCCCGTGGTGGCTCCGCAGGTGCATGCCGGCAGCCGCATCCTGATCGTGCGCGGCCTCTCGGTCGACGCGCCGCCCGGTACCGGGCCCGTGGCCGGAAACGGGCGCGACTGGTTGATCCGGCAGTGCGAAGCCGCAGGCGCCCGGGTGGACGGTTGCGTTGCTTACGAACGCCGCCCGCCGAGGCTGGGCGAGGGCGACGCACAGCGCATGGCCGATGCCATGAAGGCGGGCAGTGTCTGGCTGTTCAGCAGTTCCGAGGCATTGGCCGCGTTGCGCGTGCTGCAACCGCAAGCGCACTGGGGCGCCGCCACGGCGCTGGCCACCCACCCGCGCATCGCGCAAGCGGCGCGCGACATCGGCTTCGGCCATGTGATCGAATCACGTCCGAGCCTGGCCGACGTGTTGCGCGCCCTAGAATCGGAGCGGTCTGCACCATGAGTTCCAACCAACCCCTCCCACCCCCCACCGACCCCGCTGCACCGGCGGTGGCGCCCAATCCGCCCGCGCCCTCACCGGCGCGCCGCGCCGGGCAGGGGCTGGTGTGGGCGGCGCTGGTGCTGGCGGCGATCGCGCTCGTGTTCACCGGCATGCTCTGGCAAAAACTCGGCTTCACCCAGCAGGAGCTGGCCCGCCGCGTGCAGGACAGTGGCGCGCAGGCCGTGGAGGCCCGCACGTTGGCCGCACAGGCCGAAGCACTGGCCCAGGAACTCCAGGGTCGCCTGACGGTGGCCGAAGTGCGTTTGTCCGAGGTGAGCCTGCAGCGCAGCCAGCTCGAAGAGCTGATGCTTGCGCTCTCGCGTTCGCGCGACGACAACCTGGTGCAGGACCTGGAGTCGACCGTGAAGCTGGCGCAGCAGCAGGCCCAGCTCACGGGCAGCACCCAGCCCATGGTGGCGGCCCTGCGCGCGGCAGACCAGCGCATCGCACGCGCCGCCCAGCCGCGGCTCAACCCGGTGCAGCGCGCCATTGCACGCGACATTGACCGAATCCAGGCGGCGCCTCTGGCCGACATTCCTTCGCTGGTCCTGCGGCTGGACGAGCTGTCGAGACAAATCGATGAATGGCCGGTGCTCAACCAGGTGGGCCGCAAAACGCCTGCCCGGGCCCAACCCGCGAATGCGGCGCCCACGTCAACACCCGCCAATGAGCCCGAGGCTGCGGTCGCCGCAGAGCCCGCCTCCATCGAAGCCACCGACGCTGCAGTGGACGAGGCAGGACTCAGCGCGGGCTGGACGCGCGTCTCCGGCTGGTGGAGCGCGTTGTGGTCGCGCACCTGGGCCGAGGTCACGCGCAGTGGCCGCGAACTCGTTCGCGTGAGCCGCATCGACCGCCCCGAAGCCGCGCTGCTCGCGCCCGAACAGGCGTTTTTCCTGCGCGAGAACCTCAAGCTCAAGCTGCTCAACGCGCGGCTCGGCCTGCTGGCCCGCCAGTGGAGCACCAGCCAGTCGGACCTGTTGGCGGTGGAAGTGGCGATCGCGCGTTACTTCGACACCAGCGAGCCTCAGGTGGCCCGCGCTCAAGCCCTGGTAGCCCGCCTGCGGCGCGATCTGGTGGCCACCGACGTGCCGCGGCCCGACGAAACCCTGGCCGCGCTGGCCGCCGCTGCGGGAGGCCGCTGATGCGCCAACGCCAGCGGGGTGCGATGCGCAGCGTGTTTTGGCTGCTGGGCCTGGCGGCGGTGGCGGTGGCGCTGGCGCTGCTGGTGGGGCACAACGCCAGCACGGTCACGCTGTTCTGGCCGCCCTACCGGTTCGACGTTTCATTCAACCTCGTTCTCTTTTGCCTGATCGTCGGCTTCGTGCTGCTGCACGCCGCGCTGCAGGCCATTGGCCTGATCCGCGATCTGCCATCCCGTGCCCAGCGCTGGCGCAGCCAGCAGGTCGAACGCTCCGTGGTGGGCTCGGTCATGGACGCGCTGGCGCACCAGCTGGCCGGGCGGTTTGTGCGCGCGCAGTCCGCGGCACAACACGCACTGGACCAACTCAAGTCGGTGTCACCGGGTCAGTGGCCGCGCCGCGACCAGTTGCAGGTGCTCGCGCACCTCCTGGTGGCCGAGAGTGCGCAGTCGCTGCAAAACCGCGACCGGCGTGACGAAAACCTGCAAGCCGCGCTCGACCCAGCCCTGGCCAAGGGAGCGCCCGATGCGTCCGAAGGCGCGTTGTTGCGCGCCGTGCGCTGGGCGGTGGAAGACCGCGACGTGGAGGCCGCGCGCAGCCGCCTGGCCGAATTGCCGCAGGGCGCGGGCCGCCGCATCCAGGCGCTGCGCCTGAAACTGCGGGTGGCGCGTTTGGGGGGTGCCACGGCGGAAGCCCTGGAGACCGCACGCCTGCTCGCCAAGCACAAGGCGTTTTCGCCCGACACGGCGCGCAGCATCGTGCGCGGGCTGGTGCTGGACGCGCTGCGCGAAGCCCACGACATGGCACAGCTGGAAACGGTATGGAACGGGCTGGACGCCAGCGAACGTGCCATGCCTGAACTGGCGCTGGCCGCGGCGCGGCGCGGCAACCAGCTCGTGCTTCAGCACAACGACACCGACGGTGAAGAAGCCCGCGCGGTGGCCGGGCGCCTGCGCACCTGGCTGGAGCCGCTGTGGCAGCAGTTCGATGCCCTGGAGCCGGCGCAGCAGCGGCAACTCGTCACGGCCTTTGAGCCCGGTCTGCCGCAGCTCGACAGTGCCTGGCTGGCGCGGCTGGAACAGCAGCAGCGCAGCTCACCCAACAACGCCCTGCTGCAATATCTCGCCGGGCAAGCCTTCATGCAGCGCCAGCTCTGGGGCAAAGCCAGCCAGTTGCTCACACAGGCCAGCCACGGCCTGCGCGACGCCGCCCTGCTGCGCCGCACCTGGCGATCGCTGGCCCGTCTGGCGGAGGAGCGCGGCGATGAGGCAGCGGCGCAAGCGGCCTGGAAAAAGGCAGCGCTGTTGGACTGAGGAGGACGACCGAATGCCCCAAAAGAAAAGCGCCCGAGGGCGCTTTTCTTCTGCCTTCAAACCTTCAGGCGCGAGCGCCTGAAGGTCGTGCTGCAATCAGCGTGACTCGAAGGGCAGCTGGATGTCGCGCAGATCCTTGCGGGTCTCGACCAGCACCAGCGGACCTTCGTCCAGCACCACCGCCGGCTTGGGCTCGCGCGGCACATGCACTGGTTTGGGCTCGGCCGCGATCGCGGCTTGCACCTGCGCCACCTTGTCGGCGTTGGAATTGACCCACTCCAGACCGCTGGACTGCGCAACCTGTTGCATCTCGTCCATGGGCAGGGAGAAGCTGGCGACTTTGGGCAGACCGCGTGCAGCGGGTGCCTCGGCCGCCTGGGGCTTGGGCGTTGGTGCACGGGGCGCCGGCGTTGCCAACGGTGCCGGTGCGGCCACCGGAGTCGCCACGGGTGCCATCACGGCGGGTGCCATGACCGGAGCCGGTGCGATCGCTTCCACCACCGGGGCAGGGATCGCTGCCGCCACTGGAGCCGGTGCGGCCACAGGTGCATCGTTCACCACCGGTGCGGGTGCGGCATCCACTGGCAAGCTGAAATAGCTGCGCGTGGGGGCTTCGTCCAAGGGCTCCTGCGAAACCACCGGCGTCGAAGCGGCAGCAAACGCCACTTCGCTCGCGGGCATGTCGGCGGGGGTCTCGCCGTCGACGCCTTCGGAGGCGCCGTTGGCATCCCGTGGGCCGCGCTCGCGGCGGTCGCGGCCATAACGGTCGCGGCTGCGGCGCTCGCGTGGGGCGCGTGGGGCGCCATCGCCGCCTTCGGGCATCTCGCTTTCGCGGGGTGCCTCGGCGCTGTCACCGGCGACTTGCGCCACCGGTGCGGCGTCGTTCTGTGCCAATGGGGCCTGGCCGTCGGTGCCCTCGGCTGCGCGGCGGCGGTTCTCGCCACCTCGTCCACCACGACCGCGACGCTGGTTCTCACCACCTTCGTTCGTGTCGCTGGCTGCGGTGGCCGGGGTTCCGTTCACCAGTTCCGCTGGCGCTGCGCCGTCCACTGGGGCGGCGTCGCGGCGGTTGTCGCGGCGACCATCGCCCCGACGACCTTCACCCCGTTCGCCACGACCCTCGCCGCGAGATTCGCCCCGGCCTTCGCCGCGAGCTTCACCACGAACTTCGTTGCGGCCCTCGCCGCGCGGCTCGCCGCGGCCTTCGCCCCGGCGACCTTCGCCTCGGCCTTCAGCACGGCCTTCCGGGCGGCCTTCCACACGACCTTCGGCGCGCTGTTCGCGGCCTTCCACCGGGCGGCCTTCGCGGGCACCGTCGCGGCCACCGCGACCGCCTTCGCGACCACCTTCACGCTGACCACGGCCTTCGGCGCCGCCACGTCCACCGCGGCTGCGGCCATCGCGACCCCCTTCTCGGCCGCCTTCGCGAGGGCCACGGCCATCGGCGCGTTCTTCGCGAGCACCCGGCTTGGCAGCCGGCGCTGCCACGGCGGGTTTCGGGGCCATGGTCGGGGCTGCGTCAGCGCCACCAAACAGGCTCTTGAGCCAACCAAAGAAACCCTTTTCGGCTGGCGCAGCGGCCACCGGAGCTGCCACAGGGGCGGCAACGGGCTTGGCGGCCACAGGAGCAGCCACCGGTGCCACCACCTCGGGACGGGGCGCAGCCACAGGCGCCGGACCATCGGGCAGAACACCTTTGATCACCGGCTCTTGCTTGTTGGTGCGTTCCTGGCTGCGGCGGGTGAAGCCGGTGGCTTCGTCCGGCTCGTCGGCGAGTTTGTAGCTCGCGTCCAGGTTGTCCAGGCGCGGGTCGTCGTGCTTGAGGCGCTCGAGCTTGTAGTTGGGCGTGTCCAGCGACTTGTTGGGCACCAGCAGCACGTTGATGCGCTGCTTGAGTTCGATCTTGGTGATCTCGGTGCGCTTTTCGTTGAGCAGGAAGCTGGCCACTTCCACCGGTACCTGCACCAGCACGGCGGCCGTGCTGTCCTTGAGCGACTCTTCCTGGATGATGCGCAGGATCTGCAGCGCCGAGGATTCGGTGTCGCGGATATGGCCCGAGCCACCGCAGCGCGGGCAGGGGATGGAGGAGCCTTCGTTCAGCGCGGGTTTGAGGCGCTGACGGCTCATTTCCAGCAGGCCGAACTTGCTGATGGCGCCGAACTGAACACGGGCGCGGTCCTGGCGCAGCGCATCGCGCAGGCGGTTTTCCACGTCGCGGCGGTTCTTCGACTCGTCCATGTCGATGAAGTCGATGACGATCAGGCCACCCAGGTCGCGCAGGCGTGCCTGGCGGGCCACTTCGTCGGCGGCTTCGAGGTTGGTGCGGGTGGCGGTGTCTTCGATGTCGCCGCCCTTGATGGAGCGGGCCGAGTTCACGTCCACGGCCACCAGCGCTTCGGTCTGGTCGATCACGATGGCGCCGCCGCTGGGCAGCTGCACGGTGCGGCTGTAAGCGGTTTCGATCTGGTGTTCGATCTGGAAGCGCGAGAACAGTGGCGCGTCGTCGCGGTAGCGCTTGACGCGATGGCCGTGCTCGGGCATCACGTGGCTCATGAACTGGTGCGCCTGTTCAAAGATGTCGTCGGTGTCGATCAGGATCTCGCCGATGTCGCCGTTGAAGTAGTCGCGGATCGCGCGGATCACCAGGCTCGATTCCTGATAAATCAGGTAAGCGCCCTTGCCACCCTTGGCCGCGCCGTCGATGGCGTTCCACAGCTTGAGCAGGTAGTTCAGGTCCCACTGAAGCTCAGGCGCGTCGCGGCCGATGCCGGCGGTGCGCGCGATGATGCTCATGCCGTTGGGGTATTCGAGCTGGTCCAGCGCCTGCTTGAGCTCCTGGCGGTCTTCGCCCTCGATGCGGCGGCTCACACCACCGCCGCGCGGGTTGTTCGGCATCAGCACCACATAGCGGCCGGCCAGGCTCACAAAGGTGGTGAGGGCTGCGCCCTTGTTGCCGCGTTCTTCCTTCTCGACCTGGACCAGCAGTTCCTGGCCTTCGCGGATCACGTCGTTGATGCGGGCCTGGTTGACCGGCACGCCCGCTGCGAAATACTGGCGCGAGATTTCCTTGAACGGCAG
>PNMH01000024.1 GCA_013823505.1 Polaromonas sp. | reverse complement strand
CCTCCATCTCGTACTCTTTCCAGCCGAGCAGCGACTCTTCGATCAGCAGCTCGTTGGTGGGCGAGGCTTCCAGGCCTCGCTTGCAGATGGTCTCGAACTCTTCCGGGTTGTAGGCAATGCCGCCACCGGTGCCACCCAGCGTGAAGCTGGGGCGGATCACCACGGGGAAGCCCACGGTCTTTTGCACGCCCCAGGCCTCATCCAAGCTGTGGGCAATGCCCGAGCGCGCCGAACCCAGACCAATCTTGGTCATGGCGTCCTTGAACTTCAAGCGGTCTTCGGCCTTGTCGATCGCTTCGGGCGTGGCGCCGATCAGCTCCACATCGTATTTCGCCAGCACGCCGTTGCGCCAGAGATCGAGTGCGCAGTTCAACGCGGTCTGACCACCCATGGTCGGCAGGATGGCGAAGCCACCCCGGGCCAGCGGGCGCTCCTTGGCGATGATCTTCTCCACCGTCTGCCAGGTGATGGGCTCGATGTAGGTGACGTCGGCCGTGGCCGGGTCGGTCATGATGGTCGCGGGGTTGCTGTTGATCAGCACGACCTTGTAGCCTTCATCACGCAAGGCCTTGCAGGCCTGCACGCCGGAGTAATCGAACTCACAGGCCTGGCCAATGATGATCGGGCCGGCGCCGATGATGAGGACGGTTTGGATGTCGGTTCTTTTGGGCATGGGGTTCGCGTTGTTTGCGTCGGCCGAGAGCGTTCGCTCAGGCCTGGCGCTGGGTATCCAGTGTGTTCAGCAAGGCCTGCAGTCGCTCGGCCGGCACGTTTTTCTGCATTAGCTGCAGCAGGCCGTCGCCCTCGATCAGGGGACGCAGCACTTCGACTTCAGCGTCGTAGAAGCGCGCGTCCCAGGCCGCCAGTTCGGTGTTGAAGGTCTCGTCGTCCCAGGTCTTGCCCTTGGCCAGTAGCGTCACCAGCGGCATGGCCTTGTTTTCCAGGAAGGCCTTGCGGTAGGGCTTCTGCGCCCAGCGCTGGGCAAACCAGTCTTTGTGCGGCGCCTCCAGCGTCAGCATGCGCTTGCCGATGGCTTTCTCGATCGCGAACACTGGAAAACTGAAGAGCTTCATGGTGCGTCGGCCTCAGGCAATGGCGGGCACACGGGCCTGCATCAGATCGATGAAACGGTCGAACAGGTAACCGATGTCATGGGGCCCGGGCGAGGCTTCAGGGTGGCCCTGGAAGCAGAACGCCGGCTTGTCGGTGCGGGCCAGTCCTTGCAGCGTGCCGTCGAACAGGCTCACGTGGGTGGCACGAAGCGTGGCCGGCAGGTTCTTCTCGTCCACCGCAAAACCGTGGTTCTGGCTGGTGATGGAGACGCGGCCGTTGTCGAGATCTTTCACCGGATGGTTGGCGCCGTGGTGGCCGAACTTCATCTTGAAGGTCTTGGCGCCACTGGCCAGCGCCAGGATCTGGTGGCCCAGGCAGATGCCGAAGGTGGGCACACCGGCTTCAATGATCTCGCGCGTGGCCGCGATGGCGTAGTCACACGGCTCCGGGTCGCCCGGGCCGTTGGAGAGGAACACGCCGTTGGGCTTGAGCTTGAACACATCGGACGCGGGCGTTTGCGCCGGCACCACGGTGATCTTGCAGCCACGCTGCGCCAGCATGCGCAGGATGTTGTTCTTCACGCCAAAGTCGTAGGCCACCACGTGGAAGCGCGGCGCAATCTGCTCGCCGTAACCAAAGCCGAGTTGCCACTCGGTCTGCGTCCAGGCGTAGGGCTCGGTGACTGAGACCACCTTGGCCAGGTCCTGCCCAGCCATGTTCGGCGCAGCCTTCGCGGCAGCCACAGCGGCCGCGCGGTGTGCGTCTGTAATGACTTCGCCCGCAGGCAGTGCAACGATGCAGCCGTTTTGCGCGCCGTGGGTGCGCAGGCGGCGCGTGAGCGCGCGGGTATCGAGGTCGGCAATCGCCACCGTGCCTTCGCGCTGAAGGTAGTGCGAGAGCGTTTCGGTGCTGCGGAAGTTGGAGGCCAGCAGGGGCAGGTCTTTGATGATCAGGCCAGCGGCGTGAATGCGGCTGGCCTCGACGTCTTCGGCGTTGATGCCGGTGTTGCCGATGTGCGGATACGTGAGGGTCACGATCTGCTGGCAGTAACTCGGATCGGTGAGGATTTCCTGGTAGCCGGTGAGTGAGGTGTTGAACACCACCTCACCCGTGGTCTGACCGGTGGCGCCGATGGAGACGCCTGTAAAGACCGTGCCGTCGGCGAGCGCGAGAAGGGCTTTCGGGTGGACGGGAAGCACGGATGGGACTCCAGAAGTGGGGCGAAACGCAGGCCACCGGCGGTTGGTGCCGCGCAGGCTTCGCACCCGCCCTGCTCCTCAGCTTCTGAGGGGCTAGAACGGAAAAAAACCTGGGGTGAGGAACCGGGGTGAGCGCGCGTTGCGCTGATTGCGGGTAAACCCCGGAATTATATGCTGGCGCTCAGGCGCCTCCAGCGCGGCTGGGTCAGCCCGCAGCGGTTGCGCTCGCGTGAAGACAGATGGCCGCAGCCGCCGCCACGTTCAGCGACTCCTCACCGCCCGGTTGCGCGATGCGCACCGATTGCGCGGCCATGGATTCCAACGCAGCACTCACGCCCTTCCCTTCGTGTCCCAGCACCCAGGCGCAGGGCCATGGCAAGGCAGCTTGGTGCAGCAGATCGCCCTGATGGGAGCTGGTCACCAGCAAGGGCACATCCAAAGCGGCCAGATCGGCGACCGACAATCCTTCGACGAGGCGCAGGGCAAAGTGCGCGCCCATGCCGGCGCGCAGCACCTTCGGTGACCAGAGCGCGGCTGTGCCCTTGAGGGCGAGCACCTGGCCAAAGCCGAAGGCCGCCGCGCTGCGCAGGATCGAACCCACGTTTCCGGCGTCTTGCAGACAGTCCAGCACCACGGCGGCCTGTCCGGCGTCCAGCCCGATGGCCTTGGGCAGGTCCCACACAAAGCCCATGCCAGCCGGCGACTCGAGTCCGCTGATGGAGGCCATGAGCGCACGCGGCACCGTCACGTTGTGATCGGACGCATCGCGCAGATCGTGCGGCGCCTGCACCCAGAAGTCGTCGGTGAACACGGCCATGACAGGCCGGTGACCGCGCGCCAGCAAAGCGCGGCAAAGATGGTCGCCTTCCAGCCAGACCTGTCCCTGCTTGCGGTAAGCGGTGTTGTCCTGCGCCAGCACGCGCAGGCGTTTGAGCAGCGGGTTGTCGCGCGAGGTGATGACGGTGGGTTCGCTCATGCGCGCACCGATTTACCGTTCCGCACTTGTGCAAGCGCGCGCGCCACCGGTGCAAAGGAGCGCCGGTGCACAGGCAAGGCGCCATGCGCCTGCAGCGCACGCAAATGGTCTGCCGTGCCGTAGCCCTTGTGCCGGTCGAAGCCGTACTCGGGATGCTGCATGTGCAATTCGCACAGCATGCGGTCGCGCGTGACCTTGGCCAGGATGGACGCTGCCGAGATGCAAGGCACCAGCGCGTCACCCGACACGATGGCTTCTGCCAGCACGTCCAGCGCAGGCAGGCGGTTGCCGTCCACCAGCACCTTGGTCGGCTTCAGGCGCAGGCCCAGCACCGCGCGGCGCATGGCCAGCATCGTGGCCTGCAGGATGTTGAGCTGGTCAATCTCTTCCACCGATGCCTGCGCGATGCTGCAGCACAGCGCCTTGGCGCGAATCTCGTCGTACAGGCGCTCGCGTCGCAGCGCGGTGAGCTGTTTCGAATCGGCCAGGCCTTTGATGGGCTTGAGATCGTCCAGGATCACGGCCGCGGCCACCACCGGCCCGGCCAGCGGCCCGCGCCCGGCTTCGTCCACGCCAGCCACCAGTCCGGGCACGTCCCAAACCAGGTGGGCTTGCTCAGCCTTCAAGAACTTTTTCGATCGCATCGGTGGCCAGTTGGGCGGTGTTACGCCGCAGGGTTTGGTGCAGTGCGAAAAAGCGCTGCTGCAGGGCCCCGATTCTCTCAGGAGCGTCCAGCCAGTCCAGCACCGCTTGCGCCAACGCCTGTGGGGACGCGGCTTCCTGCAGGAACTCGGGCACCACGAATTCGCCGCACAGGATGTTGGGCAGGCCCACCCAAGGCTGCAATTGCTTGCGCCGCATGATCTGCCAGGACAACCAGTTCATGTTGTAGGCGATCACCATGGGGCGCTTGAAGAGCGCGGCTTCCAAAGTGGCCGTGCCGCTGGCGATCAAGGTCACGTCGCAAGCGGCCAGCGCGGTGTGCGACTGGCCTGCGATCACCTGCAGCTCGGCACCCAGGCCCGCGCTGCGCGCAGCGGCCTCGATGCGCTCGCGCAGCGCCGGCACCGCCGGCACCACGAAGCGGATGCCGGGCCGTGCGCTGCGCAAACGCACTGCGGCTTCAAAGAACACCTGCGCCAGGTACTGCACTTCGGAGGCACGGCTGCCCGGCAGGATGGCGATGACGGTGTCTTCTTCGCGCAGCCCCAGCGCGAGGCGGGCCGAGGCGCGATCCGGCTCCAGCGGAATCACATTGGCCAACGGGTGACCGACATAGGTGGCAGGTATGTCGTGCCGGGCAAGCAGCTCAGGTTCGAACGGGAAGATGCACAACACATGGTCGGCGCTGCGCTGGATCTTCTCCACACGTTCGGCGCGCCAGGCCCAGACAGAGGGGCACACGAAATGCACCGTGCGCACCCCGCCCGCCTTCAGGTTGGCTTCCAGATCCAGGTTGAAATCGGGAGCGTCAACGCCAATGAACACGTCAGGGCGGTCGGTGGACAACAGTTGCTGCTGCAACTGCGCGCGGATGCCGACGATTTCTCGGTAGTGGCGCAGCACCTCGACGTACCCGCGCACCGCCAGCTTCTCGCTGGGCCACCAGGCCTTGAAGCCTTGAGCGGCCATCTGTGGGCCGCCAATACCAAACGATTGCAGGTCGGGCCACCGCTGACGCACGCCACCCAGCAACAGACCCGCCAGCAGATCGCCCGACGTTTCGCCCGCCACCAAGGCAAAACGCTTTGAAGAATTCATTTCAAGACTAACGAACGATGCCGCGCTGGGGCGACACTTGCCCGAGGAAGTCCAGCATCATGGCCACGTCGGGTGCCGCTTCAGGCGTCTTCTCGGTCAGAGCGCGAATGCGCTCCACCGATTGCTCGAGCTTGAGGTCTTCGCGGTACAGCGCCTTGTGCATGCTCTTCACGGCCGCGATGCGCTCGGGCGAAAAGCCGCGCCGGCGCAGCCCTTCAAAGTTCATGGAACGCGCCTGGGCCGGCTGGCCCTGGCACATCACGAACGGCGGCAGATCAGCGAACAGGAGGGAACACATCGCGGTCATGGCGTGAGCGCCGACACGCACGAACTGGTGCACCACGGTGAAACCACCGAGGATCACCCAGTCGTCGACCACCACATGACCCGCCAGCTGCGAGTTGTTGGCAAAGATGGTGTGGTTGCCCACCACGCAGTCGTGCGCCAGGTGCACGTAGGCCATGATCCAGTTGTCGTTGCCGACCTGGGTCACGGCGCGGTCACCGGGGGATCCGATGTTGAAGGTGCAGAACTCGCGCACGGTGTTGCGGTCGCCGATGACCAGCTCACACGGTTCGCCCGCGTACTTTTTGTCCTGCGGCACCGCACCCAGTGAGTTGAACTGGAAGATGCGGTTGTCACGACCAATCGTGGTGTGGCCTTCAATCACGCAGTGCGCACCGATGGTGGTGCCCGCACCGACCTTCACGTTCGGACCGATCACGGTGTAGGGACCAACAGCCACCGAGCTGTCCAGTTCGGCTGCCGGGTCCACCAGTGCGGTGGGGTGGATCAGAGACACAAAGCGCCCTTCTCCACCGTCAGGCGATGGTGCGCATGGTGCACATCAGCTCGGCTTCACACGCCACCTGCTCGCCCACGCGGGTGATGCCCTTGAACTTGAAGATGCCGGCCTTCATTCGGTCCAGCGTCACGTCCATCACAAGCTGATCACCTGGCTCCACGGGACGCTTGAAACGCGCACCGTCGATACCGGCGAAGTAGTAGACCGTCTTGTCGTCGGGGGTCACGCCCAAGGTGTCGAAAGCCAGCAGAGCGGCAACCTGGGCCATGGCTTCGAGCATGAGCACACCCGGCATCACCGGCCGGTGCGGGAAGTGGCCCACGAAAAACGGTTCATTGATGGTGACGTTCTTCATCGCCTTGATGCGCTTGCCCTTTTCAAGCTCGAGCACCCGGTCCACCAGCAGGAACGGATAACGGTGGGGCAGCTGCTTGAGAATCTGGTGGATGTCCATCATGGCTTTGTGTTGTTCTGGAGGGCTTGTTCGATCACCTGTTCCGCCGCCTTGAGGCGTTCACGGATGCGGTTGAGCTGCTTGAGAGATGCAGCATTTTTCTCCCAGCTCGCATTGTCGTCGATGGGAAACATGCCGGTGTAGTGGCCGGGCTTGAGCAGGGAACGCGTGACCACCGAGGCCGCCGACACGTGCACGCCATCGGCCAGCTTCAAGTGACCGAGCACCACGGCGCCACCACCGATGGTGCAGCCTGCGCCAATGGTGGCGCTGCCCGCCACACCAACGCACCCGGCCATGGCCGTGTGAGCGCCGACGTGCACGTTGTGACCGATCTGGATCAGGTTGTCGAGCTTCACGCCGTCTTCGATCACGGTGTCGTCCAATGCACCGCGATCAATGCAGGTGTTGGCGCCGATTTCAACGTCGTTGCCGATGCGCACAGCACCCAGCTGCTCAATCTTGATCCATTCACCCTGGTGCGGCGCAAAACCGAAACCATCGGCGCCAATCACCACACCCGAATGCAAAATGCACCGCTCACCCAAGGTACAGCGTTCGCCGACCGTCACGCGGGGATGCAACAGGGTGTGCGCGCCGACGTGCACATGCTCCCCCAGCACGCAATGCGCTCCCACACGGGCACCGGACCCGATGCGAACACCCGCACCAATGACCGCAAACGCACCCACGTCGACGCCTTGTGCCAGCTCTGCCGTGGGATGCACCGATGCGGTTGAATGGACAGCAGCCGGAACCGCCATCGCATGCTCACGGCGCCACCATTGGGTAAGGCGGGCGAAGTAAAAGTAAGGATCGTCGGTGACGATGCAGGCGCCGCGCTCGCTGGCTGCAGCGCGCAGCGAAGGCGGAACGATGAGGCAGGCTGCCTGGGTTCTGTCGATCTGCGATGCGTAGCGTGGGTTTGCCACGAAGGCCAGTGCGTCAGGCCCTGCCG
The DNA here is from genome assembly GCA_013823505.1 of Polaromonas sp. The sequence continues at coordinate 37,266 of PNMH01000024.1, read as the reverse complement.
TGGCCAGCGGCGCCAGCCGGTTGATGAGGGTGTCGGATGCACCGACCAGTTCGCCGCCGAGGGCTTCGACAATGGAGCCCAGTGGCTGCGACACACCCTGACCCTGTGACTTACTTGCTGCCGTTCAAGCCGCTCAGCACCTTGTCGGTGATGTCGTGCTTGGGATTGATGTAGACCGCCTCTTGGATGACCAGGTCAAATTTTTCGGCTTCAGCCACCTGACGAATCACCCGATTGGCGCGCTCCAGCACGCTTTGCAACTCTTCGTTCTTGCGCATGTTCAGGTCTTCCTGAAACTCACGCTGCTTGCGTTGGAAGTCCCGGTCCTGCTCAACCAGCTGGCGTTGGCGCGTGGTGCGCTGACCTTCTGGCAGCGTGGGCGCCTCACGTTCAAACTTCTCCGATGCCGTCTTGAGCTGGGCCGCCAGCCCCTGCACCTCTTTCTCGCGGCGGGAGAACTCCTGTTCGAGCTTGGTCTGGGCGGCCTTGGCCGAGTTGGAGTCGCGCAGGATGCGCTCGAGATTCACAAAACCGATGCGCAGGTCTTGCGCGGCAACGCCGAGCGTTGCGAGCCCCAAGGCCACGGCAACGAGCGTCTTGCGGTTGAACAGGCTGGATAGTGTCTTCATCAAAAGGAGGTTCCGATCTGAAACTGGAATTTCTGGATTTTATCGCCGGTGAATTTCCGGACAGGATTGGCGATGGCGAATCTGAGAGGGCCGATGGGCGAGATCCAGCTCAAACCCACACCGACCGAAGCACGCAGGTCTTTGGCGTTGGCCCTGGTGTCGTTTTCGCCGAACACGTTGCCGACGTCCACGAAACCGAACATCCGCAGGCTGCGGTCGTTGCCGGCGCCCGGAAACGGGGTGATGAACTCGGCATTGAGGGCGATGCTGCGATTGCCACCAATGTTGATGCCCTCACCCGTCGGGGAGTTCGCCACGGGGGACACCGGACCGAGGGAGCCCTGCTCGAAACCGCGCACCGAGCCCAGGCCGCCGCCGAAGAAGTTCTTGAAGACAGGATAGGGGCGGCCACCCAGGCCTTTGCCGAAGCCCAGCTCACTGTTGAAAGCGAGGGTGTATTGCTTGCTCAACGGGTAGTACTGCTGGAACTGGTAGCTGGCCTTGACATACCGGGCATCGCCCGCTACGCCCAGCTCGGTGTTGAACTTCTGCAGTCGTCCCCGGGTCGGCACCAGGCCGCTGTCGCGGGTGTCACGCGACCATCCGATGGTCAATGGCAAGGTGTTGCTGGTCGAGCCGAATTGGGCTGCGTAGTCGCGGTAGGCATCGGGCAAGTAGATGCCTGGTTCGATCGTCGTCTGCTCCACGCCGGCTCCGAAAAACACCGTGTCGGCCTCGGTGAAGGGCACCCCGAAACGCAAGGACAAGCCCTTGGTGATCAGGCGGTAGTCGGCTGTGTCGGTGGTTGACTGGGTGTCGTAGGGTCGCGTCGTGCGGTAGTAAGCGTCGATACTGCGCGAAATGCCGTCGGGGGTGAAGTAAGGATCCACCGTGCTCACGACGAGTTGGCGGTTGAACTTGCTCGTGTTGATGTCGATGCCGAGGTAGTTGCCGGAACCGAACACGTTTTCCTGGCGAATGCCCGCGATGATCGACAACTCCTCGGCCTGGGAGTAGCCCGCGCCGAGCGTGAGGTTGCCCGTGGGCTTCTCGACCACCGAGATGGTGAGGTCCACTTGATCGGGAGAACCGGGCACCGGCTGTGTGTCGATGCCCACTTCCGTGAAGAAACCCAGGCGGTCCACGCGGTCACGCGAGAGCCGAATTCGGTCGCTGTCGTACCAAGCCGATTCGAGCTGACGGAATTCGCGACGCACGACTTCGTCTCGCGTGCGGTTGTTGCCTTCGACGTTGATGCGGCGGACGTAGACGCGCCTGGCCGGCTGCCCGCGCACGACGAACGACACACGTTTGTTGACGCGATCGATCTCGGGTGTCGCTTCGACTTGGGCGAAGGCATAGCCGAAAGCACCGAAGTAGTCGGTGAAGGCCTTCACCGTGCTCGTGACGTCTTCGGAGTTGTAAGCCTCGCCAGCCCGCAAGGTGACCAGCGACTTGAACTCTTCTTCCTTGCCCAGATACTCACCTTCCAATACCACCGACGACACCACATAGCGGTTGCCCTCGGTGATGTTCAAGGTGATGGACATGCTCTCTTTGTCGGGCGAAATGGCGACCTGCGTGGAGTCGATCCGGAATTCGAGGTAGCCACGGGTGAGGTAGTACGAGCGCAGGGTTTCGATGTCGGCGTTGAGCTTGGCGCGCGAATACCGGTCTGACTTGGTGTACCAGCTCAGCCAGCCGCCGGTGTCCAGGTCGAACAGGTTGCGAAGGGTCGACTCGGAGAAGGCTTGGTTGCCCACGATCCGGATGTCCTTGATCTTGGCAACGTCGCCCTCGACCACGCTGAAATTCAGGTTGACCCGGTTGCGCTCTCCGGGGGTGACGGTGGTGACCACCTGCGCGGCGTACATGCTTCTGCTGATGTACTGGCGCTTGAGCTCCTGCTCGGCCCGATCGGCCAACGCCTTGTCGAACGGCCGGCCCTCGGTGAGGCCGATGTCACGCAGCGCCTTGATCAGCACTTCGTTGTCAAATTCCTTGATCCCGGAAAAGCTCACGTCGGCCACAGTGGGACGCTCTTCAACGATCACCACCAACACGTCGCCGTTGATCTGCAGGCGGATGTCGCTGAACAACCCAAGGCCGAACAACGAGCGGATTGCCGCCGAGCCTTTGTCGTCGCTGTACTGGTCGCCAATGCGAAACGGCAGCGAGGCAAACACGGTACCGGGCTCAACGCGCTGCAGGCCTTCCACCCGGATATCGCGCAAGGTGAAAGGATCGACCGCCCAAGCCGGCAACGCGCTGAGCAAGGCGGCCGCGAGCGCTGAAAGGGTCAGGCCGCGCAGACCGGTTTTGTTTTTTGTCATGGGAAAAGTGTTCAGCCAGCCAAGCGGGCCACATCATTGAACAAGGCAACGGACATGAGCGCCATGAGAACCACGACACCACCGCGCTGCAGGCGCTCCATCCAGACATCAGACACGCTGCGACCGGTCACACCCTCCCAAAGATAATACATCAGGTGTCCACCATCCAAGACCGGCAACGGCAGCAGATTCAGCACCCCCAGACTCACACTGATGAGCGCCAGAAACAGGATGTAAGAGGTGATGCCCAGGCTGGCCGATTTGCCCGCGTAGTCGGCGATGGTGAGCGGGCCGCTGAGGTTCTTGATCGATGCTTCGCCGATCACCATGCGGCCCATCATCTTGAGCGTGAGCCACGACACTTCCCATGTGCGCACCACGCCCTTGAACAAACCGTCGACCGGCCCATGGCGCACGGTCATCATTTCGGGCGCGGCACCGATGTAAGCACCGATGCGCCCCACCCACGCGTCGCCCTGCTTCTCGGGCACGGGCTTGACCTTGAGTTCGATGCGCTGACCATTGCGGTCGACCGACCATTGCTGTTCCCGGGCTTCGCCTGCGGGGCCGGTGGAGCTCCGGATCAACCCTCGCAGTCGCTGCCCATCGGGCACCGCAGTGCCGTCGACACTGCGCACAGTGTCTCCGGCAAGCAGGCCCGCCGCTGCCGCTGCGCCGCCCTCCATGACCTCGCCCACCACGGGCTGGGTCCAAGGGCCGGTGATGCCGATCTTCTGGAACAGGGACGCATCGGCCTCGCTCACATCCAGCGCTGCGAGCGGCAGCACAACCGAGCGCGGCACGCCGCCCTCGTCATTGCTCACCCGCAGGGTCATGTCTTCGTTGGACAGCGCCGCCTGGGTCAGGCGCCAGCGCAGGTCTTCGAACGAGCCCACATCCGACAGGTTTTCCTCGTCGGGCCCGGCCTGTGCCACCCATTCACCGCCGCGCAGGCCCGCTGCTTCGGCAAGTGAACCCATGGAAGGGCTGGCCAGCACGGGCTTGGGTTCTTCGACACCGCTCCAGTTGACCACGGCATACAGGGCCACAGCCAGCAAGAGGTTGGCGGCCGGGCCGGCGGCCACGATGGCTGCCCGCGAGCGCAAAGGCTGCGTGTTGAAGGCGAGATGGCGCTCGGCAGCATCGACCGGTGCCTCCCGTTCATCGAGCATGCGCACATAACCCCCCAGTGGCAGGGCGCACAGCACGAACTCGGTCGGACTGCCCTTTTTGCGCCAGGTCAGCAGCGGCTTGCCAAAGCCCACCGAAAAGCGCAACACCTTGACACCGTAGGCCACCGCCACGCGGTAGTGACCGTACTCGTGCACAGCAATCAGCAGGCCAAGGGCAACCACAAAGGCAACTAAAGTGAGCATGGTGGGCGGGTCGTCGTGAAGTGGGTGAGTGTCGCTTCAGCGCCTGCGGGCTGGTGACTCAGCGGGAGAGCCGCTCGACCTGGGTTTGAGCCAGGCGACGGGCCTGCTGATCGATGGCCAACAAGTCTGACAAGTCGTTAGGCTTGGAGGGGATCATGGCCTGCAAAGTTGCATCGTTGATGGCGTGGATCTGGTCAAAGCGCAAGCGCTGCTCGAGAAACGCCGCCACCGCCACCTCGTTCGCCGCGTTCAGCACCGCAGTGGTGCCAATCGGGCCTTCTAGCGATGCCCAAGCCAATTGCAATCCGGGGAAACGCAGATCGTCGGGTTTCTCGAAGGTCAAGGAACCCAAGGTGCTGAAGTCCAGTGGTGCAGCCCCTGAGGCCATGCGCTCGGGCCAGGCCAGACCGTAGGCGATCGGCACGCGCATGTCGGGCGTGCCGAGCTGAGCCACCAACGAGCCGTCGGTGTACTGCACCATCGAATGGATCACGCTCTGCGGATGGATCACCACCTCGATCTGCGCCGGGGGCAGGCCGAAGAGGTAACAAGCCTCGATGACCTCGAGCGCCTTGTTCATCATGGTGGCGGAGTCGACGGATATCTTGCGCCCCATCACCCAGTTGGGGTGCGCGCAAGCTTCATTGGGCGTTACCTGAGCCAGTGTTTGCGGATCGCGCGTGCGAAAAGGTCCACCGGATGCGGTCAACACGATTTTCTCCACCCGACGCGACCATGAGGACGGTTCTTCGGGCAGGGACTGGAATACGGCGGAGTGTTCGCTGTCGATGGGCAGCAGCGTGGCACCACCGTCACGAACCGCCTGCATGAACAGCGCGCCACCCACCACCAAGGCTTCCTTGTTGGCCAGCAGAAGCTTCTTGCCGGCAAGCGCCGCGGCCAGGCTGGGCGCCAGGCCCGCGGCTCCCACGATGGCGGCCATGACGGCATCCACCTCGGGATCGGTACACACATCGCACAACGCCTGCTCCCCCGACAACACCTGCACCTTCAGGCCCAACTCGCGCACGCGCTCGGCCAGCTGCTTCGCATGCGCCGGACTCACCATCACCGCATAGCGGGGGGAAAACTGCTGGCACTGCGCCAGCATCAAGTCAACCTGACTGGACGCCGTGAGCGCAAACACGCGGTAGCGATCCGGATGGCGCGCCAAGACATCGAGCGTACTTTTGCCGATGGACCCAGTGGAGCCAAGGATGGTGATGGACTGCGTGGAGGTCATGGCATTCAGAGGGTGATGAGCATCATCGCCAAAGGCAAGACCGGCAGCAAGGCGTCGACACGATCGAGCACGCCGCCATGGCCTGGCAACAGGCCGCTGGAGTCCTTCACACCCGCGCTGCGCTTGACAAGGGACTCGACCAGATCACCGACCACGCTCATGGTCACGAGGAAGGCCAGCGACAGCGCGGCCAAAAAAGGGCCGAAGGCCCAAAGGCGCGCGTAGAGGCTGCTTGCGCTGGCGAATCCCTGGGAGTCGGCCCAGAGCCAGAGAGCAGCCAACACGAAAACGCCAATGAAACCACTGATGGCGCCTTCCCAAGTTTTGCCTGGGCTGATGGATGGAGCCAACTTGCGCCGCCCGAACGACTTGCCGCCGAAATAAGCGGCGATGTCCGCCATCCAGACCAGCACGAGCACCGACAACAGAAACCCCAAGCCCGTGAGCCGCGCCTGCACCATGGCCACCCACGCACATCCGATCAGGACCAATCCCAGCCAGAGCCGCAACCCCTTGGGCCAGGAACCCCAACCCGTGACACCGCGCGCCAGCATGGCCACCGCCAGCACGACCCAGATCACGCTCACGCCGATCCAGACGGCACGCCACGACTGACCCAGCCCACCGGAGAGCCAGACGAGCACCAGGACCAAACCCAAACCGAAACCCAAACCCAGTGCCGGACGCGAGTCAACGCGGTTGAGGCGGGCCCACTCCCAGCCCGCCGCCACGATCAACAACAAGGTGAGCGCGGCAAACGGTTCGATGGCGGGATAAAACAAGGCGGGCAACAGGACCGCCAGCAGCAGCAAGGCGGTGATGACACGCTGTCTAAGCATGTCGATCGCCGCCCACCGCCAGCAGAGGCTCGGCCTGCCCGACCTGCTCGGTCGTCCGACCGAAGCGGCGTTCGCGGTTGGCGTACTCCTGCAACGCGCGGTCCAACTCGGCAGGACCAAAGTCTGGCCACAGGCATTCGCTGAACACCAGTTCCGTGTATGCGGTCTGCCAGAGCAGGAAATTGCTGATGCGCAGCTCGCCACCGGTGCGGATCAACAAATCGGGATCGGGCACGTGCGCTAGCGCCATCTGACCATTGAGACTTTCTTCAGTGATCTCAAGGCCTTGAGCGACCAGCTTGCGGGCGGCCTGGGCCATGTCCCAGCGACCGCCGTAATTGAAGCAAACGTTGAGAACCAGCTTGTGGTTGTGGGCCGTGTCATGTTCGGCCGCCACCAAGCCCTGCACCACCCGCTTGGAGAGCCCCTGACGATCCCCCGGGAAGTGCAATCGAACGCCGTTGCCTTCCAAAGAAGGCACTTCGCGCGACAGCGCCAGCACCAGCAAGTCCATGAGGCTGGACACCTCTTCCACCGGGCGATTCCAGTTTTCCGACGAGAAAGCAAACACCGTCAGCACTGGAATGCCGCGTTCAAGGCAGGCCTTGACGACACGCCGCAGGGCTTCAACGCCTTGTTTGTGGCCAGCCACCCTGGGCAGCCAGCGCTTTTGCGCCCAGCGGCCGTTGCCGTCCATCACGATGGCGACGTGGCGAGGCATCGGGCCTGCAAGTTCGTCGTGGGTGGGCATGGGCGGAGACATCGATGTCAGAGCGTGGCGTGCGGTTCTCAACGGCCGTCAGACCGCCATGATGTCTTGTTCCTTGCCCGCAACGAGGCGATCCACCTCGTTGATGACCCGGTCGGTGAGCTTCTGGATATCTTCCTGCGAACGGCGATCGTCGTCCTCGGAGGCCAGCTTTTCCTTCACCAGTTTTTTCACCTGTTCGTTGGCGTCGCGCCGAAGGTTACGAATGGCGATTTTCGCGGCTTCACCATCTCCGCGCACGACTTTGGTGAGTTCCTTGCGGCGCTCTTCGGTCATGGGCGGCATGGGCACGCGGATCAGATCACCCTGGCTCGAAGGATTCAAACCCAGATCAGACTCGCGAATGGCTTTCTCGATCTTGGCGCCCATGCCCTTTTCCCAAGGTGCCACGCCGATCGTGCGCGAATCGAGCAGGGTGAGGTTGGCCACCTGCGACAGGGGCAGCATGGAGCCGTAATAGTCCACATGCACCGTGTCGAGCAGCGCCGGGTTGGGGCGTCCTGTGCGGATCTTGGTCAGCCCGTTCTTGAACGCCTCCACCGATTGCATCATCTTGTGCTCGGCGGTTTTGCGAATGTCATCAACGCTCATGAAAACTCCTCATTTCTGGAAAGGGTGCCCGCATTCGCTGGTCACACATGAACCAGCGTGCCTTCGTCCTTGCCCATCACGACATCACGCAGCGCACCGGGCTTGAAGATCGAAAACACCTTGACCGGCAGCTTCTGGTCGCGACACAAGGCAAATGCCGTGGCGTCCATCACCTGCAGGTTCTTTTGCATCGCTTCATCAAACGTGATCGACGCGTATCGCGTGGCCGTGGGGTCCTTGTTCGGGTCGGCGCTGTAGACACCGTCCACCTTGGTGGCCTTGAGCACAATCTCCGCGCCGATTTCGGCACCCCGCAGGGCAGCGGCCGTGTCGGTGGTGAAAAACGGGTTGCCGGTACCGGCAGCAAACACCACAACCTTGCCTTCTTCGAGGTACTGCAAGGCCTTGGGACGCACGTAGGGCTCGACCACCTGCTCGATAGCGATGGCCGACATCACGCGCGCCACCAGTCCAGCCTTGTCCATAGTGTCGGCCAGCGCCAGCGAATTCATCACCGTGGCCAGCATGCCCATGTAGTCGGCGGTGGCGCGGTCCATACCGACAGAACCACCCGCCACGCCGCGGAAGATGTTGCCGCCGCCGATGACGATGGCCACCTGCACACCCAGACGCGTGACGTCTGCGATCTCTTCCACCATCCGCACGATGGTGGCCCGGTTGATGCCGAAGGCGTCGTCGCCCATGAGGGCTTCACCCGACAACTTCAGCAGAATCCGTTTGTAGGCAGGCATGGGGCAACTTTCAGGAAGCAAAAACACAAAATTCAGCCGGCAAGTGTACCGAGGAGCGTGGAGCCGTCGGTGCCGGTTACACACAAGACAACGGGCCTTGCGGCCCGTTGTCTTGTTCACGGCGGCAACGGGTGCCGCCAGCGGACGATCAGGCGCCTTTGGCGGCAGCCACTTGGGCAGCAACCTCGGCAGCGAAGTCGTCCACCTTCTTCTCGATGCCCTCGCCCACCACGTACAGGGTGAAGCCCTTGACGGTGGTGCCGGCAGCTTTGAGCATGGCTTCCACGGTCTGCTTGTCGTTTTTGACGAAGGACTGGTTGAACAGCGAGACTTCCTTGAGGTACTTCTGCACCGCACCATCAATGCGCTTGGCGACGATTTCGGCGCTCTGCGCCGGCTTGCCGGCTGCCACGAGTTCCTTGTTGGCTTCATCGGCCTTGGCAGTGGCCACCGATCGCTCGCGCTCGATGAACTCGGCAGGAACGTCGTTGCTCGTCAGGGACACGGGCTTCATGGCGGCCACGTGCATCGCGACATCCTTGGCTGCCGTCTCGTCGCCGTCAAACTCCACCACCACGCCGATGCGCGTGCCGTGCAGGTAACCAGCCAGCTTGGAGGCGCCGCTGTAGGCCTTGAAGCGGCGGAACGACATGTTCTCACCGATCTTGCCAATCAGGCCCTTGCGCACGTCTTCCAACGTGGGGCCGAAGCCGTCCTGACTGTAGGGCAGCGCGCCGAGCGCAGCCACATCGGCTGGCTGGTGCTTTGCCACGAGCTCAGCCGCGGCGTTGGCCAAGGCCAGGAAGCTGTCGTTCTTGGTGACGAAGTCGGTTTCGCAGTTAACTTCGATCAGGCCACCCGTGGTGCCGTCGATGAAGCTGGCGACCACGCCTTCGGCCGTCACGCGGCTGGCGGCCTTGCCGGCCTTGGTGCCCAGCTTGACGCGCAGCAACTCTTCGGCCTTGGCCATGTCGCCTTCGGCTTCGGTCAGGGCCTTCTTGCACTCCATCATGGGAGCGTCGGTCTTGGCGCGCAGTTCAGCGACCATGCTTGCGGTAATTGCCATCTGTGTTCTCCTTGACGCCGCTTCGCCCTTCGGGCAGAAGTCGGCCATGTTCAATGATCGGATTTCGGTGCGAAAAAGGGGCTCACGAGCCCCTCTTTCATGGGAACAACGCCTTCAAGCAGCGGTGTTTTCCTTGACTTCGACGAACTCGTCGGCGCCTTCAGCAGCCACGGCTTTCACAACGTCATTGACGGCGTTGCTGCGGCCTTCGAGGATCGCATCGGCGATGCCGCGGGCGTAGAGCGCCACGGCACGGGCCGAGTCGTCGTTACCGGGGATCACGTAGTCGATGCCCACGGGCGAATGGTTGGTGTCAACCACGCCGACCAGCGGGATGCCCAGCTTCTGCGCTTCAAGCACGGCGATCTTGTGGAAGCCCACGTCGATCACGAAGATCGCATCGGGCAGCGCGGTCATGTCCTGGATGCCGCCGATGTCCTTCTCCAGCTTTTCCATTTCGCGGGTGAAGGTCAGCTGCTCTTTTTTGGTCATGCTGTCCAGGCCGCCTTCTTTCTGGGCCTGCATGTCCTTCAGACGCTTGATCGAGGTCTTCACCGTCTTGAAGTTGGTGAGCATGCCGCCAAGCCAGCGCTGGTCAACGAAAGGCACGCCGGCACGGCGGGCTTCCTGGGCCACGATGTCGCGCGACTGGCGCTTGGTGCCCACCATCAGGATGGTGCCGCGGTTGGCGGAGAGTTGACGCACGAACTTCGCTGCATCTTCGAACAGGGGCAGCGTCTTTTCGAGGTTGACGATGTGGATTTTGTTGCGATGGCCGAAGATGTACGGAGCCATCTTGGGGTTCCAGAAGCGGGTTTGGTGACCGAAATGGACACCGGCTTCCAGCATTTCGCGCATGGAGATTGACATGAGTTAACTTTCCAGAGGTTGAGTCTAAAATCCAGCCCCGATCACCTGAAGGCCACCGAATACATTGCGATTTGGCCGCCACAGGCAACACCCGGTTGGGCTGGTTTGCGATTTGCCCTGCAGTGCGGGATGAACCTTTGTTCACACCACCATCTGCAAAGCCTGTCGATTATAGCAGCCCGGCCTCTGTCCCCACCCTCCTCCTTGGGTGCGCTGCTTGAGCGCACACACGGGCGTTTTGCGTCCTCTCCCATGAGTCATCTGGCTTTTTGTCCCGCGAGTCCTCCTGGAGGGCTGTTACCTCCCGGCACAATGCAGTTTTCTGGGAGCACGGTTTGAAAATCGCGGTGGTTGGAGCAGGGGTGGTGGGCATCGCCTGCGCACACGAGTTGTCATTGGACGGCCATGAAGTGACGGTGTTCGAGCGGCGCAGCACCGTGGCTGAAGAGGCCAGTTTTGCCACCGGAGCACTCATCGCCCCCGGTTGGACCGCCCCCTGGAATCCGGCCGCATGCAAGCTTGGGTTGCCTTGGTCCTCAGCGACGGACGGACTGCAACTGACCCGTTTGCCCCGGGGTGGAGATTGGAGCTGGCTATGGCGCTGGCGCAAAGCCCACCAAGGCCCGCAAGTGACGGCGACGCAAGAACACATCCATCGGCTCGTGAGCTACAGCCAGGAAAGGCTGCAGGCCATCACTGCTCAGTATCAGTTGGAACACGACCGCAGCCACGGCATGCTAGTGCTGCTGCGAACCGAACAGGATGCGAGCCTGGCGCAGGCGCCATTGCAGCAACTGCGCGACCTGGGCCTGCCCGTCAAGGCTCTCACGACCGAAGAAGCGCGCATGCTGGAGCCCGCCCTGAGTACCGAGACGGCGCTGCACGGAGCCATTGAGCTTGGCGGTGAATCGGTGGCCAATTGCCGGGAGTTCGCGGTGCTGCTGCGCATGCAAGCCCAGCAATCGGGCTGCCAGTTCGAGTTCAACACCATCGTGAGCCGTGTCGAGGCACTGAAGCCCGCCGGCTTCCTCTTGGAACTGGTCCCCACAGCAGCCCGCCAGAACAACGAAGGCGCGAATGCGCCGACCCAGCGCTTCGACGCGGTGGTGATCTGCGCCGGCGCCGCAAGCTCGGGTTTGCTCGGCGCGCTGGGCTTGAAGGTACCGTTGCAAACGGTGCGAGGGCACTCGCTGAGCGCGGCCGTGCGTGAACCCATGGATGCTCCACAGTCTGCGGTGCTCGATGCCCGCTACGGGGTGTCCATCGCACGCCTGGGCCAACGCGTAAGGGTGGCCGGCGGAAGCGAATGGGGCCGCGACTCCAGCACGCCGTCCAAAGCGGGTCTGCAACGCCTGTACCGCACGCTGTCTGACTGGTTTCCGGGCGCGGTTCGCCTGGGCGGTCAGGCCGGCAACGTTCAGGAATGGTGCGGCGCACAAGCCACGCTGCCCGACGGCGCGCCCCTCATCGGCGCAAGCCGCGTACCGGGCCTATGGCTGAACCTGGGTCATGGGCCAGGCGGTTGGTCCATGGCCTGCGGCGCTGCCCGCGTGCTGGCCGACCAGATCGGCGGGCGGGCGCCCGACCTCGCGCTCATCCAGTGTTCACCCCAACGCTACGGCATTTGAGCCAGACTGTGGCCATGCGACCCATCAAAGGCCACCAACGCGAACCCCTCTTCGACACCCCGGGCACGCGCAGCCTTGAGCTCGCAGCACAGGCCTCGCTGCCCGCACACACCCTGATGGCCCGCGCAGGGCTGGCTGTGGCACAGCTTGCCCGGGCACTGACGCCGCACGCGCGCTGTATCTGGGTGGCCTGCGGCCCAGGCAACAACGGGGGTGATGGCTTGGTCGCGGCCAGGCACCTGCACAATTGGGCCGTGAAAACGGGCTTTGAGGTGGTCGTCACGCACACACTGGGCGCGCAGGTCGATGCTTCCCAGCTGCCGCCGGACGCGGCTCGAGCCCTGTCCGATGCCCGGGCAGCCGGTGTACTCGTCCAGTCAAACCCGCCTGAGTCGTTTGATCTCGCCATTGATGCCTTGCTCGGGATTGGCGTTACGCGCCCTCTGCGGGGTGACCTGGCCAAGTGGGTGGCGACGCTGCGCACGACAAGTGCACCCGTACTGTGCGTGGACCTGCCCAGTGGCCTGCAGGCCGACACCGGCGCGTTGACCAGCATCGAGACCACCGAGCCGGGGTCTGCTGGGGCCTCGAGGCCCGGCGCGCGCCACACCTTGTCTCTATTGAGCCTCAAGCCAGGTCTGTTCACCCACCAGGGCCGGGACGCCGCCGGGCAGGTCTGGTTTGACGATTTGGGTGTCGCGCCCGACGACGCGGTGCCGTTGGCTGCCTGGCTGGCCGGTCAGATGGCCCCCACCGGAACCCAAACACCCAGGGCCCACGCCAGTCACAAAGGCAGCTTTGGCGATGTGGTGGTGGTGGGAGGCCAAGGGATCGCTGCGGGTGGCGCCGGCATGACCGGAGCGGCGCTCCTGGCGGCGCGAGCAGCGCTGCACGCGGGTGCCGGGCGGGTTTTCGTGGGGCTGCTGGGAGCTGACTCGACAAACGAGACCACCTGGGACCCGGTGTGCCCCGAACTCATGTTTCGCCGCCCCGCAGCTTTGGTCGACGCCGCGTGGCTGCCCAAGGCCAGTGTGGTCTGTGGATGCGGCGGTGGCACATCGGTGGTCGCGGTGTTGCCCCGCCTGTTATCCGGCGTCGCCACCCTGGTGCTGGATGCCGACGCGCTCAATGCCGTGGCCAACGACGACGCCCTGCAATCCCAGCTGACCCACCGGCACGGGCGCGGCTGGATCACGGTACTCACGCCACACCCGCTGGAGGCCGCCCGACTCCTGGGCTGCAGAACGGCGCAGGTCATGACCGACCGGTTGTTGTCTGCACAAACCATCGCCAACCGATATCAAGCGGTTTGCGTGCTCAAGGGTTCGGGAACGGTGGTGGCGCAGCCGGGCGCGATTCCACGCATCAACCCCACTGGCAACGCCTCTCTTTCCACGGCGGGCACGGGCGATGTGCTGGCCGGCATGATCGGCGCCGCGCTCGCGGGGCCGGAGACATCACCCGCCAATGTGCTGGATACGGTGTGCAGCGCTGTGTTTCAACACGGCTGGCTCGCAGACCATTGGGATGACACCAGCCTGGTGGCCGGCGCGCTGGCTCGTCGCGTCAGACCCATGGTCTGACGCACGAACACTCAGCCCAGCAGCATCAAGCCCACCTGCAGCAGGATGATGAGCACCAGCACCGACAAATCAACGCCCCCCACCAAGGGGATCACGCGACGAATGGGCCGCAGCAGCGGCGAAACGAGCCGGTCGAGCGTGCCCATCACCGGCGACTGTGGCTGCACCCAAGACAGGATCGCGTAGCCGATCAGCAAGATCATCAAACCCTGCAGCACCGTGCGCACCAGAATGCGCAGCGCCATGCTGAGAACCGTGATCAACCAGCCTGCGGGAGAGGCCGAGACCTCCGACACGCCTGCAGCCAGCAACAGCCAGATGCCGCCGTAAGCCAGTGCCAGCAAGATCGCCGACAACAGACTCCCCCAGTCGACCCGGCTTTGCGCCAACGATCGCGGCAAGATTCGCCGCATCGGCTGAACCACCCAGTCGGTGACGGCGATGGCAAACCGTCCGGGTTGGGCCGACATGTGCACACGCAAGTGGTTCATCCACGCGCGCAACAGCGCCATCGCCATCAGGAAAAAGAACAAGGTTTCAAGCAGGAAAAAAACGATGCGCATGCGGTGCAGATCCGGTTGGGGATGCGTTGGGAAACGTTGGTCGCAATGATCTGAAGTTTAGGGGTGACCGGGGCCAGTGTGAGCGCAGCTCGCCGCGCTCAAACACCCAGCCTCAACGGCGGCCTGGGCACACGCGGGTCCGGCTCAAGCCCAGCAGCCAGCCGGATCGTGGCTGCCTCGCGGGACGCCTCCAGAAAGTCCAGCATGATGGGCGAGCTGTCGGCCAAGGCGTGCCGGCCATGGTGAAACTCCGGATGCCACTGCACGCCGCGCGCGTACGCATCGCCCGTCCAGCGGATCGCCTCCACCATGCCATCCAGCGTCGACACCGCCTCCACCACCATGCCTTTGCCCAGCTCTGCCACCGCCTGGTGGTGAATGCTGGTCACGCGGAGTTGCGAGGCCTGGGGATAGAGCTTGGTCAAGGCGGTGCCCTGCAGGAAGGTCACGTCGTGTTCGAGCTGGTCGTACAGATCGGTGTCAACGTGCGCGTGGGCCGCCGGGCACTGGGTGGGGATGTCCTGGTAGAGCGTGCCGCCAAACGCCACATTGAGCAGCTGCGCGCCGCGGCACACGCCCAGCACTGGTTTTTTCTGCGCCAGAAATGCCTTGAGCAAGGCCAGCTCGTACCTGTCGCGTACCACGTCGCCCTGCCAGCGCGGGTCGATCGGTGTCTGTCCGTAGGTCTGTGGCGCCACATCAGCTCCACCCTGCAGCACCAGCGCATCAAGCTCCTGCACCACATGCTCCACCTTGAGGTGGCGCGCCGCGTGTTTGCTGTCGTGCGCGACGGCAGGCACCATGAAGGCAATGGCGCCGTGCTCCATGATCCAGTGCGCCAGCGACTGCTCGATGTATTGCAGGTTCTTGTTGCGAAACCCCAGTTCCGAGGGCACCTGGTACAGCAGGCGGGCCGACACGCCGATGCGCAACGGACGCTCGGTCGGCACCTGCACGACCTTGACAGCCCGCCTTTTTGCCGGGGTCGCGGGGGCCTTGTTCAAGGCAGCGCTCACGCCATCCGGCCCACTCAACGCCGGCTCTTGCGCGGTTGATTGGCCGTGCTGCGAGCAGCGCCACGGTCCGACTTCTTGCTCGCCGCCTTTTTCCCTGGCGGCTTGGTCTCCATGGCGGGAGCGCGCGGCGCCCTGTCCTGGCGGCTCGCCGCAGCGCCCTCGGGAGCGCGTCCCCGCTGGGCCTTGCCGCCACGCCCGGAGCCTGCAGCACCCTCCGGCGCACCCGCCTGGCCTGTCTTGTCGCGCATCGCACGCAAGACCAGATCGTCGTCGCCGCTCACCAGGCGGAAGTCGATACGGCGGCCGTCCAGGTCGACGCGGCTCACCTGCACCTGCACGCGGCTGCCCAGCGCGTAACGGATGCCCGTACGTTCGCCGCGCAGCTCCTGACGCGCTTCGTCAAAGCGGAAATACTCGCCACCGAGTTCGGTGATGTGCACCAGGCCTTCGACGTACATGGCATCCAGCGTGACGAACAAACCAAAGCTGGTGACCGAGCTCACGACACCGCTGAACTCTTCGCCGAGGTGCTCGCGCATGTACTTGCACTTGAGCCAGGCCTCCACATCGCGGCTGGCTTCATCTGCGCGGCGCTCATTGGCGCTGCAGTGCAGGCCGGCGGCCTGCCAGGCCAGCGTGTCGACCGATGGCTTCTTCACCACCTCGCCCACGGCCAGTGGTTTGGCGCGGCTGGCCAGCCGTTTGCTCAGCTTGGCGTGGGCCTCGCCCGGGGTGGGCAGTGCGGGCAACTCGTAGCGCTTTCGCGCCAGGATCGCCTTGATCACGCGGTGCACCAGCAAATCGGGGTAACGGCGGATCGGGCTGGTGAAGTGGGTGTAAGCCTCGAACGCCAGACCAAAGTGGCCACTGTTGATCGGGGTGTAGATCGCCTGCTGCATCGATCGCAGCAGCATGGTGTGGATCTGTTGCGACTCGGGTCGGTCCTTCGTGGCCGCCGCGATCTTCTGGAAGTCGGCCGGCTTGGGGTTGTCGCCGATGGTCTGCGACACGCCCATGGCCTTGAGGTAGTTGCGCAGGATTTCCTGCTTCTCGGGTGTGGGTCCTTCGTGCACGCGGAACAGGCCGGTGTGCTTGCCCTCGCTGATGAAGTCAGCCGAGCAGACGTTGGCCGCCAGCATCGCTTCTTCAATCACTTTGTGCGCGTCATTGCGGGTGCGCGGAATGATCTTCTCGATGCGGCCCGACTCGTCGCAGACGATCTGTGTCTCGGTGGTCTCGAAGTCCACCGCACCACGCTCGCCGCGCGCCGCCAGCAGGGCGCGGTACACGTCGTGCAAGTTCAGCAGATAGGGCACGAGCGCCTTGCGCTGGCTGGCTTCGGGGCCGCGCGTGTTCTGAAGAATGGCCGCCACTTCGGTGTAAGTAAAGCGCGCGTGGCTGAACATCACCGCCGGATAGAACTGGTACGCGTGCACCTCGCCCTTGGCGTTAACCAGCATGTCGCACACCATGCACAGCCGCTCCACACCCGGGTTGAGCGAACACAGACCGTTGGAGAGCTTTTCCGGCAACATGGGAATCACGCGGCGCGGGAAATAGACCGACGTGGCGCGGTCATAGGCGTCGATGTCGATCGCCGAGCCGGTCTGCACGTAGTTGCTCACGTCGGCAATGGCCACCAGCAAGCGCCAACCTTTGCCCTTGCCGACTTTGGCGGGTTCGCAGTACACGGCGTCGTCGAAGTCGCGCGCGTCCTCGCCATCAATGGTGACCAGGGGCACATCGCGCAGGTCCACGCGCCCCTTGTGATCGGCTGCGCGCACGTGGTCGGGCAGTGCACGGGCCTGCGCCATGGCGGCGTCGGAAAACTCATGCGGTACGCCGTACTTGCGCACCGCGATCTCGATCTCCATGCCGGGATCGTCGATCTCGCCCAGCACTTCTTTCACACGGCCAACGGGCTGCCCATACAGCGCAGGCGGTTCGGTGAGTTGCACCACCACCACCTGGCCCGGCTTGGCCGAACCGGTGGCGCCCTTGGGGATCAACACGTCCTGCCCATAGCGCTTGTCTTCAGGCGCCACCAGCCACACACCGCTCTCTTGCAGCAGGCGGCCAATGATGGGGGAGTCGGAGCGTTCGACGATTTCCGTCACGCGTCCTTCGGGACGGCCCTTGCGGTCCAGCCGCACGATGCGGGCCTTGACCCGATCCTTGTGCAGCACCGCCCGCATCTCGTTGGAGGGCAGATAGATATCGGCCTGACCATCGTCACGGATCACAAAACCATGGCCGTCCCGATGACCGGAGACGACACCTTCATATTCGGCCAACAGGCTGTTTTTTTCGTTCACTTTTTCTCTGCTATAATTGCGTTTTTCCTGAAATGCCCAGGTGGCGGAATTGGTAGACGCACTAGTTTCAGGTACTAGCGCTGAGAGGCGTGGAGGTTCGAGTCCTCTCCTGGGCACCAATCATAAAGGGCCTGCAAACGTGATGTTTGCAGGCCCTTTTCTTTTGTCTCAACGCAAGCAAGCGCAACAACGCCTGCTGACACGCTGATCACACGCTGCGAAATTCGCAGCATGCGTGGCTGAACAAATGCCGCGCTGCCTGGGGTCACCAAGAGACGGGCCTCTGTCATCAAATCGGGACCGCCAATAAATCGTGTCCCTGTGCCGCGACGACTCTTGCCTTGGTGAACTCGCCCACCTTCAAAGTCTTGCTGATCTTCTCGGGAGGCAGCAAACGCACCACGCCATCGATCTCGGGCGCATCCGCATAGCTGCGGCCGACGCCACCCTTCTTGCCCATGCCGGGCGCGGAATCCACCAAGACCTGCATGGTCGCGCCGACTCGCTGTTGCAGCTTCTCGGCCGACACCGATTCCGCCACCGCCATGAAGCGCGCACGGCGCTCTTCTCGCAAGGCGTCAGGCACCGCGTCGGGCAATTCGTTGGCCACAGCGCCCGTCACCGGCGAATAGGCAAAACACCCTGCGCGATCAATGCGTGCCTCGCGCAGGAAATCGAGCAGGTGGTCGAACTCGGCTTCGGTCTCGCCTGGGAAGCCGGCGATGAAGGTGCTGCGCACCACAATCTCTGGACACAGTTCGCGCCAGCGCGCGATGCGCTCCAGGTTCTTCTCGCCACTGGCCGGACGCTTCATGCGACGCAACACGTCGGGATGGCTGTGCTGCAGCGGCACATCAAGGTACGGCAGGCACAAACCTTCGGCCATGAGCGGAATGATCTCGTCCACATGCGGGTACGGATACACGTAGTGCAAGCGCACCCAAGCACCGTAACCCTTGGCCAGCTCTCCCAGCGAGCGAACGAGGTCCAACATGCGCGTCTTCACCGGCTTGCCGTCCCAAAAGCCGGTGCGGTACTTCACATCGACCCCATAAGCGGAAGTGTCCTGGCTGACCACCAGCAGCTCCTTGACGCCAGCTTCGAACAACTTGCGTGCTTCGGTCAACACATCCCCGATCGGGCGGCTCACCAGATCACCACGCATGGAAGGGATGATGCAGAAGGTGCAACGGTGGTTGCAGCCTTCGCTGATCTTCAGGTAGGCGTAGTGGCGCGGCGTGAGTTTGATGCCTTGTGGCGGCACCAGATCCACAAAGGGGTCGTGCGGCTTGGGCAGGTGCTGATGCACTGCGGTCATCACTTCGTGCGTGGCGTGCGGGCCGGTGACGGCGAGCACACTGGGATGCATCTGGCGCACCAGATTGCCGCCGCCCTCCCCTTCGCGTGCGCCCAGACAGCCGGTGACGATGACCTTGCCGTTCTCGGCCAGGGCTTCACCGATGGTGTCCAGGCTTTCGCGCACGGCGTCGTCAATGAAGCCGCAGGTGTTGACGATCACCAGGTCGGCGCCGGCGAAAGTCTTGGAAGTTTGATAGCCCTCAGCGCTGAGCTGCGTGAGGATGAGTTCGGAATCGGTGAGCGCCTTGGGACAACCCAGGCTGACAAAACCGACTTTGGGGGCCGCGTTGGCGACCGGGACAAGCGTTTCAGACATCACCCGATTGTCTCAGACCCGGCCCGATGTCGCTGATCTCGACCCTATCGCTTGAGCCCGAGCGCCGCCAGCATCTGTTCGCTGTTCTTCTGCATCTGCTCCTGCATCTGCGTGAACGCGCTGCGCGATTGCTCCAGATACGTGCCCATCATGCCCTGCATCATGGGGGACTGCACATTCATGAACTGCTTCCAGGCTTCAGGATTCGCCCCCGTGGACTGCTCAGTCATCTTGTGCTGCAGATCCATGAAGATCTGCACGTTCTTTTCAAGGTAGGCCCCCATGAAGTCCTGCATGGCGTGACCGTAGAAACGAATGATGTTGGCCAGCACCTGCTCGGTGAAGATCGGAACGCCCGCCGTTTCTTCTTCCAGAATGATCTGCAGCAGGATGCTGCGCGTGAGGTCGTCGTTGGACTTGGCATCGCGCACCACAAAGGGCTCGTTGTCCATCACCAGTGTCTTGACCTCGGCCAACGTGATGTACGACGAGGTATCGGTGTCGTAGAGACGCCGGTTCGGGTACTTCTTGATGACGCGCACAGCGGGCTGGCTGCCACTCTCGGCCTTGTTCTTTTGCACTGATGGGTCTTTCTGGATGGAGGGGAGCAAACCCCCGGATACGGCCGGGGGTTCATGGGGCATTCTAGAAACGCTTGAACGCCCCCGCAGCATGGGTTTTCCCTGTGCATGCTAACGATC
Organism: Polaromonas sp.; assembly: GCA_013823505.1. The sequence goes on along the minus strand of PNMH01000024.1, from coordinate 17,317 downwards.
ACCGCGCATTTCAGGCAAACGATCAGAACCGGACACAAAAAAGCCCGACTCAGGGTCGGGCTTGGTTGCTGGATGCCTGGCATCCGGAAAGGTTTGGTAGGCGCGATTGGACTCGAACCAAGTATATCACGGGGCTTCATAGAGCAGATATCTCAAGAAAGTCCCCTGGAATCCCCCTGAATCCTCGATAACGCACCGAATAACGCACCACACATGGCCATCGATCTCAACGTTTTCGCGCAGGCTCTTCGGAGCCGATCAGATGAGTCGCACCTAGTCCTGATCATGGCGCCGCGAGAGGAGCTCGTCTGCGCGCTTGCAGACAGTCCCGAGGCCTTGGCAGCCGCCCGCACACTGGGCTGGGATCATCCCGGAGTGCGCGTGGGCGAAATGATCGCAGAGGCCGACGCGCTGCTTGCGCGTCGTTCCATAGACGAGTTGCTGGCAGGACCCGTCGGCCCCAACGCGCTCGAGCTACGCCAGCTGCTAATGCGTGGCGGGGAAATCCCTAGCAATGCGGTAGCCACGCTCGCAGACGATCCCTCTGCCCTCCTCACTCTGAGGGAGTCCGTGCTCCCGATGGAGCCCGGAACTACGGGCGCCATGATGGCGGGCCGTGTACATGAAATGATCGCTCGCGTTGACGCAGAGCTCGCACGGCGCGCAATGGATGGCGCGCTGTGAAGATTTTCCACACGGGCATGGAGATTGTCGAGATCGCGCGGCGGCTAGACCTCTCCAACATGGGGCCGTTGACTCAACACATGAGCCTGGTCGCAGCGGACCCGGATGCGGTGGCGCTTTTGCGATCGCCCATGCTGCCCGCGAGAGATCCCGAGAATCGCTACGAGGATTACCTGCGCCAGCGGCGCGCGGCGCGCGTGGCGGAAATGTTAGCCATGGTTGATGCCGAGCTCGCCAATCGAGCAATTGAGCAGCTGCTGAAGGACCTCTGATACATCTTGCAATAGGTCTGCAGCGAGTGTTGACAAAAACTCCAGGACATCTCGGCAATCCTCAAGAAATCTAACCAGCAACCACGCTGCCGATAATAACCGAAGGCCACTATTACCACCGCCACCAAAAACGCCGCCACCCGGTCCATCAAGAACCGCCTGGTTCTGAACGACGGCCGCACCTACGATCTTGCACAAGGCTCTGAAGCCTCGGCCTTTCTCGAATCCGGCAACTTCGACCACGTCAAATTTCCTGTCACCAACTGAGCCACCTGAAAACAAACACCGCCAGATCAATGGAACCTCTTGGAACAAAGAATGAAAAACCAGCCCTACAAAATGCAGATCCGCGCTCCTGGCGGCCATGAGCTTATTGACGTGTGGCTACAGCGCTTGCGCTCAGGAGACCTGAGCGAAGAAGAAGCTCGAGAGGAAGCCCTGCACATCGGTCAGATTGAGGGGACATTCGCGCTGGGCGATGCGCTGGACTCGCTCCCCAGCGACGAGGAGCACTCCGCCGCGCGCCTGGCCTTAGCACTCGCAATCGTTGCGCGAATTGGCACGGATCAGCTGCTTGAGAGGGGCGCCTCGGCGCTCTAGGCCCAAAAAAAGGCAGATTGACCTTATCCAGCTGTGCCACTCGAATCACTTTCCATCAGAACTGGTGTGAACGAATTCAGCTTAAGCCGTCAGGCGGATGCTGAACCTAACGGGCTGCAGTCAGTCTGGTCGCCATCAAGTCCCGAGACCCGCTTTGCAGCGGCAGCCGACAGTCGCGATTGAGCGCTGAGCCTGCAGCGCTTGCCACATCGCGCTCACTCATTTCCTCCAAATCGCAGGCATCTAGAGTCAGCTGCCGGAGCTGCTGCAGACATTGCAACCCTATGTGTGGCGCGGACACGGCGTTTTGCTGCGCCTCCCCTAGATGTTCTTCCTCAAGCAAACGCGCCCCGGTCGCATGTCCCAGATCGACCACGACCGGACATTCGCTCACTTCGTTCAATCGATTTTTTATGCCTAACCTTCAGTTAGACGTGACCTGCAGCTATTCCGTAGGCGACAAGAAGCGGTTGAGCTGAACGCGAGACGTCCACAACAGCTATCGCTTCCTCAATGTCCCATTAGAGGCGTTACACGCTGGGGACGGAACTCAGCAGGCCAATGGTTCGGAGCAATCCCTCGGGACTGGCGATGCCTTTGCCGGCAATGTCCATGGCGCTTCCGTGGCCCACACTGGAAAGCACCACGTCTCCTCCCACGCTGAGCGCGCTTGCGGCGTTGGGTGCGAGCAGCTTGATAGGAATATGCCCCTGATCATGGAACATGGCTACGTAGAGGTCGTGCTGCCTGTTGGCCAGTAGGGTATCTGCGCCCGTCGGCTCGCTTACGTCGTGGCCTTCCGCACGCAACTGCGCCACCGCAGGCTGCACCATCAGCGAGTCATCCAAGCCAAACAATTGGCCCTCTGATGCGTGTGGATTGATGCCGAACATGCCTATGCGAGGTGTCGCCATGCCCAATTGCCGACAGGCCAGGATGCCTGCGTGTGTGGCATGCACAATCAAGTCGGTGCTGAGGCGATCAAGAGCAGTTCGAACACTCTCGTGCAGAGTGACATGCACGATACGCAAGCCTCCGCCCACCAGCATCAAGAAAACAGATTCAGCAGGCTGACCGCACACGCGCGCGACCAGAGAAGGGTATCCGCTGAATGTGATGCCTGCCTTCGCGATCGCAGTCTCATGGTGCGGGCAGGCAATGACAGCGTCGCAAGCGCCCGCCTGTGCCGCCTGAATGGCCGCGGTGGCACTTGCCACTGCTGAAGCGCCAGCCGCTGCGTCAATCCGACCCGGAATGGCAGCAGCCGGGTCAAGGGCGCCTGCCTCGTGGCAGCGAACACCCTCTAGCACCCAGCTCAGGTTCAGCTGCTCGGCGCAGCGGCGCAGCACCGAATCCGGGCCGAACAACTCAAAGCGGTAATGCTCGGACGGGGGCATTGCAGCTATCGCCTTGAGCGCGATCTCAGGTCCGATGCCGTTCGGGTCGCCAATCGAAATGGCAAGCCGCGCGCTGCTGCTCATGCAGTTTTGGGCCTGTGTTTGGCAATGAGCGCCTTTGCACCCGCCAGGAGCTTCTCTCCGTCCTGTCCCCGCCTGTTCATCTCCTGGACCCATTCGCTCGCGATGGCTCCAGTGAGTTGTACAAACTCGTTGGTTTGAGCCTCGTTGAAAACGTGCACCTTGTTGCCGCGATCGGTCGCCATCTTGCGGCTGATGGGATCGTGGTCCTGTTGCACCTTCCCGAACCAGGCCGAGGTCTCCATGCCCGAGTTGTCATCGATCACCTTCTTGACGTCCCCTGTCAGCGAAGCGTATTTCCTTTTGTTCATCACCATCACGAACGCGGTGTTGTAGAGAGCTGGCTTTCCTGGAGCGAATTCGCTGTGGTGTTGCACAAGCTCATGCACCTTCACCGAAGGAATCACCTCCCAAGGCAACGCTGCACCGTCGATGACTCCTTTGGACAACGCGTCGGGAATCTGTGGCAATGGCATGCCCACGGCAGAAGCCCCGGCGGCGGCGAGCAGTTTGGTGGCCTGGCGGGTCGGACCGCGCATCTTCAGGCCCCGCAGGTCAGCAGCGCTGTTGATGGCCTTGCTCTTTGAGTGCAGCACGCCTGGCCCGTGCGTGTGAAAGGCAAGCGGCTGAACGTCCTTGAATTCATCGGCTGCGAGGGTTTCGAGGTACTCCCAGGCTGCACGGGAAGCTCCGATGGCGTCCATGGTCATGAACGGAAGTTCGAACACTTCGGTCCGCGGGAATCGCCCGGGTGTGAGGCCGGCCAGAGTCCATACGATGTCGACAACACCATCTCGCGCCTGGTCGAAGAGCTGACCCGGTGAACCCCCCAGCTGCATGGCGGGATAGCCTTCGAAGCGGATACGTCCGCCCGAGTCGTTCTCCACTTTCGACATCCATGCCTTGTGTGCGTTGAGATAAACATTTGAAGTCGGGGCCATGAAGGTGTGGAACTTCAGAGTTATGACTTGCTGAGCGAAGACGCCCAGGGTGGGCGCTCCAAGGGAAACGGCTGCCGCCGCCGATTTGATGAGGGTTCTGCGTTGCATCATGGTGTTGTCTCCTGGATTGATGGGAAAGGCGTTCCGGCCCCCTGGTCGGTGCTGGCTTCTTGTAGTGAGGGTGATCAAGCAGGGCTGGCCTGCGAAACGAACTTTGTGACGAGGTAGCTGTCGAAGGTTTCACTGCCGCCCTCGCTGCCCATTCCGCTGTCCTTCACGCCACCGAATGGTGTTTCTGCCAACGTGATGCCGAAGTGGTTCACGTTCACCATGCCCACCTCCAGGCCGTTGACCATGCGTTCGGACGTTTTGATGGAGCCAGTGAACACGAAAGCGGTAAGGCCGAATGGCAGGGCGTTAGCGCGCTTCAACACTTCTTCGGCATCCTTGAAGCGTGTGATCGGCGCGACCGGGCCGAAGGGTTCTTCGACCATCAGGCGGGCGTCCTCAGGGATGTCGGTGAGGACGGTGGGCGGGTAGAAGTAGCCCGGGCCGGCGAGCCGTGTGCCGCCGATAGCCAGCTTCGCACCGCGCTCCAGCGCATCGGCCACGAAACTCTCCATGGCATCGACCCGGCGCAGATGCGCCAGTGGGCCCATCTGCGTGTGCTCGTCCATTCCGTCACCAACCTTTAAGCCACCGTAGGCTTTCGTGAAGGTGTCGAGGAAGCGGTCGTACACCTTCTCCTGCACGAAGAAGCGGCTGGGCGCAATGCACAGCTGCCCCGCGTTGCGCGCCTTGAAACGTGCGAGCAGATTCGCTGCGTCGTCCACGTCGGCGTCGTCGAAAACCACCACGGGCGAGTGCCCGCCAAGCTCCATGCTGATGCGCTTCATGTGCAGACCGGCAAGCGACGCCAGCTGCTTGCCCACCGGCACTGAGCCGGTGAACGACACCTTGCGCGAGATGGGCGAGCGGATCAGGTGGTCCGACACCTCTGACGGCACGCCCCAGACGACATTGAGCACGCCCGCCGGCAGGCCTGCTTCGTGGAACATGCGTGCGAGTGCAATCACTGCGCCCGGCGAATCCTCCGGCCCCTTCAGCACCAGCGTGCAGCCCGCGCCGATCGCCGCCACCATCTTTCGAATGGCCTGGTTGAACGGAAAATTCCAGGGCGTGAAGGCCACACATACTCCGACAGGCTCACGAAGAACCAGCTGACGTACATGCGGCAAACGCGCTGGAATGATGCGCCCATAGATTCGGCGGCATTCCTCGGCGTGCCACTCCGCGTGTTCGGCACAGGTGGTCACCTCCAGCAGAGCCTCTCCTAGCGGCTTGCCCTGATCGAGCGTGATCTGGCGCGCAATCTGCGGTGCGCGTTCGCGCGTGAGTTCGGCCACACGGCGCAGTACCTTTGAGCGCTGGAGCGGTGAACTCTTGCGCCAGGTTTCGAAGGCGCGTTGCGCCGCATGCAGCGCACGGTCGAGGTCGTCGCCGCGTGCATGCGGTAGCGAGCCGATTACCTCGCCGTTGGCCGGGTTGATGATGTTCTGGTGCGGGCGGTCGCCACCCTCAATGAATTCGCCATCGATGTAAAGGAACGGCTTGCCGTAGGTGGAGTCGGTCATGGTGGATCAGCCGATCAGATGAACACTGAGCCACCATCGACGGCAATGGTCTGGCCGGTGATGAACCCCGCGCCGTCGCTCGCGAGGAACAGCAGCGCGCCGACCAGATCCTCGGGCACCTGGTCGCGCTGCAGCGAGCGGCTGGTTTTGCGCACCACGTCGCCCATCTTGCTGTGCATGTCGTTTTCGAGCACGCCGTCGCTCAGCGTGAAGCCTGGTGCGATGGCGTTGACGGTGATGTTGTCCTTGCCGAGTTCGCGTGCCAGTGAGCGGGTGAATGCGATCACCGCGCCCTTGCTGGCCACGTAGTGCAACATGTTGGGCGTGCCCTTGATCGGCGTGGTGGACGCGATGTTCACGATGCGGCCAAAGCCGTTCTTGCGCATCGCGGGCACGACCGCTTTTGCGCACACAAAGGGCCCGAGGGTGTTGACTTCCATCACACGCATCCACTCGGCGTCGCTGATCTGGTCGAACGGTTTGAGCGTGAGCGTGGTGAACAGGCCGGCGTTGTTCACCAGCACGTCAAGCCGGTCGAACGCTTTCACGGCCTGTTCGACCATCCCTGCCACGTCGGCGGGATTGACCACATCGGTCTGCGTGCCTATGGCCTTCAAGCCCTGGGCCTTGAGGCGCTCGGCCGCTTCTGCGGCGCCGCGAAGGTCGGCGATGACGACTTGGTGGCCGGCGCGCGCGAGCGCTTCAGAGAAGGCGAAACCGATGCCGCTGGCGCCGCCAGTGACCGCGATGACCCGGGATGCTGCTGTCATGTGTTGTCTCTTTCTGTGGGAAGGGGTAGGTGTTGAATAGGGCTATGGCCTTAGGCCGGTGCGAGCGTGGGCGCGGGCGCGAGGGCTTTGCGTGCGCGCATGTGCGCGGCGGGGTCGTTTAGGGATTCGACGGCGCTCAGCTGGTCGCCGCGGTAGCGCAGCACCGAGAAGCGGCCACTGGCCGGGTCTCCCTCGATGTCGCTGCGGTCACCCGGCACGGCCAGGCCCGCCATCTGCAGCCGGCAAAGACCTTGCTCGCTCCAGAACCAGGGCACTTTGGCGTATGGCGCTGCTTGGCCGCACAGGCGCGCGGAGATGCAGCGCGCTTGGTCGACTGCGTTCTGCACCGACTCGATGCGCACACGGGCACCACCGCTGAAAACAAATGGAAAACTCGCGCAATCGCCGAGTGCGGAAATGGCCGGATCGCTGGTGAGCAGCAGCTCGTCTACCTCAATGCCGTTGCCGACCGCCAGGCCGGCACCGCGCGCCAGCTGGTCGTTGGGGCTCACGCCGACCGCGACCACCACCAGGTCGGCCGCGATGTGGCTGCCATCCCGCAGGCGCAGGCCGGTGGCGTGGCCGTGTGCGCCTTCAATGGCAGCGAGTTGCGCCGATAGATGAAACCGCGTGCCCTGCGCTTCGTGGAACGCCTGCAGGTGCAGCGCCATCGGCACCGAGAGAGCGCGCGCCAGGGGCCGCACGGCGGTCTCGGCGACGTGCATTGGCAGGCCCATGCCGCGCGCCACGGCCGCGAGTTCCAGACCGATGAAGCCGGCGCCGACCACGGCCACCGCTTGCGCCTGGGCCAGCCGCGCGCGGATGCGCTGTGCATCCACGAGTCCGCGCAGCACGAAGACGCCTTGCAGGTCGGCGCCTGGCACGGCCAGCGTGCGTGCGGCCGCGCCGGTGGCGAGCACCAGGTGGTCGTAGGACAGCGCCTCGCCGTTGGAGAGCCGCACCTGGCGCGCCACACGGTCGATACCTTGCACCCGCGTACCGCCGAGCACGCGTGCGCCGATGCGCTCGTAGAACGCGGGCGGGCGCAGCAGCAGGCCGGTCTCGTCCACCTTGGCCTGCAGGAAACCTTTGGACAGTGGCGGGCGCTGGTAAGGCAAGCCTGGCTCGTCGCCCACCAGGGTGATGGGCGCCGCAAAGCCCGACTCGCGCAGCGACGCCGCAAGCTGAAAACCGCCCTGCCCGGTGCCGACGATGACGACGCCGTGGACCATCAGACCTGGCGCTCCGGAATGTGCACGATCAGCTCGTCAACGCCGGCGGCGAGCACGAGCTGGCAACCGAGACGGCTGTGTTCCTGGCGTTCGCTCGCGGCGCTGGCGAGCATTTCGTTCTCGACTTCGCTGGTGGACGGCAGGAGGCCGACCGAGGCCGGGTCCACGTACACATGGCAGGTGGCGCACATGGCCGAACCACCGCATTCGGCGACGATGCCGGCGATGCCGTGGGTGACGGCCGTCGCCATGACCGTGGCACCGGCGCTGGCGGGGACGGATTCGCGCGAGCCGTCGGGTTGCACGTAAACAATCTGGGGCATCGTGGGCCTCTTTCGTGGTTTCTGTGGAATAGTTAGTCAACGGCCGCCAGCAGCGGCTCGACCGTAACCGGCATGTGCTTCAGCCCGCGCACGGTGTTGTTGAAATGCTGGACCGGCTCGCCGTCAAGACGGAACGAAGCCACTCGGCGCGCCAGCGCGGTGAGCACGATCTCGCCCTCGAGGCGCGCCATCATCTGGCCCGCGCAGCCGTGGATGCCGGTGCCGAAGGCCATGTGGCCGGTGGCGCGGCGTGTGATGTCGAAGCGGTCGGCGTTGGGCCAGCGGCGCGGGTCGCGGTTGGCCGAGGCAATGAATACGACGATCTTCTGGCCGGCTTTCACGGTGATGCCGCCGAGTTCCACGTCCTGCGTGCTGGTGCGGTAGAACGAATGGAAGGTGCTGTCGAAGCGCAGCACCTCCTCGAGCGCTTGGCGGGCCAGCGAAGGGTCTTCGCGCAGCAGCGCCCATTGTTCGGGGTGGCGCGCGAAGCAGGTGATGGCGTTGCACAGCGTGAACACGGTGGTGTCCAGCCCGGCGGATAGCAGGGTGCGCACCAGCATGCCAGCTTCGTCGTGGCCGATCTCGCCCGCGTCGGCGGCGGCGAAGAGCTGTGCACCCAGGCCATCCTTGGTGAGCGCGTCGCGCTGGCACACCTGGGCGATCCAGTTCACCGCCTCGCCAGAGCTGTCCATGCGAGCCTGGAAGCGCTCGTTGATCGGGCCGAAACCGTTGAACACCATGTCGCCATACGGAAGCAGGTGCTCACGCCCCTCGGCGGGCAGGCCCACGGCGTCACCGAAGGCCTTGATGGGGAAGGCTTCGCAGAGGTCTTTGGCGGCGTCGAACGAACCGCGCTCCACCAGACTGTCGACCATGCGCGCCGCCACGTCTTCGAAGGTGGCGCGCAAGCGGCCGATGGACGCTGGCGACAGCACGCGCGCTACCACCTTGCGCGTGCGGCTGTGGTGGGGTGGGTCGGCTTCCAGAATGATGCTGGGTTTGCGCCACGGCGTTTCAGTGTGGAAGTTGGCCAGGCCCACGCCAGCGCTGGAGCAAAACACATCTGGCTGCGACAGGATGCGCTGCACCTCGTCGTGGCGCGCGACCGCAAGCACACCGTAACGCTCCAGCCAGGCCCAGGTGCCAAGCTCGCGCAATTGTTCGTAGTGCGGGTAGGGGTTGGCCAGTACCTCGGTGATGTAGGGATCGAAGTCGCTGGTGGGAACATCGGTGTAGGGGTTGGGGTGGGTCATCTGTGAGCTCCTCTTCGGGTGCGCTTCAATCGGCCAGCGCGGGTGTGCGGGGTTGGGCAATCACGAACGAGTCGCAGAAGAACGCGTCGTGCGGTAGGCCCCGTGTGGCAATGAATTCGCTTCGCGCCGCGCTCACCATGGCGGGCGCACCGCATGCATACACCTGGTGGCCGGCGAGGCTGTCGTGGTCTTGCAGCACGGCTTGGTGCACGAAGCCGGTGCGGCCGGTCCAGCCGGTATCGGGTTCGGAAAGCACGGGCACGAAGCGCAGGCCGGCCTGTCGGGCCCAACCGCGCGCTAGGTCGAGCAGGTACAGGTCTTTCTCGGTGCGCGCGCCCCAGTACAACGCGATCTCGCGCCGCTGGCCCTGGCGCAGGCCGTCTTCCACCATAGACTTGATCGGTGCAAAACCGGTGCCACTGGCCAGCATGACGATTGGAACGTCGCTGTTCTCGCGCAGGTGGAAGTCGCCGTGCGGCAACTCCACCGGAAGTGTGTCGCCGACGCTGAGGTCCTGCGCGAGCCTTTGTGAAAACGCACCTCCCTCGAGCAGGCGGATGTGCAGTTCGGCGCCGTCGTTCTGGTGTGGTGGATTGGCCATGGAGAAACTGCGGCGCTGGCCATCTGGCAGCAGGACCTGCAGGTATTGACCTGCCTTGAATTTAACTTTCTCGCCTGCGGGAAAACGCAGCTTGAGACGTGCCACGTCGCCGGCTAGAAAGTCAATGCGCATGACCCTGGCGTCGAGCTGGCGGCGCGCGTTCGGATCGGTCTTCTCGATCTGGCGCGGTTCGATCGCGATATCGGTGAGTGGCCTGGCCTGACAGAACAGCACCTGCCCTTGCAAGATCTCGTCGGCGGTGAGAGTGTGGTCGCCGGCCGCGCCGGGGCTCACCCGACCCGAGACCACGCGGCCCTTGCAGCTTGCGCACACGCCCGAGTTGCACGAGAACGGCATCTCGTAGCCCGCGTGTCGTACCGCGTCGAGCACGGTCTGGCCCTCGGTGCAGGGCACAGCGTTGCCAAGTCCGGCGATATGGATGAGGTATGTGGTGCTCACGGCGTGCTCACAGTGGAATAGCCAGCAGCGTGTCGGTGTTGTGGCTGTCGCAGACCACGACGCGACTGGCCAGTCGCAGCGTGTCGGTGCCGTCGATCACCAGTTCATCGAGGTAGCGCCCGGTGGCGAAGATCATGGTCTCGCCGCCGCGCATGACGCGCACCACCAGGAAGGGTGTTTCGCTATGCTGGCCGCGCTGCGTTTCGCCGAGCAGCACAGGCAGGCCCACCAGGTGCCGGTAGCGCTGCTTCTCGTACACGTTTGCCGTGCGCAGCGAGAGCACGCGGTCGTTGAGCATCGCGCGCGAGTCGGCGTAGATGAGGCTGGCTTCCATGCCCTGCGCGTGGTTATCTGCGGTGGTCACGCGGTACACGCACTGCTCGGTGAAGAGTTGGGTCCAGGCTTCGAGCTCGTCGTTGTCGATGCAGCGCGCGCAATAAGCATTGAGCGCCAACGCGCTCGCGGTGTCGATCACCGCGCTCATGCACCCGCTCCCATGTGCAGGCGATAGGCTTTCCAGAAGCCGCGCACGGACGCTTCCGTGGTGCGGCTGCCTTGCGAGCGCACGCTGTCGCCACCCATCTCGACGATCGCTGCATGGCCACCGGCGCTGGCGATGCCGCGCTGCACGAAGCCACCTACCGCACCGTCTTCCATCGAGACGAAACCGGCTGGACCGATCAGGTTGGATTGCTTGTGGCGCATGGTGCGCAGCTCGGGTGTATCGTCCTTGAAACCGAGGTAGACCCAGTTCAGCGCCGTGGACTCAACGCCTTCGGGCAGTACCTGGCGCACCGCCAAGGTGTTCTGGATCTGCGCCAGCACAAAACCCGGGAACACCGAGAGTATCTGCAGCGTCACGCCGTCGCCGAATTCGTCCAGGCCTTTCAGCAATGTGGAGTCCTCAAGCTTGAAGTCGTCCTTCTCCGAGCGCAGTTCCTCGGCCTGGTAGTCCTCGCTCTTTTCGGCCGCCGGATCGATAGCCGAGAAGCTGATGTGGTTGCCGCCGTCTTCGCTGACCACCACGCCGCCCTTCTGCGAAAGGCGGTTGAGGCGGAAGGTGGTGAAGAACACATGCAGCAGGCTGGCGTGGTAGGTGTCGCGCACGTTCTCCACGTAGAGCTTCCAGTTGTTGGGCAGCGTCTGCTTGAAGCGGCCCAGGATCTGCACCGGTTTATGCAGCACTCGCGAGATGCCGCGCGCGATTTCGGGTCCGAGGTAGTCCTCGAGGTCGGGCACATCGTCGCTCAGGCTGCCGAAAACCAGGCCGCAGAACACGCTGGTGCGCAGCTTGCGCGGGCCGTGGCTCTTCATGCAGAAGGCCGGGTCCATGCCGCCTTCGCCGTTCACGCCGTTCTGGAACGCGATTCCCTTGAGGTTGCCCTGGCGGTCGTAACGCCACGCGTGGTACACGCACTGGAAGTCGCGCGCGGTGCCCCCGTCGTCGAGCACGATCAGCGCGCCGCGGTGCGAACAGCGATTCTCGAACGCGTAAACCTCACCGTCGCTGTCGCGAGCCACCACCACCGGCATGCGGCCGAGGAAGGTGGTGCGGTAGTCGCCGGGTTCAGGCAGTTCGGCTTCAAGGCAGAGGTAGTTCCAAGTCGCGCCTTCGAATACGCGCTGCTGCTCGGCTTCGAGCACTGCCGGCTCCTGGTATAGATGGTATGGGATGCGGGTGAATTTCCCAGTTGGCCAAAAATTCAGCAGGGTAGTGGTGGCGGAGGCTGTTGCGGAGGCGCTCATATCTGGGTACCTGATGGGTCTTTGAGAATTCGCATATCGAACTTTTGACCGTTTAGTGAACCACTACTGTATTTTTCGGATTGATGAGGGTCAACAAAATCGGGCAGAATGTTCGAATATCGAACTTATTCAACTTTGAGTGAGGCCACAAATGGATGACGATGTGCGTGCCGTGGTGGACAAGGAATACGTAATGGGGCTGGAGAAAGGCCTGCTGCTTATCGAGGCGTTCGGCGTCAGCAATTCGCCTCTGACCTTGACCGAAGCGGCAGACATCACAGGACACAGCAAAGCCTCGACCCGCCGCGCCCTGCTCACCCTCGTCAAGCTGGGGTATGCACGCGCTTCGGGCCGACATTTTTCGCTTGAGCCTCGTACGTTGCGGCTGGTACACGCGTACGTGAATTCCACGCCGCTGACAAAGGTCGCGCAGCCGATCCTGGAAATCACCAGTGAACGCACGCGCGAGTCCGCATCTCTCGCGGTGCTTGACTCGCACTTTGTCGTTTTCGTGGCGCGCTCAACTCAGCGACGCAGCTTGTCCTTCGGACTCGGCATCGGGGCGCGATTGCCCGCGTACTGTTCGGCCACCGGTCGCGTACTTCTCGCGGGGATGCCGGATGAGGAGGTCGAATTCCGCCTGCAGCGTATGAGCCGACAAGCAATTACGCCAAAAACCAAGACCGACGTGTCTGCACTGATGAACGAGGTGCAGGCGGCGCGAGAGTGCGGCTACTCGATAAGCGACGAAGAACTGGAGATCGGACTGCGCTCAATTGCCGTACCGGTGCGCAATCGTAAGGGCGAGCTATTGGGAGCAATGAGCCTGTCGGTAGCTACTTCACGCATGTCTCGCGACGATGTCGTGAACAAATTGATGCCAGAGCTTGAAGTGGCACGCAGGACGTTTGCACTGCAGCTGTAGCAACAGGCAGCTACCTGCGGCCTGCCACGCTAGATGACTGCAACTCCACGATACCGGTTATCGATGCTGATGCGATACGCAGTAAGTGGATAACAGCGTCGTGCCAGGCACCGTGAACTTGCCTCCCGGCCGCGACCGACGGCAGTCGCTGCACAACAGTTTTTGACACCGAGTTGGCAGCCGGCCGCAGTGGGCCCACTGCGGAATTGCGGCAAAGCCTCTTGAATGACAGAAGTGCAGCGAAAGCTGCCAATGGCGAGGCTTGACAAGGCTTGCAGTCATCACAGCATCGGAGTCTTCAGAAGCCAGCCAATCCATCGGCTTGAATGACAGATCTTGGAGGGAATGCAGACCTGGATTCTTTGAACAGATGCAGTGGCTGATCGGCTAGGTGCACGCGGAATCGCCCTCAAGTTTCGCTTGGAGCACTTCGACGCGCGTTCTGATTAATGGTGTTCCAGAAACCGCAGCAACTCATCTTTGCCGACGAGCTCGAATTCCACTCTCGAGTGCAGGGGTTCGAGCGTCCATACCATGCCTCGCTCGGTGTGTCGGACTTCCAGAACCATATACCCGGCGTCGTTTAGCCGCTGAAGCAGGGCGTGGTGTTCCAGTGAAAGGGTGGGGTCTGAAGACTTAGCGTCGGTCTCGTTCACCATGATACGGTCCTACTTAAAGGCACGGGAAGAAGCCAGTTCCCTGGACTTCCCCCGTCCATGTGACAGCGTTCAGACTTTTTTTCCCAATGCTCTTGGAGGCAGCGACTAGCTTATCAGATTGATAAGTGGTTGTAAAAATTTGGGGAGCACTCTCGGCGCAGTCAGACCGGCTTCAGTGGTCCAGGGCCCGCCCCGCTTGCACCAGATTGACGCCACCAATGAGCAAGGCGAACAACACACCAGCGCCCAGAAAGTCGCCCAGGGCCATTGCCGCAGCTCGGGCCCACAAATCAGCCAACGGCTGGGCGTGTGTCCACACTGCGTAGACGTTGCCCACCACACTGCTGGCCACTGTGGCAGCCATGCAAATCACCAGCACCCGCAGGTAGGTCAGATTGGACAGGTCCGCATGGATGTTCATCCATCGCAGCATCAGGTGTATGACGACGTAGGGAATGCCGACCCACACCAACACGTTGCCCAGTAGGGTCATCCCATCGGCGCTTTGCCAGACATCGGCGGCCGTCCAGGCGCCGGCAGCGACGATACCCACCAAACCCCACGCTCGTGCCACCAGCAGGGCCACCAACTTCACGCCGGCCGGAAGAAAGAACAGCGCCACACCTGGCGCGTATTCGAGCCACGCGGGAAGCCACTTCATGAGTTCGAATGACAGCAGGTACGCAAGGGCACAGAGACCGGCCACAGCGAAGCCGGTGACCACATCCCGCCAAGGTTGAACTACCATCGTGCGACGCGTTGTAGTTTTGATAGAGCAGCATTTTCATCGCATCACCGACATGCCTCGCAAATCCCCGCCCAACCTGGGCTCCATGGCTTACCTGCGGTTGCTCAATCTGGTAGGCGCCATTCAGCGTGGCCAGCCCGCGTTGGATCCGATCGAAGAGCGCCTGCTTAATCGCATGGCAACCGCTTGGCATCGGGGAGAGAGGGTGAGCGTGACCGAGGCCATGGAGACGCAAGAGGGTCTGGCACCCGCCACTGTGCACCGGCGTCTGAAGCGCCTGCGTGACAAGGGCCTGATCATTCTGGCCACCGACGAGCACGACCAACGCGTGCGATACATCGAACCCACGCCCCAATCGGTGCGTTACTTCGCAGAACTCGACGCTTGCCTTCAGCAGGTGCGCAGCGACTGATTGAGATCCGCTTTTTGATTTGGTGATTCCAGCCTCTACCTTCAAGATTGCTTCTCGCTTTCCCGGGCCAGAGGGATGGGACGAGCGCTACAGGTGACCACCGGGATCAACAAGTTTTGATTTTTTATCAATCTGATGAGAGACTGACCATCCAACTCGAAAGGAATCGCACATGGCAGGGTACTTTGAACTTAAGCATGCGGCGGGGGATGTTTTCATGTTCAACCTCAAGGCGGGGAACCACCAGGTGATCCTGACAAGCGAGCGATACACCAGCAAGGAAAGCGCGGAAGCTGGCATCGCATCCGTTAAGGAAAACGCTCCTCTTGACGAGCGTTATCGGCGCAAGGCTGCCAAGAGCAACGAACCGTATTTCGTCTTGGTTGCAGGCAACGGACAAACCATCGGCAGGAGCGAAATGTATTCTTCCACTGAGGCCATGGAAGGCGGCATAGCGTCAGTCAAAACGAATGCACCAGGTGCTCCGACCAAGACACTCTGAGGAAAGCGGCAAAGGCTAAAAGACGACAACCGCACGCTTCAATTGGAACGGTACAAATCACCCGTCTGCCGTAGCAGGTGACTCAGCGTTGTCGACCCCCGAGAGTCTTATGGATCGCGGCAGCTGGCGGCGCACTTCGGGCGTAGTGATCGGCGCCTAGCCTCTTGCTTTACTCGCCATGCGCAGGATGTCGTCCAAGGCATTTCCGTCGCCGTTCAAGTCCAGCATGCCGCTCAAACCGCCCAGTGCAGGAGGCCCGCCAGCGCCCGCCCCCGCATTGGCACCGCCAAACAAGCCACCGAGGCTGCCCATCAGACCTCCAAGCCCGCTCGACCCTTCTCCCATGGAAGGCTGTTGCCCGGCACCGCCAGCCTGCTTTGCCATGTAGCCGGTGACCAGCATCGCCAGCAAGGGCAACATTTTTCGCAGCACGCCGGAGTCGAGGCCAGACTGAGAGGCGGCGTTGTCAGCCACTGCGCGACTCACGTCCTTGGAGCCAAAAATCTGGCCCAATACTTCGTTTCCCTGACTTGGGTCTGTGGGTTGTGCCCCGAGGACTTGGTCGAGTAGACCTCCGCCTCCGAGCTGTCCCAGCAACCCACCCAATCCGTCAAGACCAGACGGCTGGGCCTGGGCCTGTTTTTTCATTCCGCCCAAGATGGCAGGCAACAATGCATCCGCACCAGCAGCAGCCTGATCTTCACTCAGGCCCAGGTCGCGCGCGACCGATTGCAAGCCTCCCGCTTGGGCAAGGATATCGGTGAGGTTCATGGTTTTCTCCGTGTTCAGATGAGTTGATTCATCATCACGTTAACCGCTCGTGGTGGCAAGCTTTGGCAACACGACCTCAGAAAGCGTCACGAGGGCAACTGGACCGAACTCCCATCTGCATTAAACGGTCAACCCAACGCGTAGGCAAGTGCCATGCGCTGTCCGTACTCCGAAGTGGAACAGTCGCCCCATCGCGTGCTGCGTCCATTTTTACGAGACAGTTAGCACCTTAGATTTGGGATGTCGATTCTCGAAAAATACCCACCATCCTGTCTTGCGCGTGTGAGAATTGTTAACGCCTACAAGCTGCATGGTCAGCTGGGGCGCTCAGTTTTTTCACCATTCGATAAGGGGAACGCCATGAGCATGATGCAAGAATTCAGGGAGTTTGCCGTCAAGGGCAACGTGATTGATCTGGCTGTGGGCGTGATCATTGGAGGAGCCTTCGGCAAGATCGTTACTTCGATGGTGGACGACATCATCATGCCCATCGTGGGCTCCATCTTCGGCAACCTGGACTTCACCAATCTGTACGTGGCACTGGGCAAGGTACCCGAGGGCACCGCTCCTACGTTGGCTGCACTCAGGACTGCTGGCGTGCCGACGCTGGCCTACGGTAACTTCATCACGGTGGCCATCAACTTCATCATCCTGGCATTCATCATTTTCCTGATGATCAAGCAGGTCAATCGGCTCAAGCGCGAGACCCCGGCTGCACCACCCGCTCCGGTGGCCACCCCTGAAGATGTGGTGTTGCTGCGCGAGATCCGCGATAGCCTCAAGAGGTGATGACTCGGGCCTCCAGTGGGGGCCACTCGTCTCGACAAACCTTGTCCGAGGATCCGAGCTTTTTGCCTCTCTCCCGTTTGATAAAGGGTTGCGACTGGTGACGGAGGTATAGCCGCCGTTCGAGGTGCTACGTACCCGATGACCGGTGATGTCACTTGAGACGATCCAAGCCCTTGAGCGCGACCGTCTGCAACCAGTCTTGAGCGGGCGTCGGAACTTCGAGACCCGCTTCGCAGCGATTGCTGCTTTTGGCTCACTCGGGTTTCAAACGCACTCCATGCCCAAAAGCGGTCACTCTTCAGCGTCTTCTGGACAGCTGCTTGCGGACAAAGCTGTCGTAAAAGGCGAGCCGTTGCATTGAGGTTTCTGGGTGGGTCAAGTTGACTCCTGAACCTTGGAGGGTGTACGCGGCCGCCTCATAAGCCGGTACACCACCGGCACCACCAACAGAGAAAGCAATGGCGCGCTGATCATGCCGCCGATCATGGGCGCAGCAATCCGCTGCATCACCTCGCTGC
>PNMH01000023.1 GCA_013823505.1 Polaromonas sp. | reverse complement strand
ACCGACATGCTGCGCGAGGTGCGCATGGCCCTGCTGGAGGCCGACGTGGCCCTGGCCGTTGTGCGCGATTTCATCGTACGTGTGAAAGACAAGGCGCTGGGTCAGGAGGTGGTGGGTTCGCTCACGCCGGGGCAGGCGCTGGTGGGCATCGTCAACCGCGAACTGGCGCTCACCATGGGCGACGGCGTGGCCGACATCAACCTGGCGGCGCAGCCGCCGGCTGTGATCCTCATGGCCGGCCTGCAGGGTGCGGGCAAGACCACCACCACCGCCAAGCTCGCCAAGCACCTGATCGAGAAGCGCAAGAAAAAGGTGCTCACGGTCTCGGGTGACGTGTACCGCCCGGCCGCCATCGAGCAGCTCAAGACCGTGACCGCACAGGCCGGTGCCGAGTGGTTCCCGAGCACGCCCGACCAGAAGCCGGTGGACATCGCGCGTGCTGCGATCGACTACGCCCGCAAGCATTACTTTGATGTGCTGCTGGTCGACACCGCCGGCCGCCTGGCGATCGACGAGGCGCTGATGCGCGAGATCCAGGAACTGCACGCCGTGCTCAAGCCGGTGGAGACGCTGTTCGTGGTCGACGCGATGCAAGGCCAGGACGCGATCAACACGGCCAAAGCCTTCAAGGAAGCACTGCCGTTGACCGGCATCATCCTCACCAAGCTCGACGGCGACTCGCGCGGTGGTGCGGCGCTCTCGGTGCGCCAGATCACGGGCGCGCCGATCAAGTTCGCCGGTGTGTCGGAAAAGATCGACGGTCTGGAGGTGTTTGACGCCGAGCGCCACGCGCAACGCATCCTGGGCATGGGCGACATCCTGGCGCTGGTGGAGCAGGTCACCGCGGGCGTGGACATGGCGGCTGCGCAGAAGCTGGCGGCCAAGGTCAAGAGCGGCGAGGGTTTTGACCTCAACGACTTCCTCGATCAGCTGCGCCAGATGAAGCAGATGGGCGGCCTCTCCAGTCTCATGGACAAGCTGCCCGCAGCCATGGCGGCCAAGGCCGGTCAGGTCGACATGGGTCGTGCCGAGAAGGACATCCAGCGCAAGGAAGGGATCATTTGCAGCATGACGCTCAAGGAGCGCCGCAAGCCCGAGATCATCAAGGCCACGCGCAAGCGCCGCATCGCCGCGGGTGCGGGTGTGCAGGTGCAGGAGGTCAACCGTCTGCTCAAGGAGTTCGAGCAGATGCAGGACATGATGAAGAAGATGAAGGGCGGCGGGATGATGAAGATGATGAAGCGGATGGGGGGCATGAAGGGGATGCCCAAGTTGCCTGGGATGGGTTGAACCGGTTTTCTTGCCTGCACCTCGCGGGCTCGTGGGTGAGCGGCGCTCTGCTCCGCGGCTGTCCCCCGGGGCCTGCGGCCCCTCCTCCTGTATGCCGCTGCGCAGAACGCCACTCACCCACGAGCTGAAGTGGTGTTGATTTCCAGCAGACCGAACGCCAACGAGGTCATCGGCGGCCATGGGGCACGGCGCAGCGAAATAAAGGGGGAGAGGCGGCGAAGCCGACTCGGAGGACATTCGCGGAGCCGTGCCCCGTGGTCGCCGATGACCGGACCATCCGGAGATAGCTCCGCAAATAGAAACAAGAAAGGCCCGACAGGTGCAAACCGTCGGGCCATTTCGCTGATCAAAAGAGACTCAGGCTGCCTTCAGAGCCAGACGACTCGCATGGCGCCAGGCGCGGCGCAGCACCGCAGGCGACCAGGACTCTTCGGGGATCAGCAACACACCGCGTGAACGCATCCAGGCGCCCAGGTCGACGTGGCTGGTGGCCACCGTCAGCGGCACCGACAACAGCAGCGGCAACGCCACCGGTGCCAGCCAGATCAGCGCTTCGGCGTTGATCGCGGCGACCACCACACCCAGGAGACCGATGACGAAGCTCATCGGTGCCAGACGGGCAGCGGCGTCGCGCCAGGTCACGCCGGCCGCTTCGCGCGGAGGCGACTTCCACTCCAGCTTCAGACCGGTGATGGCCACCAGCACGAACAGCGAATGTGCCAGCATGCGGATGGGGGCTTGCAGCAGCGCCATCACGGTTTCCACCGCTGCGCTGCCCAGCAGACCACGTGCGCCACCAAAGGATTTCTGCTCACCCTTCATGAACACAGCGGCCAGGCCGAGGATGCGCGGCAGGAACAGCATCGACAAGGTCCAGGCCCACAGGCCACGCAGCTCTTCCGGCACGGCGTGCCAGATCGAGAAGGCGCTGGAATCGGCGACCCACAGCGCGGTGCCGATGGTCAGGAAGGCCAGCCACAGCGGTGCGGAAATGTAGGACATGGCGCCGATGGCGAACATGGTGCGGTGCACGCGGTGGATGCCGGGTTCGGCCATCAGTCGCGAGTTCTGCAGGTTGCCCTGGCACCAGCGGCGGTCGCGCTGCAGTTCGCTCAGCAAATCAGGTGGCTGCTGCTCGTAGCTGCCGGTGAGGTCGGAGACCAGCCACACCTGGTAACCGGCACGGCGCATCAGCGCGGCTTCCACGAAGTCGTGCGACATGATGCCGCCGGACATGCCGCCCGTGCCCTTGATGGGGGCCAGCGCGCAATGTTCCATGAAGGGCTGGACGCGGATGATGGCGTTGTGGCCCCAGTAGTGGCTCTCGCCGAGCTGCCAGAACTGCATGCCCAGGGTGAACAGGCGGCCAGTCACGCGCGAGCCAAATTGCTGCGCACGCGCGTGCAGCGTGGCGTGGCCAATGGCCTGCGTGGCGGTCTGCACGATGCCTGCCTTGGGGTTGGCTTCCATCAGCTTGACCATGGAGACGATGCAGCTGCCGCTCATGACGCTGTCGGCATCGAGAACGACCATGTAGCGGTAGTCCTTGCCCCAGCGGCGGCAGAAGTCGGCCACGTTGCCGGCCTTGCGGTGGGTGCGTCGGGTGCGCAGGCGGTAGTACACCTCGATCTGCGGCAGTTCGGGCTGGGCGGCCAGCGCGGCGCGCAGGTTTTCCCAGGCGGATTTCTCGGCCGCGGCGATCGCCGGGTCGTAGCTGTCGGAGAGCACGAACACGTCGAACTGGCGCGCGTGGCCGGTGGCGGCGAGCGACTCGCAGGTGGCGCGCAGGCCGGCGAACACGGTGGCCACGTCTTCGTTGCAGATCGGCATGATGATCGCCGTGCGCGCATCGGGGTTCATGGGGTGGTGGCGCACCGCAGCGGCCGACAGCGTGTGCGCATCACCGCGCAGCGAGACCCAGAAGCCCATCAAAGCGGTCACGAAACCGGTCACGACCCAGGCCGACAGCACCACGAACAGCGCGAGCTGGCCGTATTGCAGCCACACGTTGTGGTGCTCGGGTTGGGCGCTGGCAAACAGGCTGGCGGCCAGGCCGGTGGTCAGCACCGTGAGCAACACGAACACCGCACGGCGGCGGTTGGCCGCGCTTTCCCAGGCTTCGGGCGCAGGACGTGGGCTGCTGGATACGGTGGCGTCGTAGGGCGGCAGCGCACGGCCGGCCACGCTGAGGAGCGCGGTGCCGATGCTGTTCCAGAAACCACGCCAGGGACGCGGCACCATGGAGCCGCGGTTGATCGGCGGCGCGGTCACGGCGTTGGGATGGCGCTCCTCGCGCAGCGTGCTGCGCAGGGTCGGGGTGGAGTTCGTGGAAGTGCTCATTCGGGTAACAGCAGATGTGTCCATGTTTCACTCACGGTGTCGTTGTTGTGCTGGAGAAAGGCGCGCAGCTCCACCGGCTGCGTGGCATCGATGCGCTCAACGCGCACGGTCACGCGCCAGGTGCGCGTGGCGGGATTGGGGTAAGCCAGGGTCTGGAGCACGCGGCCGTTGGCGTTGGCGCTCACCACCGCCTTGACCGTGGCGTCGGCCGGCAAGGCGTCCAGCGCGGGGCCGGTGAAGTCGATGACGTACTGCGGTTGGCGACCCTGCTCTTCGGCGCTGAGCTTGGTGTAGCCATAGCCACGGCGGCTCTGGGTCACCCAGCTCGACGGCGGGCGCTGTTGCGCATCGCCTTGCCACGCCAGTTCGTAGGCCACTTCGAGTGGCTGGCCCGGCGCAGGCAGGGCAGCGGGCACCCAGTAGGCCACGATGTTGTCGTGCGTCTCGTCGGGCGCGGGCAACTGCACCAGCTCCACACGGCCCGGGCCCCAGTCGCCCAGCGGCTTGATCCAGGCGCTGGGGCGACGCTCGTAGCGGGCCTCGACGTCTTCATAGCTGGCAAAGCTGCGGTCGCGCTGCATCAGGCCGAAACCGCGCGGGTTCTGCATGGTGAACGAGCTGACCGTCACGGCCTTGGGCCGCTGCAGCGGGCGCCACAGCCACTCGCCCTCGCCCGTGACCATCATCAGACCGTCGGAGTCGTGCACCTCGGGGCGGAAGTCGCTGGCCGAGGGCTGGTTCTCGCCGGTGAGGAACATGCTGGTGAGCGGTGCGATGCCCAGCGTGTTGACCGGGCCGGCGCCGGGACGCAGAAAGACGCGGGCGGTGACGGTGGTGGTGGTCTGCTGGCCGGGACGGATCACGAATCGATAGGCCCCGGTGGCGCGTTTCGATTCGAGCAGGGCGAACACGGTGACGTCGGTGGCGCCGGCGGCCGGGCGCTGCAACCAGAACTCGGAGAAGCGCGGGAACTCCTCGCCGCTGCCGCCCACGGTGTCGATCGCCAGGCCGCGCGCCGACAGGCCGTACTGCTGGCCGGCGCCCAGGGCACGGAAATAGCTGGCCCCCTGGAACACCACCAGTTCGTCCTTGTAGGCCGGGCCGTTGAGCGGGTAGTGCAGGCGGAAGCCAGCGTGGCCCAGGTCGCCCCAGGCGCTCGCGTCGAAAGTGTTCTTGCCGTAGTCGAAGTCCGCGCCCCGGTAGGGCAGGTGGTTCACCCGACCATCGGGCATCAATTCGTGAATGCGAACCGGATCGAGCTGGTACAGGCCGAGATGGAAAAACTGCGCTTCAAACGGCAGGGCTTCCGGGCGCCAGAGCGATTGGTCGGTCTTGAAGCGGATGTCGCGCAGCTGGTCGTAGGTGATGCTGGCCAGCTCGGCAGGCAGCTTGTCGCTGTTTGCGCGCAGCGGGTCGGCGGCGCGGGTCTGGGCCAGTTGGGTCAGGCTGTCCCAGTCAAAGCGCTCGGCCTGGGCTGACGCCCCGCAAAGCAAGGCAAACAGGGCGCCCAGCAGCACGGCGGCAGGGCTGCGCCGGGAGGCTGAAAAGGGGCGGATCGTGAGGGACATGCCTTGTAGAGGGCAAACCCCGTGCCAGGTTGAAAAACCCCAGCTGAATCAACAACTTGGAATGCAAACCTCTTTTGCCGGCTGGCAAGACGGGTCTGGGAGGGCCCATAACCCCTGTTTTTGTCGCCAAACAGCGACAGCTGGCGTCGACCCCGTGAAAAAACCCAATGAAATCAACGAGATGGGGCTGTCACTCATCGGCGACAGCATCTCCGGGAATACCCGAAGAACCCGGCGCAGCGTCGCTTTTGAAGAGCCCGGGCGTGAGCGCGTGTTTTTGCAGCAGGCGGTAGAACTCGGTGCGGTTGCGCTGGGCCAGGCGGGCCGCGTCGGCCACGTTGCCGTCGGTCATCTTGAGCAGTCCCACCAGGTACTCGCGCTCGAAGCGCTGTTTGGCGTCGGCAAAGCTCAGCACTTCCACCGACGGCGTGCGCAGGGCGCGCTGCACCAGGGCCAGTGACACCAGCGGCGTGGTGGACAGGGCACAGACCTGCTCGACCACGTTGTAGAGCTGGCGCACGTTGCCGGGCCAGGCCGACATGGTCAGCGCCTTGAGCGCCTCGGGTGCAAACCCCGAGCTGCGCTTGCCGTACTTGGCGGCCAGCTTGGCCAGGAAATGGTTGGCCAGCAGCGGGATGTCTTCGCGCCGCTCGGCCAGCGTGGGCAGGGTCAGCGTGACCACGTTGAGGCGGTAGTACAGGTCTTCGCGGAACTGCGCCGTGGCCATGGCCTCTTCGAGGTCGCGGTGGGTGGCCGAGATGATGCGCACGTCCACCGGCAGCGACTGGCTCGACCCCAGCGGGCGCACCGCGCGCTCCTGCAGCACGCGCAGCAGCTTGACCTGCAGGGCGGGCGGCATGTCACCGATCTCGTCGAGCAGCAGCGTGCCGCCGTCGGCCGCCTGGAACAGGCCCTTGTGGTTGGCCACCGCGTCGGTGAAGGCGCCCTTCATGTGGCCGAAGAGTTCGGATTCGAGCAGAGCTTCGGGAATGGCGCCGCAATTCACCGCAATGAATGGTTTGCTCGCGCGCGCGCTGGCCTTGTGGATGGCGCGGGCCAGCATTTCCTTGCCGGTGCCCGAGTCGCCGCGGAGCAGCACGCTCGCATCGCTCTGCGCCACCATGCGCGCCTCGGCCAGCAAATCCGCCATGCGGTTGGAGCGGCTCACGATCTCGCTGCGCCAGGCTTCGTCCACCCGCGCGCTGTCGCTCGCCGGCGCGCCCAGCGCGAGGGCTTGGGCGATCTTCTCCAGCAGTTCCTTGGCGTCGTAGGGTTTGGTGAGGTAGGTGAAGACGCCGCGCGCCGTGGCCTCCACCGCGTCGGGAATGGTGCCGTGCGCGGTAAGCAGGATCACGGGGAGCGAGGGATGGCGCTTGCGGATCTCGT
Source organism: Polaromonas sp. (assembly GCA_013823505.1). The sequence goes on along the minus strand of PNMH01000023.1, from coordinate 41,666 downwards.
CGAACAGGGCCAGACCGTCCTTGCCCGGCAGGCGCACGTCGGACAGCACCATCTGCGGCCGCTCGATGTCGAGCTGGCTGAGCGCAGCCTCCGCCGAGCCGACCGAGGTGACCTGGTAACCCGCCGAGCCCAGGCGCATCGCCAGCAGGCGCAGCATGTCGGCGTCGTCGTCGACAACCAGCAGGCGTGCGCGTGGCGAGGCTGTGTTCATGGGTGCGTGGCGCTCAGGGCGGCGCGGTGCGGGTGCCGTTGGGTGCGGCGGGTGGGCGGGTGGTCAGGCTGCGCTCGATGGCTCGCATGGCCTCCAGCCGCTCGTTGAGCTGGTCGATGCGGCGCTGGTGTTCGCGCAGCTGCTGGCCCTGGCGCTCCAGGCTGTCTTCGAGCCGGCGCTGTTCCATCAGCCGGTGGGCCAGCAAGCGCGCCAGGGGTTTGAGGGGCGTGGCCTCGGCGTAAGTGCTGCCCACCACCCGCTGCAGCAGCCCCAGCGCGCGTGCCGTGTCCACCGCCTGCGGGCTGTGCATCAGGGCCACGGCCAACTGCATCTGCCGCAGCGGACCATTGCCGGGGTCGCCCTGCACCGCGATCTCGGCGGCCAGGTCGTTCGTGTTGAGCTGGCGCAGCCGCTCGGAGTAGGTGAGCAGGGCTGTGACTACGTCGGGCACGGGAGAAGCCTGCGCGTTGACGAGGGCTTCGGGCGGTGTGGCCGCGGGGGCCTGCACCGGCGTGACCACCAGGATCTGCGGTGCGGGGGCCTGGGCGGGTGTCGTGATCACGGTGGTCACGGACGCCTCGGTCGGTGGCGTTGGCGTGGTGCCGCAGGCGCTGATCAACAGCGCCATGGAGACGGCGGAAAGGCTAGTTCGCATGGGGGAGTTCGATACGGAAATGGGCGCCTTGGCGCTGAGGCAGCAATTCGATGCGGCCACCGTGGGCAACAATGTACTCGTGGACGATGGACAGGCCGATGCCGGTGCCGCGCACCGCACCCTGGGGCTGACGTTCGCCGCGGTAGAAGGGCTCGAAGATGCGGTCGCGGTCGGCCTGGGCCACACCGGGGCCCTGGTCGATGATGTCCAGGCTGGCGCGTCCCGGCAGGTCCAGCAGCACCAGGCGGATCACACCGCCGTGCGGCGAAAAACGGATCGCGTTCGACAGCAGGTTGCCCACGGCCGAGGCGATCTTCTCGCGGTCGATCGGCAAGACCACCGAAGTGCCTTCAGCCCGCACGGTGAGGCCCTGGGCCTGCCAGTGCAGCCGCTGCGCGTCGATCTGGTCCTCCAGCACGCCCATGAGATCGGTTTGCTCGCGCTTGAGTTGGCGCGCCTCGAAGGCCGCCGCGTTGAAGCGCAGCAAGGCCTCGATCTGGTGCTGCAGCATCAGGGTGTTGTGCTGCAGGATGTTGACCACCTCGGCCTGGTTGGGGTTGAGCGCGCCAGCCACGCCGTCGCCCAGCACCGCCACCCCTTCGTGCAGCGAGGCCAGCGGCGTCTTGAGTTCGTGCGAGATGTGGCGCAGGAAACGCGCCTTGTCGGCATCGAGCTCGGTGAGGCGCAGCCGCAGCCAGTCCAGCTGCTGGCTCACGCGGCGCACGTCGCTGGGCCCTGGAATGTCGATGGGCACGTCGAGCCGGTTTTCACCCAGCCCCTGGATGGCGCGCTCGATGCGTTTGAACGGGCGGGCCAGCCACACGCCGAAGGCCAGTGCCATCACGGCGGCCACCACGATGGAGCCCAGCACCTGCTGGGTGAGCTCCTGACGGCTGGTTTCGAAGCGCGCCTGCAGGGTCTCGTTGCGCGTGCCGATGATGGACTGCACTTTTTGTGCGATCGAGGCGCTGTGGCCGTCGATCTCGCGGAAGGCCCGCGCCACCTCGCGCTCGCGGTCCAGCGCGGTCTCCGGCGGGCCGTCCAGCAGCGCGGTGATGCCGGACAGGGTGGTCAGCCAGTTGAACGAGAACTCGGGCGGGAGTTCGTTGTCTTCCAGCCGCTTGAGGATGTCGCGCGCGTTGCCGGCCGCTTCGGTGAAGCGCTGGCGCAGCTGGTTGTCGCGCAGCACCAGCGATTGGCGCGCCGCGCGCTCCATGGTCAGGCTGCGTTCCGACAAGGACTGGGCCGCGGTCGACAGCGCAATGGCCTGTGCCGCGCTCTCGCGGCTCTGGGTCATCAAGGCTTCCAGCGAAAAGAGTGCGCGCAAGGCAGCCGCGCCCAGCAGCAGACCGATCAGCAGGAACGCCACCAGCAACAGCTGGGGGAACGAGAAGCGAGGTGACTTCACGGGCTTGGGTGGCCTCAGGCGCCCAGCGCGGACTCGTGCGTCAACACCTCCGCCCGCAACGAGTGCGGCCGGGCTTCGGTGATGCGAACGTCGACCATCTGGCCCACCAGGCGGTCGGCCAGCGGACCGCCGGGGAAGTTGACGATGCGATTGCACTCGGTGCGGCCCATGAGCTCGGGCACGTCGGTGCTGGAGCGGCGCGACGCGCCTTCAACCAGGATGCGCTGCACCGTGCCTTCGCGGCTGGCGCTGATGCGGCGCACGTTCTCTTCGATCGTGGCCTGCAGGTGCTGCAGCCGCTGGAGTTTCACGGCGTACGGCGTGTCGTCCGCCAGGTTGGCCGCGGGCGTGCCCGGGCGCGGGCTGAAGATGAAGCTGAAGCTGGTGTCGAAGCCCACGTCGGTGATGAGCTTCATCATCTTGTCGAAATCTTCATCGGTCTCGCCGGGGAAACCGACGATGAAGTCGCTGCTCATGACCAGCTCGGGGCGAATCGCGCGCAGCTTGCGCACGGTGCTCTTGAACTCCATGGCGGTGTAGCCGCGCTTCATGGCCATGAGAATGCGGTCGCTGCCGTGCTGCACCGGCAGGTGCAGGTGGTTCACGAGCTTGGGGATCCTGGCGTAGGCCTCGATCAGGCGCGGCGTGAACTCGTTGGGGTGGCTGGTGGTGAAGCGCAGGCGCTCGATGCCGGGGATGTCGGCCACGTATTCCAGCAGCAGCGCGAAGTCGGCGATCTCGCCGCTGTCACCCATGGCGCCGCGGTAGGCGTTCACGTTCTGGCCCAGCAGCGTTACTTCTTTCACCCCCTGATCGGCCAGGCCCGCCACCTCCACCAGCACGTCGTCGAACGGCCGGCTCACCTCTTCACCACGCGTGTACGGCACCACGCAGTAGCTGCAGTATTTGGAGCAGCCTTCCATGATGCTCACGTAAGCCGCGCCGCCGTCGACCTTGGCCGGCGGCAGGTGGTCGAACTTCTCGATCTCGGGAAAGCTGATGTCCACCTGCGGCACGGCCAGGCGCGCGCGCTGGTTCAGAAGCTCGGGCAGGCGGTGCAGCGTCTGCGGGCCGAACACCACATCCACATACGGCGCGCGCTTGATGATGTCGGCACCCTCCTGGCTGGCCACGCAGCCGCCCACGCCGATCAGCACGCCCTTGTCCTTCAGGTGCTTCACGCGCCCGAGGTCGCTGAACACCTTTTCCTGCGCCTTCTCGCGCACCGAGCAGGTGTTGAACAGGATCAGGTCGGCCTCTTCCACATCCTGCGTGGGCTCGTAGCCTTGCGCAGCGTGCATCACGTCGGCCATCTTGTCCGAGTCGTACTCGTTCATCTGGCAGCCGAAGGTCTTGATGAAAACTTTTTTGCTCATGGAAAGCTCCTGTGGCAGCGGCATCGAAAAGCCGCTGCCTGCGCTGGGCGCAAATGGGGGGTGTCGGGGTTCAATCGCAGACCGGTGCGGCCTGCGGTGGTGCGGCGTCAGTTGGACTTGGCGGCCGGCTGGGTCTGCATCGACTCGAAGACGTAGTTGCGCTGCACGCCGAAGCCGGCGCGCTTTTCCTTGGCCTCGGCCTCGGTGAGGATCCACACGTTCTGGATCTGGTCGCGCAGGTCCACGGTGTAGTTCACCACCACTTCCTTGTTCAGCAGCGAGGACGACATCACCAATGAATTGTTGGTGTTGTAGATGCGCGCGCCGGGTGAGAGCCGGACAGCACGGTCGTCCATGGTCACGTTCGGCGGCTGCACCACCACCAGGGTGCCGCGCAGGGCCTTGGCGGGGAAGTCGCGTGTGCCCGACTGGGCCTGGGCTGTGAAGGGTAAGGCAATCAGCAGTGCAGCGAGCAGGCTGGTGCTGACAGAGGTGGGGCAGCGGTTCATGGTGTGTGTCCAGAGGCTGTGGGGGAGTGGCCGAAACGGTCAAAAGACCAGCCGGCAAGAGGTGGGGATTGTCTCACGCGCCTGCGCGCACCAGGCCTTCAAGGGCGGCGCGGGCCGTCCAGCGGCCGGTCGGACTCCACCAGCGGATACGCATCGGCCACGTAAGCCGGGCCCTTCATCACCATCACGATGAAGGCGCCGATGGCCAGGGTGAGCAGCAGGGTCCAGAGCAGCAGCACCGAGCCGATGGCCACGAAGTCCACCAGCTGGATGCTGGCGGCCACCGCGGCTTCGCTTCCGCTCCAGTCAAACCAGCGGGCCAACAGCGCTGCCAGGGCCGGCACCAGGGCGCTCAGCAGAATGGCCCTGGGCATGCGTCGCAGGATGACCCGCTCCAGCCCGGCGGGCGTGCGCTCGAAACCGGGGAGCTGGTTGAACATCGACATGGCTGAGGGATCGATCGGTGAGGGGCGGGGCATTGGCCCTCGGGGGCGCTGCGTTTCAATGTACGGCGCACAATGAAATCTGTCCACGAACTTGCGAGATGCCCTCCATGTCCTCACCGTCTTCCTTGCCGGCACACCGCTGGTTGCACCGCGTGTTCCTGTTGTTGTGCCTCGCGGTGGTGCCGCTGCTCAACGCTTGCACTTCACCGCCCGACGGCGTGACCGTGGTGAGTCCCTTTGATGTGAAACGGTATGCCGGCCAGTGGTTCGAGATTGCCCGGCTGGACCACAGCTTCGAGCGTGGCCTGAGCGACGTGAACGCCACCTACCGCCTGGAGGCCGACGGCAGCGTGGCGGTGATCAACCGCGGTTTCAACGCCGAGAAGGGCGAGTGGAAGGAAGCCGTGGGCAAGGCCCTGTTCACCGGCGACACCAACACCGGCTCGCTCAAGGTCTCGTTCTTCGGCCCGTTCTATGGCGGCTACCACGTGATCGCGCTCGACCCGGGCTACCGCTGGGCCATGGTGATTGGGCCCAACACGGACTACCTGTGGATCCTGGCGCGCGACAAACAACTGCCGCCGGGCGTGCGCGAGCAGCTCGTGGCGCAGGCCGCGCGGCTGGGCGTGAAGACAAACGAATTGATCTGGGTCGAGCACCGGCGCAGTGACAACTGATCGGTCCGCGCTCCTGCCGGGTGGGCGGACGCTGTACTGGTTTCGCAACGACCTGCGTCTGGGCGACAACCCGGCTCTGGCCGAAGCCTGCGCCGCGTCCATCGCCTTGCTCCCGGTGTATTGCCATGACCCGGCGCAGGACGCCGACACGCGCTGGGGCTTTGTGCGCCGGGGCCTGCACCGCCACCGCTTCGTGCACGACGGCCTGAGCGATCTGTCCAACCAACTCCAGGCCCGGGGCAGCCGTTTGCTGCAGTTGTCCGGCCGAGCTCGCGATGTGTTGCCGCCCCTGGTGCGCGAGCTGCAGATCGACGCCGTGGTGACCGAAGACATCGCCGCGCCCGAGGAGCAGGACGAGGTGCAGGCGCTGCGCGCTGCCGGGCTGACCGTTCACACCCGAGAACAGTCGGGCCTGTTCGCGCTGGCCGACCTGCCGTTTGCGCCCACGAAGGTGCCCGACATGTTCACCGCGTTTCGACAGGCGGTCGAGCACGCCATGGTGCGCGTGCCGGCGTTGGTGCTGGTGTCAGGGCGACTGCCGCCCGCGCCCGATGCCGCAGGGTCCACGCTGCCGCAGCCAACCGCGCGCGACGATGCCCGCTCGTCCTTTCCATACGCAAGCGCTGCCTTCGCGGGCGGCGAAACGGCCGGTCTGGCGCACCTGCAGCGCTACTTTCAGGGCCCGCTCGCGCGGCAGTACAAGGCCACGCGCAACCAGCTCAGCGGCACCGACTATTCGACCAAGTTCTCGCCCTGGCTGGCCAGTGGTGCGCTGTCGGCCCGCCAGATCCACGCTGAACTGCAGGCGCACGAGGCCCGCGCGGGCGCGAGCGATGGCAGCCGCTGGATCGTGTTCGAGCTGCTCTGGCGCGAACACTTCCGCCTGCTGCACCGGCGCCACGGCCGCGCGCTCTACCGTGCCCGCGGGCTGAGCGAGTTGCCCACGCCGCCGCACGACGTGGCGGCTTTTGCGCGCTGGTGCCAGGGCACCACCGGCGAGCCGTTGGTGGACGCCGGCATGCGCGAGCTTGCTGCCACGGGCTACCTGTCGAACCGGTTGCGGCAAGTGGTGGCCAGCTTCCTGATCCATGACCTGGCCTGCGACTGGCGCGCCGGCGCGGCCTGGTTTGAATCCACGCTGGTGGATTTCGACGTGCACAGCAACCAGGGCAACTGGCTCTACATCGCCGGGCGGGGCACCGATCCGCGGGGCGGGCGGCGTTTCAACGTGGAGAAGCAGACCCGCGACCACGACGCCGATGGCGCCTACCGCGCGCTCTGGCTCACCTGACGCCGGGGCGGGTCATTTCCAGCGGATGGGCTCGACGGCCACGCTGCCGCGATCGCTGGAGAGGGTGAGCACACCCTCCTGCACCGTGGCCTGCAGCTGCATGCTGCGCTCGGCCATCTGGGCCAGTGCAGGGGCCACCTCGGTGGACAGGCGCCAGACCTGCAAGCGGTCGAGTCGCGTGAGCTTGGTGTTGATGCCGCGCCACCACACGTCGGCCGCGCTGCCGAACGCGTAGAGCACCACCGCATCGGCCTTGCTGCATGCCTTGGCCAGGGGTTTGTCTTCGGGCTGGCCGACTTCGATCCACAAGCGCTTGCGGCCGGTGAAGTCGGTGAGCGAGACGTCCGGGTCGTCCGGGTCGGACAGGCCGGTGCCGAAGGCGAGCGTGCCGTCCCCGCGGCAGGTGTCCTGCAGCTCGTGGGCGTGGATGGCCAGGGCCACCAGGCGCACCATCATGCGTTCGTCGGTCTCGCTCGGGTGCCGGGCCAGGGTGAGCGCGTGGTCGGCGTAGTAGCTGTGATCGATGTCGGCGATCTGCAGGTTTGCCTTGAAGATGGTGGACTTGATGGCCATGGTGATCCGTCTGTGAGGGCCGCAACGGCGTGCGCCATGAAAAAAGCGGGCCCTGTTGCCAGAGCCCGCTTTTTGAATGTTGGTGGTGATAGGTGGACTTGAACCACCGACATCAGCATTATGAATGCTGCGCTCTAACCAACTGAGCTATATCACCAACGAGGCGGGATTGTAGCTCAAATCAAAGCGCGTCCCGGGCGTTGCCGGGCGCGAAACCGTTGGATCAGGTGGTCTTCTTGACGTACGACGAGCACCAGCCGGCGGCGGCCACCTGCTTGCCGGCAAAGAGCGGGCATGGGCCGGCCTCGGTGCCCGCTGCGCCTTGGTACAGCGCGCAATTGCCGCAGTTGCTGCCTGCCACAAAGTTGGGGTATTTGGCCGTGTCGTGGTTGGCCGCCACGGCCACGTAGCCCAAAGCCACGGCAGTCGGGTCGGTGGCTTCCACCATGGGGCCGGTCGCCACCGGGGCGGCAGGCGGCGAAGCCGGTGCCGGTGCGGCGGCGGCTGGTGCTTCAGCCGGTGCGGGTGCGGGTGCTGGCGCGGGTGCAACTGCGGCGGTTTCTTCTTTTTTGGAGCAAGCGGCAGCGAGCACGGCGCCGCTCACGGGCACCATCATCAAAAAGCGTCGGCGTGTGGTCATGGGGGATCTCCAGAGTGATGAGAGGAAAGCAGGCCGGTGGCCTGCCCGCGCAGCCCCGAACTGTTGCCTTTCGGTGTACTGCGCTGGGCCGTTATACGCCCGCGCCCGGCGTCGGCGTGTTACAGCCTGTGCATCCCCCACCCCAGCGCTGCGCCATTACTGGTGCTTGAACTCGGGCTTGCGCTTGTTCACAAAAGCGTCCATGCCTTCCTTCTGGTCGGCGGTGGCGAACAGCGCGTGGAAGATGCGGCGCTCGAACATCACACCATCGGACAACGAACCCTCGAACGAGCGGTTGACCGATTCCTTCGCCGCCATCACGCTGGGCAGCGAAAAGCCGCAGATGATGAGCGCGGCGCCCAGGGCTTCGTCCATCAGTTTGTCCAGCGGCACCACGCGGCTGACCAGGCCCGCGCGTTCGGCTTCCGTGGCGTCCATCATGCGGGCGGTGAGCACCATGTCCATGGCCTTCGATTTCCCGATGGCACGCGGCAGGCGCTGCGTGCCGCCCGCGCCCGGAATCACGCCGAGCTTGATCTCGGGCTGGCCGAACTTGGCGTTGTCGGCCGCGATGATGAAGTCGCACATCATGGCCAGCTCGCAGCCGCCACCCAGCGCAAAACCGCTCACCGCACCGATCACGGGCTTGCGGATGCTGCGGATCGTTTCCCAGTTGCGGGTGATGTAGTCCCCCTTGTAGACATCGGCGAAGGTGTAGCTGGCCATGGCGCCGATGTCGGCGCCAGCGGCAAAGGCCTTTTCGCTGCCGGTCAGGATCATGCAGCCGATGTCGTCGTCGGCGTCGAAGGCCTTGAGCGCGGCACCCAGCTCGTCCATCAGCTGGTTGTTGAGCGCGTTGAGCTGCTTGGGGCGGTTGAGCGTGACGATGCCGACCCGGCCTTCGGTTCGGACGGTGATGCATTCGGGCGCGGTGGCGGTGGTCATGGGGTCTCCTCGGGTGTCGTTGGGGGCTGGAAAGCTGTCCACTATAGCGGGGGGTACCGAGGGAAAACATTAACCGACCGATTGGTTGGCTAATGGTAAATTGCACCGCTGACCCATCACCGAACAACACCGCCCGCCGAGGAGACCCATCGCCATGTCTGAAGCCACCGTCTTGTATGAAGAGCGCGGGGCCGTGGCCCTGGTCACGCTCAACCGGCCCGACGCGCTCAACAGCTTCACCCGCCAGATGCACCGCGACCTGTGGTCTGCGCTGGACCGGGCCGAGGCCAACCCGTTGGTGCGCGCGCTCGTGATCACGGGCGCAGGCCGCGGTTTCTGCGCCGGGGCCGATCTCGCCGAGTTCGACTTCGCACCGGGTCCCGACCTGGTGCAGCGCGCCGATCCCGGCCCCGTGATCGAGCAGGCGTTCAACCCCACTGCGCGGCGCTTGCAAGGCCTGCGCATGCCCACCATCGCGGCGGTCAACGGCGTGGCGGCGGGCGCAGGTGCGTCGCTGGCCATGTGCTGCGACATCGCGATCGCGGCCACCGGTGCCAGCTTCATCCAGGCTTTCAGCAAGATCGGTCTCGTGCCCGACGCCGGTGGCAGCTGGCTGCTGGTGGAGCGCCTCGGTCTGGCGCGTGCGATGGCGCTGGCCATGACCGGCGACAAGCTGCCAGCCGCGCAAGCAAAAGAGTGGGGAATGATCTGGGACGTGAGCGACGACTGCGTCGGCGCTTCGCTGGCCCTGGCCAACAAACTGGCCGCCATGCCGACCAGGGCGCTGGTGGCCACGCGCGCGCTCTTGCGCGATGCGTCCACGCGCGGTTTGAGCGAGCACCTGGATGTGGAGCGCGACACGCAGTCGGCGCTGGGCAAAACCCACGACTACATCGAAGGCGTGATGGCGTTTCGCGAAAAACGCCCGGCGCAGTTCAAGGGGGAATGATGAGTCCGCAAGAACGAGCCGCCAAAGTCGGCCAGACGATGTTTGCGGTGGACACCGCGAGCAAGGACACCATGGGCATGGAGTTGCTGAGCTGCGAGCCAGGCCGCGCCATCATCCGCATGGTGGTGCAGCCGCTGCACCTCAATGGCCACCAGATCTGCCACGGCGGCTTCATCTTCACGCTGGCCGACTCCACCTTTGCGTTTGCCTGCAACAGCCACAACAAGAACACCGTGGCTGCGGGCTGCAGCATTGAGTTCCTGCGCCCGGCGCACGCGGGCGACGTGCTCACCTGCGAAGGCGTGGAGCAAACCCTGTCTGGCCGCCACGGCATCTACGACATGCGGGTGAGCAACCAGCGCGGCGAGGTGGTGGCGATGTTCCGCGGCAAGAGCGCGCAGATTCCCGGGACGGTGTTCCCTGAGGAAGGACAGCCATGAAAGCCTTTGCCCTGGAGCCGATTGAAAAGGCCAGCGTCGACGAACTGCGTGCCCTGCAACTCAAGCGCCTGCAGGCCACGCTGCGTCATGCGTACGCCAACTCGCCCGTCTACCGCGCCAAGTTCGACGCGGCGGGCGTGCACCCCGACGATTGCCGCAGCCTCGCTGACCTCGCGAAGTTTCCCTTCACCACCAAGAAAGACCTGCGCGACAGCTACCCCTTCGGCATGTTTGCCGTGCCGCGCGAGCGGTGCGCCCGCATCCACGCGAGCAGCGGCACCACCGGCAAGCCCACGGTGGTCGGCTACACGATCAAGGACGTCGACACCTGGGCCACGGTGGTGGCGCGCAGCATCCGCGCCAGCGGCGCCCGCCCGGGCGACCTGGTGCACGTGAGCTACGGCTACGGGCTGTTCACCGGCGGTCTGGGGGCGCACTACGGCGCGGAAAAACTGGGCCTCACCGTGGTGCCCTTCGGTGGTGGCCAGACCGAGCGCCAGGTGCAACTGATCCAGGACTTCAAGCCCGACATCATCATGGTCACGCCGAGCTACATGCTGGCCATTGCCGACGAGTTCGAGCGCCAAGGCATCGACCCGCGCCAGAGCAGCATGCGCATCGGCATCTTTGGCGCCGAGCCCTGGACCAACGACATGCGCGTGGCGATCGAGGCTCGCATGAACATCGACGCGGTGGACATCTACGGCTTGTCCGAAGTGATGGGCCCGGGCGTGGCCAACGAGTGCGTGGAAACGAAAGACGGCCCGACCATCTGGGAAGACCACTTCTACCCCGAGATCATCGACCCCGAAACCGGCGAGCCGGTGGCCGATGGCGAGATGGGCGAGCTGGTGTTCACCAGCCTGACCAAGGAAGCGTTGCCCATCATCCGCTACCGCACGCGCGACCTCACGCGGCTGCTGCCCGGTACCGCGCGCACCATGCGCCGCATGGAAAAGATCACCGGCCGCAGCGACGACATGATGATCGTGCGCGGCGTCAACGTGTTTCCCACGCAGATCGAAGAGCTGATCTTGAAGCGCCCGGAGCTCAGCGCGCACTACCAGTGCGTGCTCACGCGCGACGGGCCGATGGACAACCTCACCGTGGTGGTCGAAACGCGAGCGGGACTCTCGCCCGAGAGCATCGAGGCGCGGGCCGCGGCCAAACAGCTGCAGCACGAGGTGAAGGTGTACGTGGGCAGCAGCGTGGCGGTGGAACTCAAGCCCGAGGGTGGCGTGGAGCGAAGCCAGGGCAAGGCCAAACGCGTGGTCGATCTGCGCTCGCGGTCTGCCTGAGGGAAGGGGCCGGGTGTTGCGAACGCCCCCGCGTTGGGTCGTCGGTGTGGGAAATCCCACGCGTTGGGATGAAAACCCCTAGCCTTGTCGGTGTCTGGTGTCCTACATTACCCCCCACAGTTGGGGAAGATATGGACAAAAACACATTGTTTGGCAAGACAGCGGCCGGGCGTGAAGCAATGACTTCCCGACCGGCTGGACTCGTGCCCCGCCTGCGCTCGCTGTTGATCATGGTGGATGGCAAACGCAACCTGGCCGAGTTTGAAAAACTCACGGGTTCGCTGGAGCAGGCCACCCAGTCGCTCAACGAGTTGATGTCTGGCGGCTGGGTCGAAATCATCGGAGCCGATGGTTTGCCGAAGGCGGGCGCGGCGCCCGTGGCGGTAGCTGCGCCCGCTGCGTTTGAACCGGAGGCGTCTCAGCCTGTGCAACTGTCGCCAGCCCCGCAGTCACCTGCGGACGCGCCCACGGGCACGCTGCCGTTCAGCGAAGCCCGCCGCCAGGTGGTGCGGTTCATCAACGACCAGCTGGGCCCCATGGGCGAAACGCTGGCGATCCGCGCCGAAAGTTGCAAGAGCCCAGCCGACCTGCAGGCCGCACTGCCCCGCATCCGCGACGGGCTCAAGAGCTTCAAGGGTGCTGCGGTGGTGCAACAGTTCGACACCGAGCTGGCGGGCCGGCTGCCCAAGGTCTGAGCCCGAGCGCGTTCAGTCGGACAACCAGGCGCCCAGCCGCGCCGCATCGGCCACGCCGAGTTTCACGGCCTGACTCTCGGTTGGCCAGTCCAGCGGGCACTTGAGCAGTCGGTTGTCGCGCGACACCAGCGCGGTGATGCGTGTGCGCTGACCACGCAGCATCAGCACATCGTCGAGCTTGTGGATGCGCCAGGCCTCCGCGGCACCGCCCCGGCGCACCGCCGCCAGCTCCAGCCCCAGCCACTCGTCACCCGCGGCCATGCCGGCGGCTTCTGCCGCACCACCGCGCAGCACGGTCTTGATCTGCACGCTCCCGCCGGACTCCGCCACCCGCAATCCCAGTTGCTGGGCCAGCGGTGCCTTGTCGTGCGTGAGCTTGGCTCCCTGGCCTTGCAGCAGGTCGATGAGGGGAAGGTCGGCCGTGCTGTGCACCCAGGCGGCGATTTCGCCGTCAAAGCTGCGTTTGCCCAGGCGCTTGAGCGCGCGCAGCAGATCGGCTTCGCGCATGGGGCCACCCTGGCAGCGTGTCCAGAGTTCGCGCATCACCGCGTCGAGCGTGGTGTGGCCCTCGGCGCGCAGGGTGAGGTCCAGGCACAAGGCGACGAGCGAGCCTTTGGTGTAGTAGCTCACCGTCGCGTTCGGCGTGTTCTCGTGCATGCGGTAGTACTTCACCCACGCATCAAAACTGGCCTGCGCCACGCTCTGCAAGTGGCGCCCGGGCGTTTGCTGCACCTGGTTGATGGTCTTGGCCACCAGTTGCAGGTAAGCCGTGTCGTCGATGAGACCGACGCGGCGCAGGATCAGGTCGTCGTAGTAGCTGGTGAAGCCTTCAAAGAACCACAACAGTTCGGTGTAGTTCTCGGCCGCGTAGTCGTAGCGCTTGAACTCGACCGGGCGCAGACGCTTGACGTTCCAGGTGTGGAAATACTCGTGGCTGATCAGACCCAGCAGCGTGGTGTAGCCGTCGGTGGCCTTGAGCGCGGCGGGTTTGTCGCTGGAGGACGGGCGCAGCCGGGGCAGGTCGGCGCGCTGGCAGATGAGCGCGGTGGAGTTGCGGTGCTCCAGCCCGCCGTAGCCGTCACCACTGGCGTGCAGCATGAAGACGTAGCTGGAAAACGGCGGTGCGCCGTCGCCGTGCCAGAACGCAATCTGCGCTTCGCAGATGCGGCGCGTGTCCTCGATCAGGCGTTCACCATCGAGCCAGGCCCCCGCGCCGCTGATCACGAACCGGTGTTCCACGCCACCCGCGTTGAACTGGCCGTTCCAGAACCGACCCATCTCCACCGGGCAATCGGCCAGTTCGTCGTAGTCGGCCGCGCGGTAGTGGCCGAAGCCCGTGGGGTCCACGCTGTGCGCAGGCAGTCCGGTGACGACGTTCCAGCCTTGGGTGGCGGCGCTGGCCACGATCTCCAGAGACTGGGGTTGATCTTCCTGGCCGGCCACCCGCAGGCACAGGCTGGTGGCGTTGAAGAAGCCTCGTGTGCTGTCGAGAAAAGCGGTGCGCACCGAAGCGTCGAACGCGTACACCTCGTACTGCAGTTCCAGCGGTTGGCCTGCTACCGCGCTGGCTTGCCACTGGTGCTTGTCGAGCTGCCGGATGGCCACCGGTTGGCCGTCCTGCCAGGCTTGAAGGTTCTGCAGGTGCTGGGAAAACTCGCGCACCAGGTAGCTGCCCGGGATCCACACCGGCAGGCTCAAGCGTTGGTTCTTCGCGGGTTGTTCGATCAGCAGGGTGATGGCAAAGAGGTGCGCGTTGGCGTCCCGAACCGAGACGGTGAAGCGCACGCCGGAAGGGGCAGCAGGACGTTTGGGCATCAGAGGGCTCCTGCACCGATGAAACAACTCAGCGCCGCAACGGCCGAGAGACGGAAACGCAATTTGAGCCAGGCGCCCAGTCCCGCCTGGACATAGAGCCGGCGGTCGACCAGGTAGCACACGATCAGCACCAGGCCCAGCCAGGCCAGACCGGCGTAGGGCGGCATCACCAGACCGGGCCAGGCCAGCAGCGAGGGCACCACACCCCAGATGAAATGTGTCTTGCTGTCGGGCGCCTGTGCCAGGCGGCTCCAGCCGATGCCCCAGTGGATGCCGCCGAGAAAGGAGGCGATGAGGGCGGCGTAGGCGGCCAGCGCCAACGCCACCCAGGCCTGCAGGTCGGGCGTGACCAGCCAGACCAGCAGCGCCAGACCCACCAGCGGGATCAGGCCGGCGTAGCCCAGGTTGTGGATGAGCGCATGCTCACGGGGTTCGCTGGCGGCATCGGGCAAAGCCATGGGCAGCCGCATCAGTTGAGCATGGTTTCGATGCGGTCGGCGGTGATGTAGCCCGGCACCCGGGTGTCGTTGGTGAAGATCATGGTGGGCGTGCCCTTGATGCCGTGTTTGTTGGCCAGGCGGCTGTTGCGCTCGATCGCGGCGGTGTCGCAAGTGGCGGCAGCGGGCGGCTGGCCGTTGACCATCCAGTCGCTGTAGGTCTTGGCCTTGTCCTTGGCGCACCAGATGCGGCGTGCCTTCTCTGCCGAGTCTGGACCGAGCACGGGGATGAGGAACACATGCACCGTCACGTTGTCCAGATCGGCGAACTCCTGGTGCAGCTTTTTGCAGTAACCGCAGTTGGGGTCTTCAAACACCGCCATCTTGCGTTTGCCGTTGCCACGCACGAGGGTGAAGGCGTCTTTCAGCGGCAGGTCCTTGAAGGCCAGCGCGGTGAGCTTCTCCAGCCGTTGTTCGGTCAGGTTCACACGGGCCCGGGTGTCGATCAGCGTGCCCTGGATCAGGTAGTTGCCTTCGGCGTCGGTATAGAAGATGTCGCTGCCGTTGATGCGGACTTCAAAGACGCCCGGCATGGGTGTCCTGCTGACCTCGTCGATGGTGGGCAGCTTGGGCAGGCGCTCGGCGAGGTTCTTGCGAATGGTGGCTTCCTGCGCCAGTGCGCTCAGGGACAGGGCGGTCAGCGCCAGCAGCAACAGGGACTTGAGGAGTTTCATCGTGGGGGCGCTCGGTGGCGATCGGGAGAAAAAAAGGAAGTTCAGGCCGGTTGGCCCATGGCCTGACGCGCCAGCCAACGCTTGAGCGGGCCGCTGCGGTTGACATTGCTCAGGCCCCAGTTGCGCAGCGCCTGCACACGGCTGTCTTCGTGGGAAAAGAGTCCAAAAAGGCCGTCGGTGACCCAGCCCATGGTGCCCACTTCGGCGGCTCGCGCGCGCTCGTAGCGGCGCAGCAGTTTGAGGTCACCCAGGTCGCGCCAGTATTCGCGCGCGTGCAGCACGCGGGCCAGTTCGGCCACATCGGCCAGGCCGACGTTGAGGCCCTGACCCGCCAGCGGGTGCATGGCATGCGCCGCGTCGCCGGCCAGCGCCACGCCGCCGGAGGCGGTGCGGGCGATCCAGCGTTGTGCGCGCGAGAGTTCGAGGGGCCAGGCCTGGGCGGGGCTTTCCATGTGCAGGGTGCCCAGGGTGTTGGCGCTGCGCGCCTGCACCGCCTGGGCCAGGGCGGAAGGGTCGGACTGCAGCCAGGCGTCGGCCTGTGCAGCAGGAACAGACCACACCAGCGCCACCGAGTTCCCCTGTGCGCCGCCCAGCGGCAGCAGGGCCATCACCTCACCGTTGGCAAACCACTGGCGTGCCACGCCGCCGTGGGGCAGCTCGCAGCGCAGCCTCGCCGCCACCGCCTTGTGCGCGTAGGGGCGCACGTCAAACGCCAGGCCCAGCTGGTCACGCGTCTGGCTGCGCTTGCCTTCGCAGACCACGGTGAGGGCCGCAGCCGGGGTCTCGGTGAGGCGTTCAATGCTGCCTTGAAAGCCCACAGCGTCGCTCAGACGCTGCTCCAGGGCGGGCACATCCACGATCCAGGTGAGGGCGTCGCTGCCCTGTTCGCTGGCGGAAAAGCTCAGTGCACCGCCGTCGTCGCCCCAGACCTGCATGGCGCTCACCGGTGTGATGGCGCTCGTTTGCGCGGCGTGGTCGTCGCTCTCGGGCCACGCCCGCACCGAACGCAGCAACTCGCGCGAGGCGCTGTTGAGGGCGTAAGCCCTCACGTCGGGTGTGTCGTTGTTGCGTGGGGTGCCGACCAGTGCCACGCGCAGCCGGTCTCTCGCCAGCAGCAGGGCCAGCGTCTGACCCACCACACCCGCGCCCTGCACGGCGACGTCAAAACGCCGGGGGGTACCAGCTCGCGGGGGTGTTGCATTCATGTGGGGATTTTAGGAGCAGGGCACAATCCGGCCCTTCCGCGGCCCAAACCCCTGCGGGCCGCCCCGGCTTTCCCCCTCCCTCCCTGCTGCACCCCCGCCATGAACCCAGCCGAATCCGCCGCCGCCGACGTGCAGGCCACCATCGAAGAACTCTGGGTCTACCCGGTGAAGTCCTGCGCCGGCATCCAGCTGCGCGAGTCCGAACTGACCGACACGGGCCTGCTCTACGACCGCGCCTGGATGGTGGTGGACGCCGAGGGTGAATTCGTCAGCCAGCGCGAGCTGCCCCGCATGGCGCTCATCCAGCCGTCGTTTCGCATGGGCCAGCTGATGCTGCGAGCACCCGGCATGTTGTCCTTGCACCTGGGGCTGGACGTGGCCGAGGGCCCGCTCAAGGTGCGGGTGTGGGACGACTCGGTCGACGCGTACGACATGGGCGATGTGGCGGCGCAGTGGTTCAGCGACTTCCTCGGACCGGACGCACCAGCGCCGCTGAAAAAGCTGCGGCTGGCCCGTTTTGACCCGGATGTGAAACGGCCCTGCGATCCCGCCTGGATCGGTGGACGCGAGGCCACCACCCAGTTCGCTGACGGCTTTGGACTGCTGGTGACCAGCAACGCCTCGCTGGTCGACCTCAACGCGCGCCTGGTGGCCGCGGGCCACGAGCCCGTGGACATGCGCCGTTTCCGGCCCAACATCGTGCTGGGCGGCGTGGAGCCGCATGACGAAGACCGCGTGGGTGCCATGACCATCAGCACCGGCGATGGCGCGGCCCGAATCGAACCCGTCAAGCCTTGTGGCCGTTGCCCCATCCCCAACATTGACCCGACCACGGCCACGTCCAGCCCGGCGGTGGGCGACACGTTGCAAACCTACCGGCAGGACGCGCGCCTGAACGGCGCGATCACGTTCGGCATGAACGCCATCGTGATCGAGGGCGACGGGCAGGTGCTGCGCGTGGGCCAGGCGGTGCGCGCCGACTGGCGTTTCTGACGAGAACACCCCCCGCCCGTAAAATCGCGGGTTCCCCCGACCGATCCGAAAGTTTTCCATGAGCCTCCAATGCGGCATCGTGGGCCTGCCCAACGTGGGCAAGTCCACCCTTTTCAACGCGCTGACCAAAGCCGGCATCGCGGCCGAGAACTACCCCGCAGGCTGGATGGGCTGAGGAGCCCAGGAGGATCAAGCACTTCCGGGTGCGTGGCTGTTGCATCTGGCAAAGCCAGGACAAAGACGTGCTGAACATGAAGGCCATCCTACGATGGCCTTCGTCGTTTCTGGCGTGAGCTGTACTGCTCATAGCTGCCCGTGGAAATATGGCTCGATCAGCTCCTGATAGGTTGACCCAAAGCCCGCCAGTCCAGAAGTTGCAATCTTTGATGGGTGTGCCGATCCGGAGTTTGGGTGGGGGCCTTCTAAGAACTCTGCGGGCTTGATGCTGTACGCTTGAGGTCGAGTGTCAAATTGTTTAAAACATTAAGCGGAGGTAACTGATGTCCTGGAGAATGTTGATCGCCTGCTTTGCAGCGTTTGTACTGGTGGGGTGTGCAGCTCCAAAGCACAACTACATGCCAGTGACCACAGATATCAGTGAGCCCCCTCTTGGGGTAGTCGTAGAGCGACAGGTCGGTGACGAAATGGTTCATCAAGGGCGCTACCGCGAGCACGATGCGTTGCATGTCCTGACCCAGCTCAAACCGGTCTGGGCCTACACAGTCATGCCTGGCTATTTCCTGAAGACGGGTTCTGACGATCAAGGGGACTTTTACCGAATCGGTGGAGCCGGCGATGACTCGGGGTACGTCCAAAAGTCGGCACTTGCAGACCCGTTCACCGCTTTGATGGTGAAGACGGATAACAGCCTGTGTGTGATCACAATTCTTCACGTTGCAGCGTGCGGGAGTGTCCCCGGCGGTTTCGAGAAGGTGAAGAAGCCTGTCACATCAACCGACTCACTTCAGCGCACCCTGATCTACAACGGCCGCGTTGGCGACAAGGTGAACATTGGCTATCGAGAGTTCTCAGGCAACACCGCGCGACCGGCGTTTAACAACAACGTGGAGTACGACCTCACAGAGTCGCGCGAGGTTGCCTATCGTGGTGCTCGACTGGAGATCCTCGACGCGACCAATCGCTCAATCAAGTTCCGAGTCATATCGAATTTCAATCAAGCGAATCGATGAGCTGACCGGGGATAGACCTGGCGCGCTCGAGGTCAGGCATCTCGGCATCACCAGTGGGGAAGCCCGGTGAAAAGATCGATCAACGCTGCACAGCATGCTTTACTGAATACGTTGCTTGTACGCATACTAGCGATGTCACACACTTTGAGCTGATCGAAATGCCATCAGATGCATACGCTGAATATCAAAAAAATTTGACCGATGTGCATCGTCTCGTTCTCCTACACGGCGCCTTAAAGGGAACTGGCCGTGGCAGGCGCGGGTTAGGCCACCTATCGAGAGGTGGGCTACTACTGTTGTGTGCAGCGTGGGAGCGTTACATCG
Source organism: Polaromonas sp. (assembly GCA_013823505.1). The sequence continues at coordinate 22,855 of PNMH01000023.1, read as the reverse complement.
AAACAGTCGCAGTTGAAGCAGTGACGTATCTAGCTCGGAGATTGCCGTCACACACTTCATTGCCACCCGTCCCGAGGCAGAAGCTGACTGACTATGTGAACAGCGCCAAGAACGCATGGACGCCAGCCCAGCTGGCGGCGCCGACATGGAGCCAGATTTATATCGAGTTGGTAACGAATAAGACGGAGGCGTTGAACACTCCGAAGCACAAGAACTTGCAGCCCCTCTTCGACCAATGTCTGGCGGTTCCAGACATTGCCAATTTTTGGCCTATGGGCTCAGCGGAGGTGGATGCATTCGTGAAAATGCGAGGCGATGTGGCTCACAGGGGAGGGCAGAGTGACTATGTCCGGATTGCTCAATTGGCTGAGCTGGAGCTGTCCGTTACTGAGTGGGTTCAGCAAACAGACAATGCACTTTCTGATCACGTTCGCCAACTTGTCACTCCACATCGGCGCCCTTGGAATCGGGTGCTCTAGTGGTAGCCAAGGGTGATGTCCGGTATCAGAAGCATACGTGGTTAGTGCGCTCTCGGCCTGAATGAATCTATACCCTATATGCCTGTCACTCCACATGTGAAGCGAGTCGTTTGGGTGCGCGATGGCGGTTGCTGTGCGCTCTGCAGGGATCGACTTCTCTTGGCTGGCGTGGATTCTGAGCAGCCCTTGTTCCGCGGGGAAGTGGCGCATATTGTTGCCGAACAGCGGGATGGACCGAGGGGAGCATCCACCCTTACACCTCAACAGCGCAACCATCAGTCGAACCTTTTGCTTCTCTGCTTTGACCATCACGCGGAGATCGACACTCGAGTTGACGATTACTCGGTTGAACGTTTACATCGCCTAAAGGATGACCACGCTGCATGGCTGAACGAAAGGCTGCGGGAGGAAGAACGATGGGCGACAAAGCTCCACAACTTTTTTTACCTTAACGTTCCTCGTCTACAGGTTCTGGCAGCTTTGACCGGGAGATCAATCGATCTATCGGGCTACGGGCAAATCGTTGCTTTGCATGAACTCGGTTGGGATCTCAATGGACTGATGCTCGGCTTCAAGTCGCTGCTGCAGCAGGTTGACCTCAAGGCTATTCCACTTGAGAAGGCTTTGGAACTTGGACCTGCATCACGCGGAGCCCTCGTGTCGTTCGACACTCAATTCCGGACGAAGAACATCGATATGCCTGAGACGATCGAAGGGTATAGAACAGCTGTACGCGGTAATCCTGATATCGACCCGCAGATTTATGCCAAGTTTGGTGCGAGACGAGTCACGCTCTTTGTTGATCCTCGGTGGATCACTACAACCACCGCATTTGTTCACTTCCGCCCGTCTGGTGGTCGGGGAACTTTTGCTGGCCTGGGTTTGCTCAACTCCATCGACGCTGAGCGTGCAAACATCACGCCGCTCGTCATTGGGCTCCCCATAACCCCGTTTATGGAATCCTTCTACGGAAATGCGTTGCCCATGCGTTCAAGATCAGCTACGGGTACGTGAGCGCGAACACGTCTCGCCCAGTTGTTCTCCAACGGTTGGCGTCATTCACATCACCTCGCGACAGTTCTTCCTAGCGCTAGCCCTACAGACTGAGTTCTGGCCGGGCAGCAGGCTTCCGTAAGTCGCCCTGAAGCTGCAAACGCCTCACTACCTAACTCGCCGCGGTCCACCTGAGGCGCGTGGAACACGCGCTGCAACTGCGCCAGCGACCACTCCCCGCCGCCTGCAGCCAGAATGCCCAGCGCGTTGAGCTGGACCACCATCGCCCGGCGGCTCATCCCCTGCGCCGTAAACCCGGCCAGGACCGGGCGCAGCCGTGCCCTGAATGCCTCGGCAGCTTGTTGCCTCTCCTGCACGTGCTGGCGCAGGTTTTGCGGACCTGTGGCACCCAGCACCACTCCACGGGCCTTGGCTGCTGCGAGTGCTGCCTTGGTTCGCTCGCTGATCTGGTCGCGCTCCCACTCACTCATGACCGCGTGCATCTGGATCATGACCTTGTTGGCGTTAGGCATGTCGGCCGCGATGAAGTCCACGCCCGTCTCGATCAACCCCGAGACGAAATGGACGTTGCGCGCCAGTCGGTCGAGTTTGGCAATTAGCAGGGTGGCCCCGGTGCGCTTGCACATCTCCAGCGCCAGACGCAGCTGTGGGCGCTTTTCAAGAGGGTTGGCACCCTTGCCAGTCTCTACCTCGCAGAACTCGCCTATGGCCGTTCTGGCGCGTTCGGTGAGGTACCGCGTCACTGCCTGCCGTTGAGCTTCCAGACCGAGCCCGGACGCGCCCTGTCGATCGGTGCTGACTCGGATGTAAGTGACGAACTGATCTTTTGCCATGTGGGCCTCCCGGGTGGATACATGAAAGGACGACCGTCCTGTGTGTATCCAGAGCCTACGGGGCCACCGGTGGGCCGTGAAGGCTGGTGTTGCATCGGCGAGGATCTTTTGGTCCGATGCCAGCGGCGCGCGATGGCGTGTTAGGCCGGGCAACGCACCAACAACAGTCCCGATGAACCACGTTCTGTGCAGAGCTTGGTACCCCCAATGCCGATCCGTCGTCGGGGCTGGCCCTTCGTGCCGTTTTTTTTCACTTTTTGGGCGAAGTGCTTATACCTAGCTCCCATGAACTTCAGTAAAATAAAGGCGTTCATCCAGTGCAACGCTGGGTGGCTCCTGCTACCACATACGAATCCACACGTTCAGGTCGTGACCAACACCTGATTGACCTGATCTTTGACGGTTGCGAATGCTCGAGATCAGGTGACGGGGATCAGTCCCTAGCCCCAGAGGATATTGGCCCAGGGGCGCATGAGGTGAAGAAGCCCGGGAGACCGGAGCGCCACTGCCTCGCCAATGAGAGACCTAAGTCAGCCCGGACGCTTGAAGTCTTGGGTCTCAACACAAGTGTGGCCATCGAGCGAGGAACCTATCCTGAAGTAACGCTTCTGGGTTGGGGAGGGTGCTGAGCCTTGCTGCGTGCAGGGCTTAGCGAAGCATTGCCCTCCCTACCTGAAGCCCAATGAAAACAATAAGAAAAAGGGGAAAACATGAGCTGGAGTTGTGAGCTGTCTGAGCGCCTTGACGTGATTCTGTTTCGGCTGGATGTGTTGGACCGTACGGCTAGCCTGCGCAACGCACGACAAAAGCTGAACGAGGGCGTCGATGGCGCTCTCCCGCCGGCGCGAACAAGCGCTGTGTCACCTCTGGTGGACTTCAACAGCTCGTTGAGGTGGCACTGATGGGCCGAAAGAAGTCGATCTCGCGAGATCTGGCGGTGGAGGTGTTCAAGCGCCTCATGGAGGCGATCGATGACCCCTCGTTGACTGATCTCGCTGACCTGCCGGATTCCATGCTGGATGTTGACGAAGAGCTTGGGCTCGGTGAGGTGGAGGAATATCTCGACCTTATGCCCAGTCGTGCCGCGCCGGCCGGCACTCCGACCAAAAAGCTGTCCAGCTGCGAGATCGTCAGCGGCACCAAACCAATCTCTATCCGCATTCACCGGCGCGTCATCAATGCCTTCAAAGCTGAGGCGATCGACAAGGGCACGAACTACCAGACACTGATGCACCGGGCTCTGGCAGACGCTGCTAAAGAATTCGCCCTATAAGCAAACAGGGTTGGCTGATGGGAGTTCTGGGTGAATAAATCACAGTACCCCTGCGCGTGTACATACAGCCGTCTCGACTATCCTTGCGAACACAAATCTATCTGGAGTGCTAGTTGACCTTCAAGACAATCGATTTCGGCCGGACTTCAGGCGAGGCCGAAGCTGCCGAGGTGCCTCATCTTGTGGCGGATGGCTACGTCGATGATGGGCTTTTGGAACCTTTTCTGAACCAGAAGAAGTGGCTGCTGCTTGCACGAAAGGGCGCAGGCAAGTCCATTTTGGGAGAAAAGATAAAACAAGTCGCTACCGACAATACGAAGGCTTCCGCCGTCAGCTTGATCCACTTGGCAGACTTCCCCTACAAGACCTTTTCACAGCTGATGCCTTCGACTGTTGAGACTGCGTCCAGATACCCAGCGTCGTGGTCGTGGCTGCTATGCCTTCAGATCATTGATGCATTGAGCACACATCCGGGCTCAACAAAGTCGCTCAACATCGACACGAATGGTGCGATAGCACAGTTGAAGTCATTCGGCTTGCTACCAACCGCCGACATCCAGCAACTGGTAGTTCGATCATCTAAGGCCGGGTTTAAAGCTCAAATTCCCACCATTTTAGAGTTCTTCGGAGAGTCGTCCACAGGCGGGATGCCACCAGATCTGGCTTTTCTGAATTTAGTAGCTAGCCTCAAGAAGTTAATAGAAAGATATCATTTTCACGGGACACAATACTTGGTCATTGACGGCCTCGATGATGTGCTAACGAAGGCGGCAATTCAGTACGAAACTCTATCGGCCTTGATCTTCGAGACTGCAAGACTAAATGCACACTTTCGAGTAAACAAGATCCCGGTATGGATCATCGTCCTTTGTCGGACAGACATCTACGAAGTCCTTCCCGGCGCTAACAAGAATAAGATTCGACAGGACTCGTGCCTTGAGATTGACTGGTATCCACCTTCCGGCGACGCGGAGCAATCAAAGCTCCTAACTTTAGTTAATCTCCGTGCAAAGCTCTCTGTCGGCAGGGAGATTGATGTCATCACAGAGTGCCTGCCGAAGACTATGGACCATGGCGTACCAACCAAGAAATATCTCGCTGATTTGACTCGGCATACTCCAAGAGACTTCATTGCTCTGTTGACGCAAATTCAAAAGGCATCCACCGCCAATACACCAACCAAGGCCGAAGTCTTGAATGGGGTTAAGCTCTATTCGGAGAAGTACTTTCTTCCAGAAATCAAGGATGAACTTGTAGGCTACGTGACAGCAAGAGAGCTCGAGATATTTCTTAGTAGCGTTGGCGAGATTCACGAGCGTCGATTTAGCATGCAACGACTTGAAGCTGTTGCGATACCACTGGGCTTACCAAAGTCAAAAATCGACGTATTGATGCATGCACTTTTTTCCGCTAGCGCCATTGGCTTAACATGGCGCGATCGCACTACCAGGCAGGACTGGTTCGAATTCAAGTATAGAAATCCTAATTCTGCGTTTAGTCCGTCGCGAACAATAGTCCTACACAAAGGGCTCTGGAAAGCACTCAATCTCCACTGAGCGCGGGAACACCTAACGGCGCTACCTGATTTTCAACAGGCCTCATGCCGACTTTGCGAGATCACCCAGCTCAGTCTGGATCCTTTCAAGGGCCACTCTCACGTCCTCCACCCCGATCTGCACATACACCCGGTGCAGCACATCGGTTTTCTGCGCGGTGTGGTTCAAGATGCGCCGCAGCACAGCGTCACCCACCCCCAGCCGCTCCCCCACGGTCGCCAGCAGCTTGCGCAGGTCGTGCAGCATGAAAGCAGGCGATCCCACCCGGGCGGCCATCTTCGACAGATGCCCAGCCGCCACCCCGTCGAACAGTTCATCCCCCGCCTGCAGACCAGCACAGCGCCGCTCCAGCACCTCGCGCATCAACGGTGTGATGGGCAGCGAATGGGGCTTCCCGTTCTTGGTCTCAGGAATGCTCAGGACGCCCGCCACGAGGTCGATCTGCTCCCGGCGTAGCTCCCGGGCTTCATTGCGTCGCAAGCCCGTGTAGAGCGTCAGGTACAAGAAGTCCCGCTGGCGCTCACCCAGCTGGTCCACCGCTGCCCGCCACGCGGGCAGATCAGCCACCTGCAGCACCCGGGCGCGGGGCTGAGCACGGTCTGGCATCAGGCCCACCACCGCCAGTTTGGTGAAGGGCGACTCCAGCGCCAGCCCGTGTAGCGCGTTCACGTACTTGATGACAGCGCCGACCATCCCACGCCCCAGCTCAACCAACGCCGCGCCTTTGGTCTGGGCGAAGGCATGGCAGTGCTCGATGAACTCCGGGCCACCAAGATCCGTCACTGGGCGGTCCAGCCAGTCGCTGAAGTGCGTTCGGTAGAACGACTCGTACCGCCTCTGGCTCGATGCCTTGATGCTCTTGGCTGAGCAGTACTCCAGGTACGCCGCGCGCAGCGTGGGCACAGCCTTTGGCACAAAGCGGCTGGGTCGTTCACCCCTGCGGCACTGCGCCAGCACCTCCATCGCCCGCGCCCGGGCCTCTTCGACGCTCATGAGGGGCCAGTGCCCCAGCGTCATGCGGAACTGCTTGCCCGCCACGCTGGTCGCTACCCTGAAAGTCCGCCTGCGGGCGTGCATGCGCACGCAGAAGCCGCTCAGCATCCGATCCCGTAGGACGCGCCCGTCCCGCGCGGTGCTGTTGAGCAGCATCGATTCACTGATCAGTACAATCACGACCACTTTCCCCCTGGCAAAACGAGGACAAAGTCCTCAGAAACTCGATGAACCCCGGCTCGGTCCCGACCGTCCGCCGCACGTTTCCAGTAGCCGCTTTTCGGGCACTTCGACCACGCCGGTGTTGGGCTCGATGGTGCAGAGGGGGTTGATTTCAAAGGAATATCCATGAGCCTCCAATGCGGCATCGTGGGCCTGCCCAACGTGGGCAAGTCCACCCTTTTCAACGCGCTGACCAAAGCCGGCATCGCGGCCGAGAACTACCCCTTCTGCACCATCGAGCCCAACACGGGTGTGGTCGAAGTGCCCGATCCGCGCCTGGCGAAGCTGGCGGCGATCGTCGAGCCCGAGCGTGTGGTGCCGGCCATCGTGGAGTTCGTGGACATCGCCGGTCTGGTGGCTGGTGCCAGCACCGGTGAAGGCCTGGGCAACAAGTTTCTGGCCCACATCCGCGAGACCGACGCCATCGTCAACGTGGTGCGCTGCTTTGAAGACGACAACGTGATTCATGTGGCCAACAAGGTCGACCCGATCGCCGACATCGAGGTCATCCAGACCGAGCTCTGCCTGGCCGATCTGGCGGCGGTGGAAAAAGCCATCCACCGCGTGAGCAAGACCGCACGCTCGGGTGACAAGGAATCCATCAAGCAGCTCGCCATTCTGGAGAAATGCCAGACCGCGCTGAACGACACCCAGCCGGTGCGCACCATCGACTTCAGCAAGGACGAGCAGGCGCAGCTCAAGCAGTTCTTCCTGATCACGGCCAAGCCCGCGATGTTCGTGGCCAACGTATCGGAAGACGGTTTCGAGAACAACCCCTTCCTCGACCGCCTGCGCGAGTTTGCGAAAAAGCAGAACGCACCCGTGGTCGCCATCTGCGCCAAGATCGAAGCCGAGCTGTCCGAGATGGACGACGCCGACCGACTCGAATTCCTCAAGGAGCTAGGTCAGGACGAACCCGGCCTGAACCGGCTGATCCGCGCGGCCTACCAGCTGCTGGGCCTGCAGACCTACTTCACCGCCGGCGTGAAAGAGGTGCGCGCCTGGACCATCCACGTGGGCGACACCGGCCCGCAGGCCGCGGGCGTGATCCACACCGATTTCGAGAAGGGCTACATCCGCGCCCAGACCATCGCGTTTGACGACTTCATCAACTTCAAGGGTGAGCAGGGCGCCAAGGACGCGGGCAAGATGCGCGCCGAAGGCAAGGAGTACGTTGTCAAAGACGGCGACGTGATGAACTTCCTGTTCACCCCCGCATAGTGCAGCATTGACATACACCCAGGACTCGATACTCTATGGACATTTACAGGGTTTAAATACGTCCGTTTTTTCTGAACTCCTGAATAGCGTGGACGGTGCATTGATTCCACGCCCTCGCTTCCAGCTAGCGTCTCGAGTCTTCTGCAGGAGGTGATGTGAGATTGCTGCAATCCACTGACGCTTTCCAGAGCGTGATTCAAAGCACGCGGTGCCTCACTGGAATCTTGGGTGCGGCACTTAGTACGTGAGTGCAGGTAATCAGACGTGGCATCCCTCGAATTCATCAACTTCGAACCATGGCGGGAAGCCGTTGAAGGCGGGGGAGGCTCATGGGAAAGGGATAAACTCGCCCGCTCCTTTGATCTTTTGCCGCAGATCTTCTGGGAGAGCGGCGAGGGTTGGGCAGAAGCCAACCATTGGGCGTTAGAAAAAATATCAAATCAAAGCGTCGTACCGGAGACCATTAAGGCTCTGATGAAACACTTGCATGCCTATGCAAGTTTCTTGGAGGAGCACGAACTGGATTGGCGACATTTTCCAATCCGAGTAGCTGATCGCGCGATTGTGCAATTTCGTGGCGAACTCATGGGTCAACTAGCTCGGGGAAGTTTGGCGTCGAACACCGCAAGAGCGCGAATGAGTGCAGTTGTCCAATTTTATCGACATGCCAGCTTCCATGATTTCATAAATCCGAAATCACTCATGTGGCAAGAGAAATCCGTGGTGATTGCTTTCTACGATGCTGTCGGTTTTAAGCGTTCGATGGCTCGAGTGACTACTGACTTAACCATACCCAACCGTACACGTCCAGACACGGCACTTGAGGAAGGTCTCTTCCCGCTCAGTGAAACTCATATGATTGAGCTGCTTAAGTTCATGGCCGAGAATTCGACGCAAGAATTACAACTCATGCTGACCATTGGCTTCTTCACCGGTGCGCGCTTGGGGACAATCACAACTCTGCATATTGAGGATCTGGATCAAGCTCGCCCGGATCCTTCGATGAAAGGCTTTTATTTGGTTCGCATTGGGCCGGGAACCGAGGTTGAAACGAAGTTGAGCGTAGCGGGTTACCTCCTTGTCCCGGACTTCCTCCTTGATTCTCTAAAACGATATGCATTCTCAACTGAGCGTCTCAAGCGAGAGATGCGAGCTAAACCAAAGGATCGCTCGATTATCTTCTTGACAAAGCGAGGAAATCGCTATGGAAGTAATTCCATTAGTCGACTGATGACGGATTTACGCCGAAACGCCGTTCGTTCAGACATGAAGTTTATGATGCGATTCAAATTTCATCAAACGCGAGCTACATACGGTACTTGGCTGATGAAACTAGTTTTGGGCGTTACCACAGTGAGCACAGCGATTGAATTCGTAAAAAATGCCATGCTTCACAAGCATGAATCGACGACATTCAGGTACGTGAAGTTTCTGGAGATGAGCAAGGGAAAGCAAGAGGCGGCAGAAGCATTTAACAAGGCCTTTACGGGACTGAAGATGAGGAACTGGGACCAGTTTGATGCATGACGTCATTCGCGCTCTTGATCTGACATTTCCCGCTATGACGTACGGGGACAAAGCTACGCCTTTGGACCTAAAAGTTCTTCTTTATTGGGGAGGAGCGAAGGCACATCGGGGAAAGGTTGGGCGCATGATTGCCGATGGGGAACTCGGAAGTCCGCTTCGTGAACGAGTGGAGCTCGTGCGGAAGATTCACGAGGCAGTCAACGGAAAGCTGGTGGGAGGTGGCAGTATTGCTACTGCGCGTAATTCGGTCCGGTATTTGCGCGATCTGTTTATTTGGGCGGAGGAAGCTCATCATCAACTCGATTTCGATTCGATCCAAAAAACCTACATACATTGGACTGACGCGCTCCTGAACCGTTGCCAAGTTGTAGGCGATCTAAAGAAAAGATCGGCATACACAAAAGGTTCACAAGCGGGTCAAGTCCTAGACGCCGTCTTGGATCGTTCAAATCCGGTTATTCAACTGACCCGGTTAGATATGCCGCCGCAGCGAAAAACTGCTCGGGGGGTTCAGGCAGATAAACAAAGCTTGAATGACACTTTTATCTTTGGCAAGCTGTTGCAGGACATTTGCGATGGGCTGCCAATCGATGTGGTGCTCAAAGGCCCGCTGCCTGTGCGTATTCCACTTCATACTGGTGGTGAGTTGGTGCAATGGTCAGGTTACTCCTGCCAAGGGGGTGTCGCTCCCAAATTGGCTGGTCGCCATTCTCAAAGGTCAATCAAGAGGTTTACTGCATTCGAAGCAGACGGTACTCTGCGCACGCGTTACCCTCTCGCAAATTTGCGCTGCGAAGCTGAGTTGCTCATGTTCATAGGGCAAACCGGCATGAACATGGCGCAGGCACACAAACTCCAACTCCGCCATTTCTACTACGCCAGCCATCTTGATGGCTACCAAGTAAAGGATAGAAAGCAACGCCGAGGGGGTGAGGTGCTATTCGAGATATTTAAGGGCTACAAACCCCATTTTGAACGTTATCTGGAATGGCGTCGTGAGATTTTCCCGACCTCTGACCTGCTCTTCCCCTTTGTGCGCATCGGTGGGCGAGCTGACCACACCGCTCCCCAATTTCGCCTCCGGAGCATCTTCAAGGGTCTCGGAATCTGTTTCGTTCCCCCTCAAACCCTGCGAAACACCCGCATCAACTGGCTCCTTCGTCGGAGTAGTGATCCCGAACTGACTGCTTGCATGGCTCAGCATACGAAAGAAACGCTGCTGAGTGTCTATGAGAGGCCCAGCCAGCAACGAGCAATGAGTGAAGTGATGCGCTTTTGGTCCCGATACGATCCGACCATCGTTCGCACCACTTCTGTCGCGCCTGGTCAGTGCAATGGGCAGCTCGCGCCAGTGCCTTCTATTCCGATCGCCGCGCCAACGCCGGACTGTATTCGTCCCTCCGGCTGTCTTTGGTGCGAGCACCACAGGGACGTCGATAGCGAAGATCACGTTTGGGCGCTTGCCAGCTTCCGCCATCTCAAGGTCATCGAATTGTCCAAATGGCATTCTCCGGCAGTCCACCAGGAAGCACTTCCAGTCCGGCATGTCGTTGACCGGATCACTGAAAAGCTGCGTTGGTTTCATGGCTCGAATGCGCAACGACGAAGTTGGATGGACGAGGCACTCGCCCGTGTTGAGGAAGGCCGATATCACCCGGACTGGCATCGGCTCATCGTGGGCATGGAGGGTGCACCATGAATGTAGCTCTCGAAGAATTTGGCCTACGCCTAAAGTCCGGGTGGTTGACGACTTCGCATCGATGTTTTCGTCCGCCAAGCTGGCCACCGCCTAGTGATTGGGTCGTCAGCGAAGACAGCAAAGGAGAGGTTCTGTCTTATTGGTCTCAACCGACATGGGATTTGTCACCCTGGGCAGGTAAAACATTGATCTTGGACTTCGGCGATGGTCTAGAGACGCGAAAAGCAGAGCGTATTGATCCCGCCAATGCCCATCTGATGCGGTTGCTCGCAACTTGGTTTATGTGGGGGCCGCGGGCCGCTTCAAAAACAAACACATTGAAGGCGAGATTTCTTCCAGTTCGCAGGATCGTCGCACTTTGCAGTCGCAACGGAATCCTCGCGAGCGAACTGATGCGCTTCCCCAAGGTGTTGGAGCAACTGTCAAGTGTCATCTCTTCCAGCGAATATCAAAGCACTATTCTCGAACTGCACCGCCTGTGGGACGCGCGCGAACAACTTGGATTCGTTCTTGTCGACGATGATGGGATAAAGCGTCTTACCTTAGAAAACCCAAGTCACGAAACAAAGCAGACCGCGTACATCCCGCCGCGGATATGGACCTACCAGCTTCAGCGCGTGCGAGCTTGCCTCGACGATTTTCTTGCGCATAGTCAGCAAGTGGAGGACTGCTTCAATTTTTGCATTGATGCGTACGCTTTCAACTTTGGGTCGTTAGGTGCAGCTGTGAACAAGCGCTCACAGCCGCATCTTTTGCCATTTAAGGATCCTCCAAAGCCAGGATCCGGAATTCGGTCAGGAGCCCGCTACTATGGGCGCTTTGATGTGACAGCTAAGCGGTTTGGTATCGATGAGCTCGTAAAACGTTGGGTGTCCATTCCCGCTCTCGGAATGGACGTCCGTCAACTCTCCAGTTACTTGACTCTTGTGCAGTGTGCGGGAATGGCTCACATAGCGAACTTCACCCTGCAACGAATCGATGAGGTTGGATCTTTGCGCACAGATTGTCTGCTTTGGGAGGAGGATGAGAGTCTCGGTCGAATTCCGATCATCTGTGGGGAGACGACAAAGACCGATCCCGATAGTGATGCTAGATGGCCGACATGCCCTAGCGTCGAGGTAGCCGTTACCGCTATGTCAACCGTGGCGAGGCTCCGCATGCGTTGTGTTGCCGCAGTTGACAATTTTGGAGCAAGCAGCAAAGACCAAATGGGCATCTACCTGATCGATAGAGCATGTGAGCCATGGCTAGGCAACGTGACGAGAGCCACCTATAAAAGAATTCACTTGTCTTCATATTTGTCGATAATTCGCAGATACCCTAAATTGTTTGAAAACGAGCAGCTTCGTATCTTGGAGAAAGACTTGATACTCGCCCGGATGTTGACGCCCAATCTTAGTCAGGAGAAAGGATTTTCGGTTGGCAAGGTATGGCCTTTTACCTGGCATCAACTCCGTCGCACAGGAGCTGTGAATATGTTCGCAAGTGGGTTGCTGTCTGATTCCAGCATTCAGTTCCAGATGAAGCACGCCTCACGGCTCATGCCCCTGTATTACGGTCGTGGCTACACCAAGCTGCATTTAAACGAAGAGGCCGAAGGCGTGATAGTCGCAACCATGTACGAGGCAATAGCGCATAACCTGCAGTCTGCATTGGGTGATCGCTTCGTGTCGCCGCTCGGCAATGAACGTAAGCAAACCATCTTGGTAAATCTCGTGGGAAACAAGGATGCAAAGGCGCTGATTGCTGCAGCTCGGCGTGGACAAGTGATCTTCCGGGAGACCCGCTTGGGTGCATGTACCAAGCGTGGTGCCTGTAGCTATGGTGGCGTTGAGTCTGTGTCCCGGTGCTCTGGAGGTGACGGCGGTGGGCCCTGCGCAGATGCGTTGTACGACCGAACGAAAGCTTTTGAGATGGAGCGTGAGCGTGCTCAAGTCGAGCATGAGATTGCGGGCGAAGTATCTGGTAGCCCGCGCTATAAGTCACTGCTCGCAGAACTCAATGGGTTGGAGAATTTTCTGAATGTTGTCCGAAGCTGATCAACTCACCGCTGAGCAAAGATTTCGCCAAGCGTTCGAGCGCCTCAAGGCAGGTCGGCCAGTACTGCTGCCGAGGGCAACGCACGTTTCGCAGAACAACGTGGCCAAAGAAGCGGGATGTGATCCAAGTGCGTTGCGGAAATCGCGCTTTCCCTCACTTGTAAGAGAGATACAAGCCTACGTTGAGATCAATCGTCAACAACGACCTTCCAAGCGACAGTCGCTACTCAAACAACGCACGGCAAATGCGGATGGACGGTTGCGTTTGGAAGTGGTGGCAAGACAACGTGACCATGCACAGTCACAGTTGGTGAGCGCTCAACGGCGCATTGTTGAACTCACCGAAGAGCTAAAGACGGTAAAGGGGTGGCTCAATGAAGCGCGTGGCCCAAAATGAAGCCAGAATTAGGCAGCCTAGTCACCACAACCGAACCTCTAGTTTTGAAAAGTCTGGAATTTGGGGAGATGGTAGACCCCCTGCGGCGCAGCCAGATCAAGCTGCGAAAGTTTTCGTCAGCATCGTTGTTATTCCAATGATGCCGGGATCGTAGGAACGTGGCGCAGCCTCAAGTCGATCGATCGTTGTAGTTGAACAACTAATAAGGAAAACCGAAAACCTGATCTGAATCTTCCGTCGAGGCGCTCGTAAAACGCAAAAGAGTCTGCGGAGATAAATGAAATGTGGAAATGCGCCAACGCAGTAAGTTTCGCTTAATTTTGGTTCATAGAATCGCGGCGCTCGGCATCCGCTGATGGCTCGATGAGTCGCGTTCGGTGACGCGCTCCAAGGAGACAAGATGCCCATGCGACTGATGCTGGTTGACGACAATGAAAACGATCTGCTGTTCACTCGCCTTGCTTTACTGCGTAGCGGCGTAGATTGCGAAGTCTTCGCGTTCGAGCGCGCCGAGGAGGCGTTGGCTCTCCTGAGAGATGATCCAGCGCATGACATCGACATCATCTTGTTGGACATCAACATGCCAGGCCTTGATGGTTTTGGCTTTCTCGCTGCATTTGAGGCGCTCCCCGCATCTCAACATGTTGCCGTCGTGATGCTGACTTCGTCGTCCGACCCATCGGACCAACAACGTGCGTTCCTGCACCTTTCGGTGCGGAGATTTTTGATCAAACCACTCTCTAAGGTTGATGCGGCTTCCCTGATCGAGCTGATCAGGAAACAGTGAGGTGGGGGAAAACTGACGTATCTACGGATACCCAGCTCAACTCAAACATCACGGGGGCTGGGGCAACATGGCTGTTTGAGGCTCTCCACAAAGATCCCCCTTGTCTTCATTGCAAAGAAGAACGCCCGATTGAGCTGGAAATCGCGGTCAGTTCCAGCGTTAACAGTGCTGCAGAAGACGCAGACTCTGACTTCGATTCAAGGAGCCACATGCCACTGCAGTCGCTGTTTGTGAATTTCACCCGATCGCACCGGATGGCCTATGCGGTGGGTTGCTTGGTGCTGGTGCTGTCTCTGGTTGCCTTGCTGAATGCGCCAGCGAATTTGGCGGTTGCCTTGCTGCACGACCGTGTGCTGGGCGTTCACATCGTCCTAGAGCTGTTCGCCATTGTGGTGGCGGTATTGATCGCCACCGCGTCATGGAACATGCTGAAGCTGCGTCAGGACTCTGCCGCCGGAGTCATGCTGCTCGGCTTCATGATCGTTGCCTGCTGCGACCTGATGCACATGCTCACCTTCAAGGGCATGCCGACGTTCATCACGCAGAGCGACCCGGAGCGTGGCATTTTCTTTTGGTTGATTGGTCGCACAGTGGAGGTGCTCACCTTGCTGTGTCTGGCGTTCGGGCGTGTTCCCTCTCTGCCTCGCAGCTTTGCCCTGCTGTCCGGCGTGTCGGCGTCTGTCGCGATCGTCTGGGTGGGCTCTTTTCACCTCGATGTTTTTCCGAGGACTTTCATTGAAGGGGTGGGACTCACGCCCTTCAAAACGAACTTCGAGTACGTGTTGTCCGCGCTCCATCTGCTAACCGCCCTGCTCCTGGCCCGCCGTGCTGCGCAGACGGGCGCCAATCAGTTTCGGTTGCTGGCAATGTCCAGTCTCGTCATGGGTGTCGGCGAGCTGTCGTTCACCTCGTATATGGGGATGTCAGATTTTCAAGCCCACGCAGGTCACATCTACAAAGTGATCGCCTATGTTTTGCTCTATCGGTCGATGTACACCATCAACGTGCTCGCGCCCATGGCCGCGCTGCAGGCGGCCGAGCGAGACCTCCGCCAGGTGCTCGACGCCCTTCCGTCCATGGTCGGATACTGCGATCGCAACCTGATCTATCGGATCGCCAACAAGGCATTTACGGAATGGTTTGGAATGGACGCCGCCACCATACCAGGGCGCCATGTGCGGGAGATTTTGGGTGAATCGCTGTACCGGGAGTCGCTTCCACACTATGAAGCCGCGCTGCGCGGTGAGCCGCAGGCATTCGAGCGCACCATTTTCAGGCCCGACGGGCAGGGCGCGAGGAATGCCTTGACGCACTATCTGCCGGACTGGCAAGCTGGCCGGGTGGTGGGCTTTTACTTTCTGGTGCACGATGTCTCCGCGCTCCATCAGGCGCAGCGAGTTCAACGTGAGACGCTGGCCGAACTCACCGAAGAGCGACAACGCCTGGACAACATCCTGCGTGGCGCCGATGTCGGCACCTGGGACTGGGACATCCCGACGGGCGCATTGCGCATCGACGACCGGTGGGCAGGTATCCTGGGCTATACATCCAGTGAGCTGCAGCCTCATATCGACATCCGAAGCGAACTCGCCCATCCCGCCGAACTCGGCGTCTCGCGCATGAAGCTGCGTGAACACTTGGGTGGCCAGGCTGAGATGTACGACTTGGAATGTCGATTGCGGCACCGCGATGGGCATTGGGTGTGGGTGCTGGACCGAGGTAGGGTGAGCGGGCGAGACGAACAAGGGCGAGCGCTGCGCATCCAGGGAACATTGCTGGACATCACCAAGACCAAGCTGGCTCAGGCGCAGCTGGCTGAGCGGGAGGCGTTTCTGGAACGCGTGAGCGAAGTCGCCGAGGTGGGTGGCTGGCAGCTTGACGTCAAAACCAGCGCAGTCACCTTCAGCAGGCAGGCCGGCCGCATCAGTGGTGTGGAAGAAGTCTTTCGGCCAACGCTTGAGGAGGCGCTGGCCTTTTTCCCGGAGGCTTCGCGCGTCGCAGTACGCAAGGCCGTGCGAGAGGCGATCGAACAGCGCAACGCCTTCGATTTGGAGTTGCCCTACCAAAACGCACAAGGTGAGTCGCTGTGGGTGCGCGTGGTGGGTGAGGCGTTGTATGACGATGACACACAGGGAGCGCTACCGACCCGGCTGATCGGCGCCATCCAGAACGTCACCGAACGCAACCGTGCGGCACAAGCATTGCAACGCGCCAACGAACGCCTGGCGCTGGCGGTGGGCAGCGCCGGCATGGGCGTGTGGGAATTCGACGTGCAGGCCCGCACGCTGAACTGGGACGACCAGATGTACGCGCTGTTCGGCGCCAGTCCAACGGGCGGCGCGCAGCCCTACACCTTGTGGATTGACCGGCTTCATCCGAACGACCGCGCATCCGTCGACCGGGCGCAGAGCGAAGCATTTGAAGGCAGGCAGGCCTTCAACACACAGTTCCGCATCCTTCTGCCAGACAACACGGTGCGGCATTTGAAAGCGGCGGGCCATGTCACCCGGGACGCTTCCGGCAAACCGTTGCGCATGGTCGGCGTGAACATGGACGTGACCGAGCAGGTGACCACGGCTGCGGCGCTGCAAGAGAACCAGCAATTGCTCCAGCGCGTAGGCAGCCTGGCGGCCATTGGTGGCTGGCGTGTTGATATCAAGGCCGGCTCTGTTCACTGGAGCGAGCAGACCCACCGGATTCACGAGGTTCCGCCCGACTACTTGCCGGATTTGGCCTCCAGCATCAATTTTTATGTGCCAGAACACCGGGAACTGATTGAGCAGGCGGTTCAGCAAGGAATGGAGAGCGGCAGGGCGTGCGATCTGGAGCTACGCCTCATAACCCACACGGGACGCAGCATCTGGGTGCGTGCACTGGGTGAAGTCGAATTCGAAGATGGGCAACCCGTCCAACTGGTTGGTGCGCTTCAGGACATCACGGAGCGCCGCGAGTCCGAGGAGCTGCTGCGCGCGGCCATGGTGGCTGCCGAAGCCGCCAGTGCAGCCAAAAGTGCGTTTCTCTCCAACATGAGCCACGAAATTCGCACACCACTCAATGCGGTGATCGGGGTGACTCATCTTCTGGCCGATTCGGGGCTGGATGAAGATCAGCGCTACTTGGTGTCCAAGGCACAGATGGCGGGACGCTCGCTGCTGGACATCGTCAACGACGTGCTCGATCTGGCCAAGATAGAGGCTGGCGAAATGGACCTGGATGAGGTTGTGTTCCGGCCAGCCCAGTTGCTGGGCGAACTGCAGGCCTTATATGGCACGCAGGCGCAGGTCAAAGACCTCACGTTAACGGTACAGGGCTCAACGGACCTACCAGCCTGGTTGTTTGGTGACATCACCCGGCTGCGCCAGATACTCACCAATCTCATCAGCAATGCGCTCAAGTTCACTGGCAAGGGCGGTGTTTCCGTGCTCATGAGTGTCGTCAGTCGCGACGACTCCCGCCTGCTGCTGCGTGCCAGTGTGCGCGACACAGGCGTCGGCATAGAACCTGAGACCCAGGCTCGCCTGTTTCAACCATTCATTCAGGCCGATGTCTCCACCACCCGCCACTTCGGCGGAACGGGGTTGGGCCTGTCGATCGTTCGCAGGCTGTCCCTGCTCATGCGTGGTGAGGTTGGGCTGAACAGTTGCGCGGGCCAGGGTTCCGAGTTTTGGGTGGAAGTTCCCATGACCGTGCCGAGTCCGGAACAGGTGGGCTCCTTGGACGATGGCCAGCCGGATACCGTATTTGACGGCGACCCCATGACCGATGCAACTCTGCTCGAGACTGTGAAGACTTCGACTTTGATCGGCACCGTCAACTCCTCCCTGGTAATGCCAGACGGCTTCAGAGTGTTGAGAGCGCCTTCGTCACAGCCAAGTAAGGGGAGTGCCGGCGAGCTATTGGATGTGCAGGTGCTGGTGGTGGACGACACCGACATCAACCTTGAAATTGCACGCCGACTGCTGGAGCGCCAGGGCGCCAAGGTGCACACGTGCAGCAGCGGCCGCGAAGCGCTGGAGTTTCTGAGTCGTCAAAGCTTTGGCCTGGACCTGGTGCTGATGGATGTGCAGATGCCGCACATGGATGGACTGGAAGTCACCAGACGCATTCGAAGTGAGCTGGGATTGACGGCGATGCCCATCGTAGCCCTGACGGCAGGCGCGTTGACTGAGGAGCGCAGACTCGCACTGGCTGCCGGTATGGACGATTTCCTGACCAAGCCGCTGGATCCCAAAGACATGGTACGCATGATCCGCGCGCAGGTGAGCCGTCAAAGTGCACTCAAGGCCTCGCTGTCGCCAGTGGATCCGATCGAAGAGGTCTCAATCACATGGCCTGTAGTGACTGGGATCGACAACGCAGATGCGCAGAGCCGCCTGGGCGGAGACTGGAAGTTCTTCATTTCGATTCTCCAGCGTTTCTTTCGTGAGTACGGAGACTTGATGAACGTGCCTGTCAACGAGCCGGCATCCGAGGAGCGAACAGTGCTGGCGGCTCGTTTGCACAAGCTGCGCGGCAGCAGCGGAACGATAGGTGCCACCCAGGTGCACCGACTGGCCACGGAACTGGAGGATCTGCTGGTGAGTACCGATGCTCAAGCGCTGCCCGGTCTTCAGGCGCTTGCGGCCGAAATGGGGATCCTGGATGAATCAGCCAAACCCATACTGGCAGTCGAGGAGGCTGGTGTGATGTCTGCACCGCCGCTGGCTGTGGCACCTTCCCTCTCCGCGGCCGAGCTTCAAGGTCTTGTGGACTTGCTGAAGGACTACGACCTTGTAGCCATGGACCGGTTTGACGAACTGCAAGCAGCCGTGATTGCCAAACTTGGGGCGCCAGAAGCGGAAAGTTTGTGTTCGGCAATCAGTTCATTGGAGTTCGATCGGGCGTTGCGCATACTGGGTACCATCAACCGCAGTTGAGTGCCGCGCAGCACCGAATGGAAGCGCTGTTGGTCGATAGCGCGCGCTGGGTGGAAAGATTGATACCAAGATCAGTTATGTAGACGCAAAGGAATGCAGGTTCATGAATATTCTCCTGGTGGATGACGACGAAATCTCCCGGCTCGTGCTGGCGTCATTGCTACGCCGGATGCCTGGCGTTGGTGAAGTCGTGGAGGCCTTTGACGGAGAGGACGCATGGGGAAAACTCCAGGAAGGATTCCGCCCGGTACTTTGCTGCTGCGATCTGATGATGCCCAACCTGGACGGCGTTGGCCTGCTTCAGCGAGCCCGGGCCGACCTGCGCTTCTGGGAACTGCCTTTCGTGATGATTTCTTCTGCGGCAGACCGACAATCGGTCAGCCAAGCAGCCCAGGCCGGAGCCAATGGCTTTATTGCAAAGCCTTATTCATCAACGGTGGTCACGCGGGCCGTGGCCAAGGTGTTGCGGGAAAGCCTGGAAGGGGCTGAAGAGTCAGCGGGCAACACGCGGCACCGGCTGGGAATCTCCCTGCAGGAATTGATCAGTCACACCCAGCGGTTGCGCGAAAAGGTGGACGAATGCGCTGCCGAATTCGCGGCTGAAATGGAAGGAGCTGCGCGCGCCACCGCCTTGCAGCGACTGAGCAGCTCATGTGCAACCTTGGGCATGTTGCGGTGCGCCAGGATGCTTGAACATGGATCAACAGCTCCTATGGAGCAAACTGCGCCCACCCTTTTGTTGCAAGAAGCTGCCCTGATGCTAGGCGCAAGGGTGCAGGCTTTGAAATGAGGCTGCACTGCGAAGGGCTAACTCACAAGGGTGCACAAGCCAGCTTTGGCGCCATGTTTCCTCGTACGGTCGCTTCAATGCCTTTGAAACCCTTAACATTAGCAAGTCCCGGGGCTGTGTGCGATCAAAGATGTCGGGGGCCTTTGCCCAGCATAGTAACGCGGCCAGCGATCCCATTTGACGGGCTGTTGTTCCCCAGTTCCGAGTCTAAACTTCAGGATTCGGCCAAAACTGATCGGCGCTCAAATGGCAAAGTGGTTGGTCAATGAGTAGACAACTCCACTCTGTTAATTCATCAGCATAACTGAGCCAGTGACTTCCACGAGTGCGTTGCTAAGGTGCTCAATCCGCTGGTCTCGCGAGGATAATGGCAAGATGAGTCTTTTCGCTGAGTATGCTGATTGGCAGTAAGCGGCCAGTCTTCCCACATTGACGGGGACGACGGGCTCTGTAACCAACACAAGCTACGGGTTCAGTCTCTCAAAATCAACTGAGATGACGTGCACATCTTTGGGCCTTCACATTCAGAAGCTTTCCCAATCGTCGCTGCCGGACTTGGCCGCTGAGGTTCCAGTTGTTGCGGGCCGGGTCGCCTTGGGTTTAGCGGTGGTCTTGGTCGCGCCGTCGCCCGTGGGCCTAGAAACATTCGCGCTCCTGACCGGGTTTGGACCACGGCTACTGGCCAAGCTGCTCATCACCGGCGCTGCGATGGATGCATGGCTGCCGTGTACTGCTTGAGTGAGCTTGAACACCCCCACCGCCTGAATCAACTGCTGGGCCTGCACCGTGAGGCTGTCGGCGGCCGCGGCACTCTCCTCCACCAGTGCGGCGTTCTGCTGTGTGGCTTGGTCCATCTGGCTCACGGCTTCGCCCACCTGTGTCACACCAGCGCTCTGCTCGGTGCTGGCGGCACTGATCTCTGCCATGAGGTCGGTCACCCGTTTGATCGAAGTGACAATCTCGCTCATCGTCGCGCCGGCTTGATCAACCAGTGCCGTGCCCTGCTCGACACGCTCCACGCTGGTCGTGATGAGGCCCTTGATTTCCTTGGCCGCCTCGGCACTGCGCTGCGCTAGGTTGCGCACCTCACCAGCCACCACCGCGAAGCCGCGACCCTGCTCGCCCGCACGCGCCGCCTCCACCGCGGCGTTCAGCGCCAGGATGTTGGTCTGGAACGCGATGCCGTCGATCACGCTGATGATGTCGGCGATCTTCTTGCTGCTGTCGTTGATGCCCTTCATGGTGTCGACCACCTGGCCAACGACCTCACCACCTTTGATCGCAACCGTACTGGCACCCAACGCGAGCTGGTTGGCCTGCTTGGCGCTGTCGGCGTTCTGCTTGACTGTTGAGCTGAGCTGCTCCATCGAAGCGGCCGTCTCCTCCAGCGCGCTGGCCTGCTCCTCGGTACGGCTGGATAGATCGTTGTTGCCTTGCGCAATCTGCGCCGAGGCCGTGGCGACACCGTCGGCATTGCTGCGCACGTCGGTGACGATGCGCGTCAGGTTCTGGATCATGGTACCCAGTGCACGCAGCAGCTGACCGATTTCGTCGCGGCCGGTGCTGTGGACCACGGCGCTCAAGTCGCCGGCCGCCACCGACTCCGCCAGCCGCAGTGCCGCGTTGGCCGACTCCGTGGTGGCGCGGGACACGGTCCACATGATCCACAGCGCCAGCGCTGCCAGCAGGCCGACGCTGCCGAGCACGGTCAATAGTTGGTTGCGTGCAGCCGCGGCGTCCGCCTGCAACATGCCGTCCAGCGCCTGGAACGCTGTGTCGACAAGCTTGAACTGCTCATCGATCACGCGCGTGGTTGCAGCGAAGTAGTCGCCCGACGGGTAGTCGACCTTCTCGACGCGAAGGATCTTGTCGTGCACCAAGCCCAGACCCTGCTCGACGGCGGCGACGGCGGATGCCAGCGGCGCAGACACCTGCTGGCGCAATGCCGGATCCTTCTCGATCGCCAAGCCGAGCGCCTTGCGCGTGTCGTCCAGGTGCGCCTGCGTTGCTGCCGCGAGTGCCTCGAGCCTGGCCTTGTCTTCTGGGGTGGCTTCGCCACGAGCCAGCAGCAAGGCGCCGCGGGCACGCATCTGACCCAGGGATTCGGTGAGCTTGGGGGTGTGCGTCAGCACTCCGAGCTGGAGGAAGTAGCCTGCGGCCTCTGGATGCAGGACGATGCCGGACACATGGCTGATGTCCTCGATCATCGTGAGCTGATCGCGAATCAGCGCCGTGTGGCGCGCGAAGCTTTGCGGTCCCGGCACACTCTTGGCGGCCACAGCGGCGGACAGTACCTGCCACGCGGTATCGATGCGCTCTGCCAGCGCGACAAGCTTCGCATCGCCCAGGCTTTCAGCGGATCGCCTGGCCTGTGCGAGTGCCCGCTCGACCTCGGCCTGCTTGTCACGCCGAGCACCAGCCAGCGACTCATTGCCGCCCAGGTAGCCCGCAGAGATGCCCCGGTGCTGCTGCGTGAGCCTTAGGAGCTCGATCGCGGCTCGCGCGGGCGCGATGCCGGACAGTTCGGCCTGTGCGAACGCCGAGGCGCCGAGGTTCACCCGGATGATCAGCGCCCCCGGCACCGCCAGCATGGCGGCCGCAAGCAGGCCTATGAGCAGGAACTTCTGGGAGAACCTGAGGTTAGCGATGAACGATTTCATGAGTAAATCCTGGAATGGTGCAATTTCATGTGCGTGGTGACCGGGATGGGTCATCGAGACGGCGAACTGCCAAGACTCAAGTTCTCACGACGGTCTCACGCCATAACTTCAATTTCGACGAGTTAGGCGTTCTCTTGAGGCAGAGAAAGCGGCCTTTCGGTGCGCTGTTCAATGAATCAGCGCCGGGAGCGTCTTGCCAGCGCGCCCACATCGATCAAACAGGTCTACAGTCGGTAAGGGAATGCAAGACATCCTGACTTGCGAACCTTGCGGGTTCGCTCCGAGAGGGGTTTTCTCGTGTACCAGGGCCCCCCATGGACAACGCAGAGAACCACCTCATCGAGCGCCTTCCAAATGCGTTGCGCAAGCGCTTTCTTGCGCTGTGCACCCCGTACGAGCTGGTGGCATTGTCCGATCTAAGCGTGCACGGGGCGCCATTGAGCCACGCC
>PNMH01000022.1 GCA_013823505.1 Polaromonas sp. | reverse complement strand
CTGTTTGCCGGTCGGGCCGGCACCTCGCTCACCGCCGAGATCGGCCTCATGAAGGCCGGCGAGCAGATCGCCGCCATGGAGCTGATGGCCATCGACCCCAAAGCCCGCGTGCTGGCGCCGCGTTTCCTGGGCGGCATCGTGTCCATGCCACTGCTGGCAGCGCTGTTTTCCGCCGTCGGTATCCTCGGCGCCTATGTGGTGGCGGTGCTGCTGATCGGTATCGACGCCGGCAATTTCTGGTCGATCCAGCAAAGCGGCGTCGATGTCTGGCGCGATGTGGGCAATGGCGTTCTCAAGAGCGCCGTGTTTGGCGTCATCTGCACCGCCGTGGCGCTGTACCAGGGCTATGAAACCGAGGCCACACCCGAGGGCGTGGCCCACGCCACCACACGCACCGTGGTGACGGCCTCGCTGTGTGTGCTGGGGATGGACTTCATCCTGACCGCCCTGATGTTCTCGACCCCCTGATCCGCGAGCGGAGCCCCCATGAACAAGAAAAGTACTGAAATTCTCGTTGGCCTGTTTGTCTTGCTCGGCGTGCTCGCGCTGCTGTTCCTGGCTCTCAAGGCTGCCAATCTGGCCAGCTTCACCGACGGGGGTGACACCTACACGGTGCAGGCCCGCTTCGACAACATCGGTGGCCTCAAGAACCGCGCGCCGGTGCGTTCGGCGGGTGTGAACGTGGGTCGCGTGACCGGCGTCACCTTCGATGCTCAGACCTTCCAGGGCGTGGCCACGATGGAGATCAGGAATGACGTGCTGTTCCCGAAGGATTCGTCGGCCAAGATCCTGACCGCCGGTCTGCTGGGCGACCAGTACATCGGCATCGAACCCGGCGGTGACACCCAAAACCTCGCTGCTGGCGATGTGATCACGCAGACGCAGTCGGCCGTGGTGCTGGAAAACCTGATCGGCCAGTTCCTGTTCAACCGGGCCGCCGACGGCAGCAAGCCCGAACCGGCGGCGCAGTGAGTGGATAGCGGCAACGAACAACAGGGGACCCCAGTCCCAAGGGGTGTGAACATGACAATCCGGAACACGCGCTGCAAGGGTGTGGTGGTCCTTGCGGTCCTTGCGGTGCTGGCGGGCTGTGCCAGCGGGCCGGACGCCAACCCACGCGACCCGCTGGAGCCGTTCAACCGCAGTGTGTCCAATTTCAACGACGCCGTGGACAGCGCGGTGCTCAAACCCGTGGCCACGGTCTACCGCGACATCACGCCCGACCTGGTGCGCACCGGGGTCAACAACTTCTTCGATAACCTGCGCGACGTCTGGTCGTTCGTCAACGCTTCGCTGCAACTCAAGCCCCAGGCCGCCGCTGAAAACGGCTTGCGCTTCGGCGTCAACACCGTGTTCGGTTTTGGGGGGGTGCTCGACATCGCCTCCGAAATGGGCATCGAGCGCACCCGGCTGGACTTTGGCCAGACCCTGGGCCGCTGGGGCGTGCCATCCGGCCCGTACCTCGTGCTGCCGATCTTTGGTCCATCGACCGTTCGCGACGCGGCCGGTTTTGGCATCGAGTCCAGCGGTGACCTGATCTCCCGCATCGACCGCATTCCGACCCGCAATTCGCTGTATGCGCTGCGTGCGGTGGAGACGCGCGCCAACCTGCTGCGTGCCACCACCATGCTCGAAGGGGCCGCGCTGGACAAGTACAGCTTCACGCGCGACATCTACCTGCAGCGCCGCGCCAACCAGATCGAAAGCCTGATCGACGCGGGCTCCGGGCTGGGCCATGGCGGCGGTGCAGCGCCCAATTGACGGCATTTCGATACCCAACAATTACACAAGCGACACACCAGGCACGGAACCGGTGACGTACAGTCCCGGTCACAAACAGGGGTCCGCGCGATTTGCCGGACCACGTGCCACCGAAAGGACCATCAGATGATTCAACGACGCCAATGGTTTTCCCGCTTGTTCGCCGTGCTGGCCGTGGCCAGTTCGCCGCTGGTGTTTGCCGAGGTCGAAGCGCCCGACGTTTTGGTGCAGCGCATCTCGGGCGAGGTGATGGCCGCGGTCAAGGCCGACCCGGCGATCCAGAAGGGCGACGTCAACCGCATCGTGGCGCTGGTGGACAGCAAGATCATGCCCAGCGTGAACTTCTCCCGCATGACCGCCTCGGCCGTGGGGCGCTTCTGGCGCCAGGCCACGCCGGCCCAGCAGAAGCAGCTGCAGGACGAGTTCAAAACCCTGCTGGTGCGCACCTACGCCGGCGCACTCGGCGAGGTCAAGGACCAGACCTTGAGCTTCAGACCCTTGCGCGCCAGGCCCGAAGACACCGAAGTGGTGGTGCGCTCTGAAGTGCGTGGCCGGGGCGAGCCGATCCAGCTCGACTACCGGCTGGAGAAAACCCCTGATGGCTGGAAAATCTACGACCTGAACGTGCTCGGCGTGTGGCTGGTGGAAACCTACCGCACCCAGTTCGCGCAAGAGATCAACACCCGGGGCATCGACGGCCTGATCGCCACCCTGGCCCAGCGCAACAAGGCCGGTGGCAAAGCGGGCTGATCCGAATGCCCGACACCCTGGCCCAACGCACCGCCATCCTGCCCGAGCGCCTGACGCTGGAGCAGGCCGTGCCCATGCTGGCGCAGTTGATGCCCTCGCTGATGTCGCAGCCGGGGCCGCAGGTGGTGCTGGACGCCAGCGCCCTGCGCGAGTTCGACACCTCGGCCGTGGCGGTGCTGCTGGAATGGCGCCGTGTGCTGCGGCCTCAGGGCAAGACCTTGCTGGTGCAGCATGCGCCCCAGCGCCTGCGCGATCTGGTGGCGCTGTACGGCGTGCAGGAGCTGCTGTCGGTCTGAGGCCGAGAGGAAATCGGTCATGCCCGCTGACAGTGACAGTGACTCGGCAGGCCGCAGGGGCTTGACCTAAAATAGCCGGTTCTCCCGCCGCCGCCAGATGTCCTGGCCGTGTGGTCGGCGATCCCCGTGCTCCCGCCGCCATGCCCGCAGTTTCTTTCCAGGACGTCTCCAAGACCTACACCACGGCCCGTGGTGAGCTGCAGGCGCTCAAAGGCGTGTCGTTCGATATCCAGCCCGGCGAGTTCTTCGGTCTGCTCGGTCCCAACGGCGCTGGGAAAACCACACTCATCAGCATCCTTGCCGGTCTGACGCGGGCCAGCAGCGGTCAGGTGCTGGTGCATGGCCACAACGTGCAGACCGCTTACCCGGCAGCGCGTCGCGCCCTGGGCGTGGTGCCGCAAGAGCTGGTGTTCGATCCGTTTTTCAACGTGCGCGAGGCGCTGCGGTTCCAGTCCGGTTACTTCGGCATCCGCCACAACGACGCCTGGATCGACGAGCTGCTCGCTGGTCTGGGTCTGGCCGACAAGGCGGGCGCCAACATGCGCCAGCTCTCCGGGGGCATGAAGCGCCGCGTGCTGGTGGCGCAGGCGCTGGTGCACAAGCCGCCGGTGATCGTGCTCGACGAACCCACCGCCGGTGTGGACGTGGAGCTGCGCCAGACGCTGTGGCAGTTCATCAGCCAGCTCAACAAGCAGCAGGGCAGCACCGTGCTGCTGACCACCCATTACCTCGAAGAGGCCGAAGCCCTGTGTGGCCGCATCGCCATGCTCAACCGCGGCGAGGTGGTGGCGCTGGACCGCACTTCCGATCTGCTCAGACGGGCGGCCTCCAACGTGCTGCGTTTCAAGACCGACGACGCCTTGCCCGACGATCTGGCAGCGTTGGCGCGCGTGACCGGGCGTGTGGTGCAGCTGCCCGCCAACGACGCGCTGGCGGTCGAACGCATCCTGGCGCGCGTGCGCGAATCCGGTGTGCGGACCGAGGACGTTGAAATCCGCAAGGCCGATCTGGAGGATGTTTTTCTCGAAGTGATCGAAGGCAGCAACCTGGCGCACCGTGCGCAAGAAGAGGTTCCGCCGCCGGGCCGCCCCAAGGCGGAACGCGCCCCCTCGGGGGGCAGCGAGGACACACCAGTGTCGAGCGTGGGGGCAACCACACCATGACCGGCTGGCACATGCTGTTTTACAAAGAGGTGCTGCGCTTCTGGAAAGTGGGTTTCCAGACCGTCGCCGCGCCGGTGATCACCGCCATCCTGTACATGATGATCTTTGGCCATGTGCTCGAAGGCCGCGTGCAGGTGTACGACTCGGTGAGCTACACCGCGTTCCTCTTGCCTGGCCTGGTGATGATGAGCGTGCTGCAGAACGCCTTTGCCAACAGCAGCAGCTCGCTGATCCAGAGCAAGGTCATGGGCAACCTGGTGTTTTTGCAGCTCACGCCGCTGTCGCACCGCGCCTGGTTCGTGGCCTACGTCGGCTCGTCGGTGGTGCGCGGTCTGGCGGTGGGGGCTGGCGTGATGCTGGTCACCTGGTGGTTCGCGCAGCCCACGGTGGTCGCGCCGCTGTGGATACTGGTGTTTGGCTTCATGGGCGCGGCCTTGCTCGGTGCACTCGGTCTGATCGCCGGCCTGTGGGCCGAAAAGTTCGACCAGATGGCGGCGTTCCAGAACTTCGTCATCGTGCCCATGACCTTCCTCTCGGGCGTGTTCTACTCGATCCATTCCCTGCCCGATGTCTGGCAGCGCGTGAGTCACCTCAACCCGTTCTTCTACATGATCGACGGTTTCCGCTACGGCTTCTTCGGTGTCAGCGATGTATCGCCGTGGCTCAGCCTGGTGCTGGTGGGCGTCGCGCTGGCCGCCGTGAGCGCGCTGGCCCTGCACCTGCTGCGCACCGGCTACAAAATCCGCCACTGAAACCATGCCCATGACCGCTGACCAACTGCAACACATCATCGCCGCAGGCCTGACCTGCGAACACCTTGAAGTCACGGGCGATGGCCGCCACTGGGCGGCCGTGATCGTCTCGCCCGAGTTCGAAGGCCAGCGCCCGATCGCCCGCCATCAGCGCGTCTACGCCACGCTGGGTGAACGCATCAAGACCGACGAGGTGCATGCGCTTTCCATGAAAACCTTCACGCCCGCAGAGTGGGCAAAACAATGAACCCCCTGCGCCGCTTCGCGTGCCTTGCAGGCCGCAGCTTCGTCGGAGCCGAAGCGTCTTCGGGCTGTCCAAGCCTGCGCAGGCAGGCTTGGAGCCGCGGCACTCAGCCCCCCAGGGGGCGCCACCTGCAGCCCGTCCTGAGCTTGTCGAAGGGCGGTTCTGCGGTGGCCGCGAACCTTGCGCAACTTGTTATCTGAAAGAGCACTGAAAAATGGACAAACTGCGCATCACCGGCGGTCGCCCGCTCCATGGCGAAGTGACCATCTCGGGTGCCAAAAACGCGGCCCTTCCGGAGCTGTGCGCGACGCTGCTGACCAGCGAGCAGGTCAACCTGACCAATGTGCCGCGCCTGCGCGACGTGGCCACCATGCGCCTGCTGCTGGACAACATGGGTGTGAGGTCTGAAACCCACGGCGAGCGCGGCGGCATGAGTTTTCAGGCGCCCGACGCGCTCAAGCCGGAGGCGCCGTACGAACTGGTCAAGACCATGCGCGCGTCGGTGCTGGTGCTGGGTCCGCTGCTGGCCCGCTTCGGCCGTGCCAAGGTGTCGCTGCCCGGCGGCTGTGCCATCGGCTCGCGCCCGGTGGACCAGCACATCAAGGGCCTGCAGGCCATGGGGGCCGAGATCGTGGTCGAACACGGCTACATGGTCGCCAAGCTGCCGCAAGGCCGCAGCCGCCTGCACGGCGCGCGCATCGCCACCGACATGGTGACCGTGACCGGCACCGAGAACTTCCTCATGGCCGCCGCATTGGC
The DNA here is from genome assembly GCA_013823505.1 of Polaromonas sp. Next base: position 45,689 of record PNMH01000022.1, on the reverse strand, counting down.
CGAAGGCGAAACCCTGCTGGAGAACGCGGCGCAGGAACCGGAGATCCCCGACCTGGCACAGATGCTGATCGCCATGGGCGCCAAGATCGAAGGCCACGGCAGCAGCCGCATCCACATCCAGGGGGTGGACCGCTTGCGTGGTTGCAGCCACCAGGTGGTGGCCGACCGCATCGAGACCGGCACCTTTCTGTGCGCGGTGGCCGCCACCGGCGGTGACGTGGTCCTGCGCCACGCGCGGGCCGAGCACCTGGACGCGGTGATCGACAAGCTGCACGACGCGGGTGCCGAGATCGAGGCCGGCGACGGCTTCATCCGTGTGCGCGCCTCGGGCCGCCTGAAGGCGCAGAGCTTTCGCACCACCGAATACCCGGGTTTCCCGACCGACATGCAGGCCCAGTTCATGGCGCTCAACTGCATCGCCACCGGCACCAGCAAGGTCACCGAGACCATCTTCGAAAACCGTTTCATGCACGTCAACGAGCTGGTGCGCCTGGGTGCGAAGATCCAGACCGATGGCAAGGTGGCGGTGATCGAGGGCGTCGGCAAGCTCCAGGGCGCCACGGTGATGGCGACCGACCTGCGCGCCTCGGCCAGCCTGGTGATCGCCGGCCTGGTGGCCGAGGGCGAAACCACCGTGGACCGCATTTACCATCTGGACCGCGGTTACGACCAGATGGAAGCCAAGCTGCGCGGTATCGGCGCGGACATCGAAAGAGTGAAGTGATTACCCTAGCCCTCTCCAAAGGCCGCATCTTCGATGAAACCCTGCCGCTGCTGGTCGCCGCCGGCATCGAGGTGCTGGAAGACCCGGAAAAATCGCGCAAGCTGATCCTGCCGACCAACCAGCCGGGCGTGCGCGTGGTGCTGGTGCGCGCGACCGACGTGCCGACCTATGTCGAACACGGCGGTGCCGACCTGGGCGTGACGGGCAAGGACACGCTGATCGAACATGGCGGCCAGGGCCTGTACCAGCCGCTCGATTTGCAGATCGCCCGGTGCCGTGTGAGCGTGGCGGTGCGCGCCGACTTCGACTACGCCTCTGCGGTGCGACAGGGTGCGCGCCTGAAGGTGGCCACCAAGTACACGACGATCGCGCGCGAGTTCTTCGCCAGCAAGGGCGTGCACGTGGACCTGATCAAGCTCTACGGCAGCATGGAGCTCGCCCCGCTGACCGGCCTGGCCGACGCCATCGTCGATCTGGTGTCCACCGGCAACACGCTCAAGGCCAACCAGTTGGTCGAGGTCGAGCGCATCATGGACATCAGCTCGCGCCTGGTCGTCAACCAGGCCGCGCTCAAGCTCAAGCAGGCCGCCATCCGCCCCATCCTTGACGCCTTCTCCAACGCCATCGAGAAAAACACCATCCCATCATGAGCCTCTCCGCAGCGCCTCTCCGTCTGTCCACCACCTCGGCCGATTTCGAGGCCCAGTTCGCGGCCCGGCTGCACTGGTCGGCGGACACGGACCATGCGATCGAGCAGCGCGTGGCGGACATCCTGGCGGACGTGCAGGCGCGGGGCGACGCGGCGGTGCTGGAATACACCGCGCGCTTTGATGGTCTGAAGGCAGAAAGCTTGAAGACGCTGGAGCTGACCCAGGCCGAACTCAAGTCCGCGTTCGACAGCCTGTCTGCCGCCCAGCGCGACGCGCTGGAATCGGCCGCGCGCCGCGTGCGCAGCTACCACGAGGCGCAGAAAAAGGCCTGTGGCGAGAGCTGGAGTTACCGCGACGAAGACGGCAGCCTGCTGGGCCAGAAGGTCACACCGCTGGACCGCGTGGGTATCTACGTGCCGGGCGGCAAGGCGGCCTACCCGAGCAGCGTGTTGATGAACGCCATCCCGGCCCACGTGGCCGGGGTGGGCGAGATCATCATGGTCGTGCCCACGCCCAAGGGCGAGAAGAACCCGCTGGTGCTGGCCGCCGCTTACGTGGCTGGCGTCACGCGCGCCTTCACTGTGGGCGGCGCGCAGGCCGTGGCCGCGCTGGCCTACGGCACGGCCACCGTGCCCAAGGTGGACAAGATCACCGGCCCCGGCAACGCCTACGTGGCCAGCGCCAAGAAGCACGTCTTCGGCACCGTGGGCATCGACATGATCGCCGGGCCGAGCGAAATCCTGGTGCTGGCCGACGGCAGCACGCCGACCGACTGGGTCGCCATGGACCTGTTCAGTCAGGCCGAACACGACGAGCTGGCGCAAAGCATCCTGCTGTGCCCGGATGCGGCCTACATCGACGCCGTGCAGGCCGCCATCGACCGCCTGCTACCCACCATGCCGCGTGCCGCCATCATCGCCAAGAGCCTGAACGACCGTGGCGCGCTCATCCTCACGCGCGACATGGCCGAGGCCTGCGCCATCAGCAACCGCATCGCGCCCGAGCACCTGGAGGTATCGAGCCACGACCCGCACCGCTGGGAACCGCTGCTGCGGCACGCCGGGGCCATCTTCCTCGGTGCCTACACCAGCGAGAGCCTGGGCGACTACTGCGCCGGCCCCAACCACGTGCTGCCCACCAGCGGCACGGCCCGCTTCTCCTCGCCGCTGGGCGTCTACGACTTCCAGAAACGCAGCAGTCTGATCGAGGTCAGCGCTGCGGGCGCGCAGACGCTGGGCACCATCGCCGCCGAGCTGGCCTACGGCGAAGGCCTGCAGGCGCACGCCCGCGCCGCCGAGCTGCGGTTGAAAGATGTGCCACCGATGCGAGAGCCGAAATGAACGCCGTGGACAGCCCGAACCCGCTGCGCTTCATCCGCCAGGACATCCAGTCCATGCACGCCTACGCCATCCAGGACTCGACCGGCATGGTCAAGCTCGACGCGATGGAGAACCCGTTTGCGCTGCCGCCCGAATTGCAGAAGGCGCTGGGCGAACGGCTCGGCGCGGTGGCCATCAACCGCTACCCCGGTGCGCGCATCGAACAGCTGAAGCAGGCGCTGGCCCGTTACGTGGACCTGCCCGAAGGCGGTGCCCTGATGCTGGGCAACGGCTCGGACGAACTGATCTCGCTGCTGGCCATGGCCTGCGACATCCCCGGCGCCAGCATCCTGGCACCGCTGCCCGGCTTCGTGATGTACGGCATGAGCGCCCAGCTGCAGGGGCTGGCCTTTCACGGCGTGAACCTCACGGCCGACTTCGAACTGGACGAGGCGGCGATGCTCGCCGCGCTGCGCCAGCACCAGCCGACCATCACCTACATCGCCTACCCGAACAACCCCACGGCCAATCTGTGGGACGCGGGCGTGATCCGCCGCCTGATCGCCGAGGCCGCCAGCTTCGGCGGCCTGGTGGTGATGGACGAGGCCTACCAGCCCTTTTCCAGCCACAGCTGGCTCGACGAGATCCGCGCCAACCCCGCAGCCAACGCCAACGTGCTGCTGATGCGCACGCTGTCCAAGTTCGGCCTGGCCGGCGTGCGGCTGGGCTACATGCTCGGCCCGCAGGCGCTGGTGCACGAGGTCGACAAGCTGCGCCCGCCCTACAACGTGAGCGTGCTCAACGCCGAGTGCGCGCTGTTCGCGCTGGAGCACGCCGACGTGTTTGCGCAGCAGGCCGCGACCATTCGTGCCGAGCGCGAGCGCCTGATCGCCGCGCTGGCGCCATGCCGGGCGTCAAGCCCTTCCCCAGCCAGGCCAACATGGTGCTGGTGCGGGTGCCCGACGCGCAAAAGGCCTTCGACGGCCTGAAAGCGCGCGGTGTGCTGGTCAAGAATGTTTCTAAAATGCACCCACTGCTGGCCCAGTGTCTGCGCCTGACCGTCGGCACCCCCGACGAAAACACGCAGATGATCGCCGCCTTGCAGTCCAGCCTATGACCACCCTCTCTTCAGCCCCGGCCCGCGTGGCCGACGTCCAGCGCAACACCTCCGAGACGCAGATCCGCGTGCACGTCAACCTCGACGGCAGTGGCCAGGCGCAGCTGTCCACCGGCATCGGTTTCTTCGACCACATGCTGGACCAGATCGCCCGCCACGGACTGATCGACCTGACGATTGAAGCCAGGGGCGACCTGCACATCGACGGCCACCACACGGTGGAAGACGTGGGCATCACGCTCGGCCAGGCCTTTGCCAAGGCCGTGGGCGATAAAAAGGGCATCCGCCGTTACGGCCACGCCTATGTGCCACTGGACGAAGCGCTGTCGCGCGTGGTGGTCGATTTTTCGGGCCGTCCCGGCCTGCACATGCGCGTGCCGTTCAAAAGCGGCATGGTCGGCGGCTTCGACACGCAACTGGCTTTCGAGTTTTTCCAGGGCTTCGTCAACCACGCCGGCGTGACGCTGCACATCGACAACCTGCACGGTGAGAACGCCCACCACCAGGCCGAGACCGTGTTCAAGGCCTTTGCCCGCGCACTGCGCATGGCGCTGGAGCGCGATGCGCGCCTGGGCGACGTGATTCCCTCGACCAAAGGCTCGCTCTGAGTTTTTACGCCCCCCTGTTCCGATGAAATCCAAGACAGTCGCCGTGGTGGACTACGGCAGCGGCAACCTGCGCTCGGTGTCGCAGGCCGTGGTGCACGTGGCCGCAGGCAGTGGCCTGGATGTGCTCGTGACGTCGCGCGCGCAAGACGTGCTGGACGCCGAGCGTGTGGTGCTACCCGGCCAGGGCCACATGGCCGACTGCATGAACGAGCTCGCTGCGTCCGGGCTGAAGGACGCCGTGCTGCACGCCGCCGCGAACAAGCCGCTGTTCGGCGTCTGCGTCGGCATGCAGATGCTGCTGGACCGCAGCGAAGAGGGCCCGACCGATGGCCTGGGCCTGATCCCGGGCGATGTGGTCAAGTTTCAACTGGCCGCTCAGACCCAGGCCGACGGCAGCCGCTTCAAGGTGCCGCAGATGGGCTGGAACCAGGTGTTCCACGATCTGGGCCGACCGGTGCACCCGGTGTGGGCGGGCATCCCGGAGGGTTCCTATTTCTATTTCGTGCACAGCTACTACGCCCGCCCGGCCCAGCCGCAGCACAACGCGGGCGAAGCCGATTACGGTGGCCGTTTTGCCGCCGCGATTGCCCGCGATAATCTTTTTGCCACCCAGTTTCACCCCGAAAAGAGCGCCGATCAGGGGCTGGCGCTCTACCGCAACTTCCTCCACTGGAACCCCTAAGTCCACCCGCTCCCCAAGCCACCATCATGTTGCTGATTCCCGCCATTGATCTCAAAGACGGCCAGTGCGTTCGCCTCAAACAGGGCGACATGGACCAATCCACGGTGTTCGGTGAAGACCCGGCGGCCATGGCCCGCAACTGGGTCAACAAGGGCGCGCGGCGCGTGCACCTGGTGGACCTGAACGGGGCCTTCGCCGGCAAGCCGAAAAACGAGCAGGCGATCCGCGCCATCTTGAAGGAAGTGGGCTCCGAGGTGGACGTGCAGCTCGGTGGCGGCATCCGCGATCTGGACACCATCGAGCGCTACCTCGACGCCGGTTTGCGCTACGTGATCATCGGCACCGCTGCGGTGAAGAACCCCGGCTTTCTGCAGGACGCCTGCACCGCCTTCGGAGGCCACATCATCGTCGGCCTGGACGCCAAGGACGGCAAGGTGGCCACCGATGGCTGGAGCAAGCTCACCGGCCACGAGGTGGTGGACCTGGGCAAGAAGTTCGAGGACTATGGCGTCGAAGGGATCATCTACACCGACATCGGCCGCGACGGCATGCTCAGCGGCATCAACATCGAGGCCACCGTCAAGCTGGCGCAGGCGCTGTCGATTCCCGTGATCGCCTCCGGTGGCTTGTCGAACCTGGAGGACATCCGTGGCCTGTGCGCGGTGGAGGACGAGGGCGTCGAAGGCGTGATCTGCGGCCGCTCCATCTACAGCGGTGACCTCGATTTCGAAGTGGCGCAGAAGCTCGCTGACGAGCTGAACGGATGAACATGGCCCCCAAGCGTCTTCACACCTGCGGTGCGAATCCGGGGCTCCACCGCTGCGCGGGTCGCTGCCCCCCGGGGGGGCGCGTTTTGCCTTGGGGCGGCCCGGCGGCAAAACCTTTGGGCTTTCCACATGCTGGCTAAGCGCATCATCCCCTGCCTGGACGTGACCGGCGGTCGCGTCGTCAAGGGCGTCAACTTCGTCGAACTGCGCGATGCCGGCGACCCGGTGGAAATCGCGGCGCGCTACAACGAGCAGGGCGCCGACGAACTGACCTTCCTGGACATCACCGCCACCAGCGACGGGCGCGACCTGATTCTGCACATCATCGAAGCGGTGGCCTCGCAGGTCTTCATTCCGCTCACCGTCGGTGGCGGTGTGCGCACCGTGGAAGACGTGCGCCGCCTGCTCAACGCCGGCGCTGACAAGACCAGCTTCAATTCGGCCGCCATCGCCAACCCGCAGGTGATCCGCGACGCGTCCGACAAGTACGGTGCGCAGTGCATCGTGGTGGCCATCGATGCCAAACGCCGCCACGGCGACGATCTGGCCGCGCGCGGCGAAGGCTGGGACGTCTACAGCCACGGCGGCCGCCAGAACACCGGGCTGGACGCGGTGGCCTGGGCGCGGCAGATGGCCGACTTCGGTGCCGGCGAGATCCTGCTCACCAGCATGGACCGCGACGGCACCAAGAGCGGTTTCGACCTGGCGCTCACCCGCGCCGTGGCCGACGCAGTGGACGTGCCGGTCATCGCCTCTGGCGGTGTGGGCAACCTTGATCACCTGGCCGACGGCGTGCAGCAGGGTGGGGCCGACGCGGTGCTGGCGGCCAGCATTTTCCACTACGGTGAATACACCGTCGCCCAGGCCAAGCAGCGCATGGCCGAACGCGGCATACCGGTGCGGCCATGAGCATGAACAACAACTGGCTGGACGCCATCAAATGGGACGCGCAGGGCCTGGTGCCGGTGATCGCGCAGGAAGCCGCCACCGGCGACGTGCTGATGTTCGCCTGGATGAACCGCGAGGCGCTGCAGACAACCGCCGAGCTGGGCCGCGCGGTGTATTTCAGCCGCTCGCGCAACCGGCTCTGGTTCAAAGGCGAAGAGTCTGGGCACGTGCAGACGGTGCACGACATCCGGCTCGATTGCGACAACGACGTGGTGCTGCTCAAAGTGACCCAGCTCGGCCACGAGCCCGGCATCGCCTGCCACACCGGGCGCCACAGCTGCTTCTTCCAGAGCCACCAGAATGGCCAGTGGGTGCCGGTCGATCCGGTGCTCAAAGACCCTGAATCGATCTACAAATGAGTGCCCTGTCCGACACCGATGCGCTTGCGCGGCTGGCTGCCGTCATTGAAAGCCGCATGCCGACGAATGGCGGCGATCCCGAGAAGAGCTACGTCGCCCGCCTGCTGCACAAGGGGCCGGACGCGTTTCTGAAAAAAATCGGCGAAGAAGCCACCGAAGCCGTGATGGCGGCGAAAGACTGCGACCACGGCGGAGACCCGCAAAAACTGGTGAACGAAGTCGCCGATCTCTGGTTCCACTGCATGATCGCGCTGGCGCACTATGGCAAGACGCCCGCCGATGTGGTGGCCGAGCTGTCGCGCCGCGAAGGCCTGGGTGGACTGGAAGAGAAGGCGTTGCGCAAGGCGCAGGAGCGCGAAACCACGGAGCAATCACCCCATGAATGACAACGGGACCGTGATCGACAAGACGCCGGAACAACTGGCCGGTCTGCGTCGAATCACCTTGGTGATCTACATCCTGTATGCCCTGTCGTGGGTGACCGGCATCTCCGCCATTGTTGGCATCGTGCTCAACTACATCAAGCGCGAGGACGCGCGCGGAACACTCTACGAGAGCCACTTCACCTGGCAAATCCGTACCTTCTGGTGGGGCTTGGCGTGGTCGGTGTTGGGTTTTCTCACGGTCTTCATTCTGATCGGCTTTGTGATTTTGGGGGTTGCCGCGATCTGGACCATCTACCGCTTGGCCAAAGGCTGGCTGAACTGGAACGAACACAAACCCATGCCCGTCTGAGCCATGAGCCACGCCGACCCGAACTGCCTCTTTTGCAAGATCATCGCTGGCCAGATTCCCGCGAGGAAAGTTTATGAAGACGAAGACCTGTTCGCCTTCCACGACATCCATCCCTGGGCGCCGGTGCATTTTCTCCTGGTCCCCAAGCTGCACATCCCGTCCATGGCCCTGCTCACGCCCGAACACGAACGCTTGATGGGGCGCATGATGGTGCTGGCGCCCCGGTTGGCGGCGGAGCAGGGCTGCAATCCGTATCCCGATGGCGGATTCCGCATGGTGTGCAACACCGGCACCGAAGGCGGGCAGGAAGTGCACCACCTGCATGTGCACGTCATGGGTGGGCCACGCCCCTGGCTGCGCGGCTGAGGTGGTTGCGGGCGCTCCATGCGCCCGCTCCGGGGCTGGGTGTCAATACAAAGCAAAGGGCTTGAACTCCCGCCCGGCCTTAGAATCCGAACATCAGCGCCCAGCGCTTTTCATTTTTATATTCGGAGCAACTCATGGGTTCATTTTCTATCTGGCACTGGCTGATCGTTTTGCTGATCGTGGTGATGGTTTTTGGCACCAAGAAGCTCAAGAACATCGGCTCGGACCTCGGTGGTGCCGTCAAGGGATTCAAAGACGGCATCAAGGAGGGTGGCACCTCTGCCGACGCGCCTGCGTCCCCTGCGGCCCCCGCCGCCCAGGTGACGCAAGACACCCGCACCGACAAAAACGCCATTGACGTCGAAGCCAAGCAAAAAAGCTGACGCCGTGAAGCCAGCGGCTGCTTGCTTGGCCGCTGCCACCCGCCCATGGGTCGGGCTTGTTCCCGCGCCCGCACCGCCCTCAGGATGGCCATCACATGATTGATCTGGGCATTTCCAAGCTCGCCCTCATCGGGGTGGTGGCGTTGATCGTCATCGGCCCGGAAAAACTGCCGCGCGTGGCGCGCACGGTGGGCGCCCTGCTGGGCAAGGCGCAGCGTTATGTGTCCGACGTCAAGGCCGAAGTCAGCCGGTCCATGGAGCTTGAAGAACTCAAGAAGATGAAGGAATCGGTGGAGTCGGCGGCGCGCGACGTCGAGAGCTCGGTCCAGTCCGGTGCCAGCGATTTCGACAAGTCGTGGTCCGAGGCCACGAGCGGGCTGGATGGCAACGCCTTCAGCCATGGCGACGCGATGGGATCGATCGGCGCCGACCTGCATCCGGTGTACAAACACCCGCGCAAGAACTGGCGCATCAAGCAAAAAGCCATGCCCCAGTGGTTCAAGGCCCGCACTGGCGTGCGCACGCGCACCCAATCCGGTGCGGCCCGTGTGGCGCGCTTCCGGCCACGCTCTTCCTCTGCACCCCGCTGATGTCCGATTCCAACAAATCCGCCGACGAGCTCGCCGGTACCGAACAACCGTTCGTCCAGCACCTGAAGGAGCTGCGTGATCGGCTCATGTACGGCATGGCCGGGCTGGCCGTGTGCATGATTCTGCTCGCCATCTGGCCCGGCCCCAGCGGGTTGATCGATCTGATCGCGATTCCGATTCGGGCCCATATGCCGCCGGATGCCAAACTCATCGCAGTCGGCGTGTTCTCGCCGTTTTTCATCCCGCTCAAGGTGTTGGCCATGGCCGCGCTGGTGCTGTCGTTGCCCTGGTGGATGTACCAGATCTGGGCCTTTGTCGCCCCAGGGCTCTACAGCCATGAAAAACGCTTTGCGGTGCCGCTGATCTTGCTGGGCAGTCTGCTGGCCTATGTGGGCATCGCGTTCGTGCAGTTCTTCGTGCTCGACAAGATGTTTGGCTTCATCCAGCAGTTCACACCCGAGAGCGTGGCCGCCACACCCGACATCGCCTCTTACGTGGAGGCCATCCTGTCGCTCTACCTGGCCTTCGGCCTGGCGTTCCAGGTGCCCATTGTGGTGGTGTTGCTGGTGAAGACGAACATGGTCACGGTCCAGCAGCTGAAAGAATTCCGTGGCTATTTCATCGTGCTCGCTTTTGTCATCGCCGCGATCGTCACGCCACCCGATGTGATCTCGCAGCTGGCCCTGGCCATACCCATGTGCCTGCTGTACGAGCTGGGTATCTGGGGCTCGCAGTGGTTCATCAAGAGATCCGCAGCGCCGACAGAACCGTCCGAAGACGCACCAGTGAACTGAAAGCGTCCCCGCTGGGGTGCAGACGGTCGGTTCAGGCCGCCCTCTCCCTCTGCGGGGTCAGCGCTGTTCCTGCGCCTTGGGCTGTGTGCGCCTGCCTGGGGTGACTTCAACCCGGCTCTTGCCGTCCTTGCGCACCACCTCCAGCGTGGCCGGTGTGCCGGGTTTGAGCGCGGCCACGGCCGAGAGCAACTGCGCCACATTGTTCACATCACGCCCAGCCACCGAGGTGATTACATCGCCCGGGCGGATGCCCGCCTGCGCGGCCGGGCCGTTTTGCAGCACGCCGGTGATGATCACGCCCGCATCCGATGCCAGGCCAAAACTCTCCGCCAGTTCGGGGGTCAGGTCCTGCGGTTCCACGCCGATCCAGCCGCGGGTGACCTGGCCGTCGCGCACGATGGCCTCCAGCACGCTGCGCGCGGTGGAGGTGGGGATGGCGAAGCCGATGCCCATGGAGCCACCCGAACGCGAATAGATGGCGGTGTTGATGCCCATCAGGTGCCCATGGGTGTCAACCAGCGCGCCGCCGGAGTTGCCGGGGTTGATGGCGGCGTCGGTCTGGATGAAGTTTTCGAAGGTGTTGATGCCCAGCTGTGTGCGGCCCAGGGCGCTCACAATGCCGCTGGTGACGGTCTGGCCCACACCAAACGGGTTGCCAATGGCCAGCACCGGGTCGCCAATGGACAGCGCGTCCGAGTTGCCCAGTGTGATCACGGGCAGCTCGGTCAGTGCGATTTTGAGAATGGCCAGGTCGGTTTCCGGGTCGGTGCCAATCACCTGGGCTGCGCTCTTGCGTCCATCGTTGAGCACCACCTCGATCTGGTCGGCTTCTTCGATCACATGGTTGTTGGTCAGGATGTAGCCCGCCGGGCTGACGATGACGCCCGAACCCAGTCCGGTCTGCGGTCGGGCGCCCTGATCGCCAAAGAAGAAGCGGAACCACGGGTCGTTGCTCTGCGGGGCACTGTGCGCGACCTTGCTGGTGTTGATGCTCACCACGGCGGGCGACGCGGCCCTGGCCGCTGCGCTGAAGCCCACCATGGCCCCGCCGGGCGCTGCTGCTGGCGGCGCGCTGGATTCGAGCACCGGCACCACCGCCGCCAGAATGGGTTTGCGGTTGAGCCATTCGGGTTTGAGCGTGGCCACCACGAAGTAGGCCGCCAGCAACACCGTCACGGATTGGGCGAAAACGAGCCAGAGGCGTTTCATGTCAAGGTTTGAGTGGGTCGAAAGGACAGTCTGGTCGAGCGCCGACGCTGTGCAGCGCTGCCTCGCATTGTCCCGCATATGGTCACGCGGCAGCGGAGTTCAAGTCGATTGACGCAGGTCAATGCGGACCCGCAGTGCAGGGAGTGCAATGGCCACCTGTCCGGTCAGGAATGGAGCACACAAATGGAGCACACAACATGAAAGCCCTCACGGATCTTTTTTCAACCGACTACGGCCTGTTCAGCATCACGGGTCTGCTCTTCATTGTCTTCATGGCGTTCTGGTTTTACCGGTTCTTCACCCGCAAGATGGAAGAAGCCGAAAAAGCCCAGCGCTCGCAGGGCTGATCCCAGTCTGCCGTCGGGTGTGCCGTCGGGCAGCGCGCGGCACAGGGGCTGTCAGAATAGAAGCCATCCACTGATCGGTGCAGCATGGCACTGGTCGGGTGTTCTGTCTGCACGTCCCCCCTGTTCATGAACCTTTCCGCCCGCGCTGTTTCACGCTCGTCGCTGCTGGCGACTCTGGATGCCCTGTTGCAGCCGACCCTGTTCCGGGATCACGGCCCGAACGGCTTGCAGGTGGAAGGTCGCCCCGAGATTCGCAAACTCGTGACGGGTGTCACCGCCAGCCTGGCCCTGATCGAGGCGGCCATCGCCCAAGGGGCCGATGCCATCCTGGTGCACCATGGTCTGTTCTGGCGCGGCCAGGACGGTCGTGTCACCGGCTGGATGAGGCAGCGCCTGGCGCGCTTGCTGGCGCACGACATCAACCTCTATGCCTACCACCTGCCGCTGGACGCCCACGCCGAGCTGGGCAACAACGCGCAGCTCGCCAAACACCTGGGGGTGGTGCTGTTCGATGACGGGCGCGGTCGCTTTGGCGAACAATCGCTCGGGTTCATGGGCGAGCGCGTCGCGGCATCTGCCGGCGAGCTGGCGGCCCATGTGCAGACCACACTCGGGCGCCCGGTGACGCTGGTGGCCGAACCCGATCGCCCGGTGCAGCGGGTGGCTCTGTGCACCGGTGGCGCACAGAGCTACTTCGAAGCCGCCATCGCGGCGGGCGCCGACGTGTTCATCACGGGTGAAATTTCCGAGCCCCAGGCGCATTACGCGCGCGAAAGTGGCGTGGCCTACATCGCCTGTGGGCACCACGCGTCCGAACGCTACGGCGTGTCGGCGGTGGGCGCCCATGTGGCGCAACAGCTGGGGCTGGCGCACACCTTCATCGACATCGACAACCCCGCCTGATGAGCGCAGCGCCGGGCCGCCCCCAAGCCAGCTCGCACCGCAGCCCGCAGGGCGAAGGTGTTCCAGTGAGCGCAGCGCCGGGCCGCCCCCAAGCCAGCTCGCACCGCAGCCCGCAGGGCGAAGGTACTCCAGTGAGCGCAGCGCCGGGCCGTTCCCAAGCCAGCTCGCACCGCAGCCCACAGGGCGAAGGTACTGCAGTGAGCCTGCCAGAGACCGTTGCGCCATCGACCACCGTCGGCCAAACCGTGCCGGTGGTGCTGACCATGGGCGATCCGGCGGGCATCGGCCCGGAGATCATTGTCTCGGCACTGCGGGAGCGGCCCGGGCTGCTGCGCCAGGTGGTGGTGGCGGGCGATGTGCCGACCCTGCAGCGTGCCATGTCCGGCACGCCAGGCGGCGGGATGCCGGTGGTTCCGATCACCCGTCTCGCGGATTTTCTCCAGGTGTCGCCGGGTGGCATGGCCGTGGTGCAGGCTTGTGCTTTGGCCGGGCCGGTGCAGCTCGGGCGAGTGAGCGCCGAAGCAGGACAGGCGGCGGCCGACTGCATCCGCTTTGCCGCACAAGCCGCGCTGACCGGCCAAGCCAGGGCGGTGGTGACCGCGCCCATTCACAAAGAGGCGCTGGCAGCGGCGGGTGTGGCGCACCCGGGTCACACCGAATTTCTGCAGGCGCTGGCGGCCGATCACCTCGGCGTACCGGTGGTCGAACTGCCGGTGCGCATGATGCTGAGCTGCCCGGGGTTGCGCACCGTGCTGGTGAGCATCCATGTGTCGCTGCGTCAGGCCCTGGATGCCGTGACCACAGCCCGGGTGCTCCAGACCCTGCGCATCACCGCTGCCCATTTCCGGCTCTGCGGCATGCCCGCCGCGCGCATCGGTGTGGCGGGCCTGAACCCCCATGCGGGAGAGGGTGGGCTGTTCGGACGAGAGGAGATCGAAGTCATCGCACCGGCAGTGGCACAGGCGCAGCGTGAAGGCATTCTGGCCAGCGGACCGCATGCCCCTGACACTGTTTTCATGCGCGCGCGCCAGGGCGAGTTCGACGTGGTGCTGGCGATGTACCACGACCAGGGATTGATCCCGGTCAAGCTGCTGGGCCTGGAGCATGGCGTGAACACCACGCTGGGTTTGCCTTTTGTGCGCACCAGCCCGGACCACGGCACCGCGTTCGATCTGGTCGGCACCGGGCGGGCCAGCCCGGCCAGTCTGCTCGCCGCCATCGACGCAGCTCTGGTGGCGCGGGGCTGATGCGACTGCCTCACGAAAAAGGCCGCTGCCGTCGTCAGACAGCAGCGGCCCGCAGGCCGTGAACCGGCCCGGTGCTTGTGCTTAGGACTTGCGCAGGCTGTCCCGGATCTCGCGCAGCAGCAGCACGTCTTCGGCCGGTGCGGCAGGGGGTGCCGGCGGAGCCTCTTTCTTCAGGCGGTTCATTTGCTTGACCATCATGAAAATGATGAAGGCGAGAATGATGAAATTCAGCGCGATGGTGATGAAGTTGCCGTAGGCCAGCACGGCGCCGGCCTTTTTGGCCTCCGCCAGTGGCAGTCCAGCGGCCTGACCGGCCAGTGCGATGTAGTAACTGGAGAAGTCGAGTCCCCCGAAGATCTTGCTCACCAGCGGCATGATCAGGTCGCCGACGATCGAGTCAACGATCTTGCCAAATGCTGCGCCGATGATCACGCCAACGGCCAGATCCATCACATTGCCCTTGAGGGCAAATTCCTTGAATTCACTCATCATGCTCATGCGATTCTCCTGGTGGGTCTGAATGAAAGTGTGCCAGTCAGAGCGCGCTGGCTGCGGGATTCTCGCATAAAACAAAACCAAAGTATTCATTGCAATGACCTGCCTGGCCAGCGCACATCAAAGGCATCCAGCCTTCGGTCGTCATTCGGCTGACCCCGGGTGGGCTGTTTTCCCTCCAGTACAATCCCCGGTTGACCCTGGTTTGATCCGTGTGACATGTCATTGAAAGATTCCCATGAGTGAAGCAACTGTCGATGGGGCTGTGGACAGCAGCCGCCGGACCTGGCTGATCACGTCCTGCGCCATGGGTGGCGTGGGTGCGGCAGCGGTCGCGGTTCCGTTCGTGAGCTCGTTCCAGCCGTCCGAGCGCGCCAAGGCCGCTGGTGCTGCGGTCGAGGTGGATGTATCCACCCTTGCTCCAGGCGAAAAGCGCGTGGTCGAATGGCGTGGCAAACCGGTGTGGATCATGCGCCGCACGCCCGAGCAACTGGCCACGCTGGAGAAGCTGGACGACCAGTTGGCGGACCCGTTGTCGGCACGCGCAGGAACCTACGCGACGCCGGCGTACGCCCAGAATCGCCACCGCTCCATCAAGCCCGAGTTTCTGGTGACTGTCGGCATCTGCACGCACCTGGGTTGCTCACCCGCCGCGAAATTCACGCCTGGCCCGCAGCCCTCCCTGCCTGACGATTGGCAGGGCGGCTTCCTGTGTGCCTGCCACGGCTCGACCTTTGATCTGTCCGGTCGTGTGTTCAAAAACAAGCCCGCACCAGACAACCTGGAAGTGCCGCCCCATCACTACCTGTCAGACAACGTGCTGCTGGTGGGTGAAGACAAGAAGGCTTGAGCATCGCTCGCCGCAATGCCGTCAGACACATGACCCCAGAGGCAATCCATGGCTGAATTCAAAGAAATCTCCCCCGATGCACCCGTTGCGCAGAAGACGCTGAACTGGATCGACAACCGCTTTCCGCTCTCCAAGCTCTTCAATGAGCACATGGCCGAGTACTACGCGCCGAAAAATTTCAACTGGTGGTACATCTTCGGATCGCTGGCGCTGCTGGTGCTGGTGATTCAGATCGTGACGGGCATTTTCCTGGTCATGCACTACAAGCCGGATGCCAACCTGAACGCGGCCGGCATCCCGGTCGCCTTTGCGTCGGTGGAGTACATCATGCGCGATGTGCCATGGGGCTGGCTGATCCGGTACATGCATTCGACCGGTGCATCGGCCTTCTTCGTGGTGGTGTACCTGCACATGTACCGGGGTCTGATTTACGGTTCGTACCGCAAGCCGCGTGAACTGGTGTGGGTGTTCGGATGCGCCATCTTCCTGGTGCTCATGGCAGAAGCCTTCATGGGGTATTTGCTGCCCTGGGGGCAGATGTCCTACTGGGGCGCGCAGGTGATCGTCAACCTGTTTGCCGCCATTCCCTTCGTGGGCGAGGACCTGGCGCTGCTGATCCGGGGTGACTTCGTGGTCGGGGATGCCACGCTCAACCGGTTCTTCAGTTTCCACGTGATCGCCGTGCCGCTGGTGCTGCTGGGTCTGGTGGTGGCGCACATCATCGCCCTGCACGAGGTGGGGTCCAACAACCCCGATGGGGTCGAGATCAAGGCCACCAAGGACGAAAAGGGTATTCCGCTGGACGGCATTCCTTTCCATCCTTATTACAGCGTGCACGACATCTTCGGCGTTTCGCTGTTCCTGATGGTGTTCTCCGCCATCGTGTTCTTTGCGCCCGAGTTCGGCGGGTTTTTCCTGGAGTTCAACAACTTCATTCCCGCCGATCCGCTGGTCACGCCGTTGCACATCGCACCGGTCTGGTACTTCACGCCGTTCTATTCGATGCTGCGAGCCATCACCTCGGAGATGATGTATGCCCTGATCGCCTGCGTGCTGCTGGGCGCGCTGGTCGGCGTGCTCAAGACCCGCCTGAGTGTCGTGATGAAGGGTGCCGTGGTCGGCGCTGCGGTGGTGGCGGTGGTCCTGATGATGGCCATCGACGCCAAGTTCTGGGGTGTGGTGGCCATGGGGGGCGCCGTCATCATCCTGTTCTTCCTGCCCTGGTTGGACCACAGTCCGGTCAAGTCGATCCGTTACCGCCCGAACTGGGTGAAATGGCTCTACGCCGTGTTCGTGATCAATTTCCTGATCCTGGGCTACCTGGGGATTCTGCCGCCTTCGCCAGTGGGCGAGAGGGTCTCGCAGGTGGGTACCTTGTTCTACTTCGGCTTTTTCCTGCTGATGCCTTGGTGGAGCCGTCTGGGCGAGTTCAAAACCGTGCCCACCCGCGTCACCTTTCACCCGCACTGAGCGCGCTGAAGTCAATCAGAGAGTCCATAGCAATGAAAAAATTGATCACGAGTCTCGCGTTGGTCTTGGGTATGTCGGGCGCGGCCTGGGCAGCCGGTGCCAGCATTCCCATGGACCAGGCGCCCCAGCGCACGAACGACATGTCGGCACTGCAAAACGGTGCCAAGCTGTTCGTCAACTACTGCCTGAACTGCCATTCGGCTTCGTTCATGCGCTACAACCGCCTGCGCGACATCGGCCTGACCGACAAACAGATCGCCGAAAACCTTGTCTTCACGACCGACAAAATCGGAGACATGATGAAGGTGTCGATGAGTCCCAGCGATGCCAAGACCTTCTTTGGAAAGAACCCGCCAGACCTCACCTTGGTGGCGCGCTCTCGCGCCGCCATCGGGGGACATTCCGGGCCTGACTATCTCTACACCCTGTTGCGCACCTACTACCGCGACCCGGCCATGCCCACCGGTTGGAACAACAAGGCTTATCCGACGATTGCCATGCCCAACCCGCTGTGGGAACTTCAGGGCGAGCAAGTCCCGGTGTACAGCAAAATCGGAAGTGCGGGACACGAGGTCGAGGTGCTGAAGGGCTGGGAGCAGGTCAAGCCAGGGACCATGACCCCCGCAGAGTTCGACCAGAATGTCGCCGACCTTGTGGCTTTCATGCAGTGGATGAGCGAGCCCGCAGCCAACAACCGCGTCCGGCTGGGCGTCTGGGTCATGCTGTTCCTGGCGGTGTTCAGCGTCGTTGCCTGGCGACTGAACGCGGCGTACTGGAAAGACATCAAGTAAACAAGTAAAAATGCCGCCTCGACCGCTGGGGGCGATTTCAGCGGGTGTCGGCGTGGTTTGCGTCACCGCACTGTGCGGTTGAGCAAACCACTTTTTGTTTTAGGAGATTCCCTTCATGATGGTCCTGTATTCGGGTACGACCTGCCCATATTCCCACCGCTGCCGGTTCGTGCTGTTTGAAAAGGGCATGGACTTCGAGATCCGCGACGTGGACCTCTACAACAAGCCCGAAGACATCGGTGTGATGAATCCGTACGGCCAGGTGCCCATTCTGGTTGAGCGCGATCTGATTCTTTACGAATCCAACATCATCAACGAATACATCGACGAGCGTTTTCCGCACCCGCAGCTCATGCCCGGGGACCCGGTGGACCGCGCGCGCGTGCGCCTGTTCCTGCTGAACTTCGAGAAGGAGCTCTTCACCCACGTGTCGGTGCTCGAATCCCGCAGCATCAAGGGCAACGAGAAGACGCTCGAAAAAGCCCGTTCGCACATCCGCGACCGTCTGACACAGCTCGCCCCGGTGTTCCTGAAGAACAAGTTCATGCTGGGCGACAACTTCTCGATGCTGGACGTGGCGATCGCGCCGTTGCTCTGGCGACTGGATTTCTACGGCATCGAGTTGAGCAAGAACGCGGCGCCCTTGTTGAAGTACGCCGAGCGCATCTTCTCGCGCCCGGCCTACATCGAAGCACTGACGCCGTCTGAAAAAGTGATGCGCAAATAAGCCTGTGTCACCGGCCCACCGGGCTGGTGACACGGGGCAGTGATCGCCCGCTTGTCATGAACACCACAGACCAGGAAGCGCCGTCCACCCGCCCGTACCTCATCCGTGCGTTGCACGAATGGTGTGCAGACAACGGTTTCTCGCCGTACATCGCCGTGCACGTGGACGCATCGGTGCAGGTGCCGATGGAGTTCGTGAAAAACGACGAGATTGTGTTGAATGTGAGCTTCGATGCCACCAGCGCTTTGCGGCTGGGCAATGAGTTCATCGAGTTCAAGGCCCGGTTTGGCGGGGTCGCCCGCGAGATCGTGGTGCCCGTGACCCATGTGGTGGCGATCTATGCCCGCGAAAACGGGCAGGGCATGGCGTTTCCCGCACCGCAGGCGCCCGTGCTGCCGGAGTCGTCCGCGCCTGCCCCCCCAGCCTGAAGCCGTGATGCGTGCCGCGCTGCGTGCGGTGCCTGCCGATGGTGCCGATGGCGACGCTCCAGCGCCCCTGGAGCCGACACCCGATGGGCCGGGTCGCGGTGGGCGGCCTCAGCTCAAACGCGTCAAGTAGAATCCCGACCTTTGCGTCATCGCCGCTTTAGCTCAGTTGGTAGAGCACTCGCCTTGTAAGCGATAGGTCGTCTGTTCGAGTCAGACAAGCGGCACCACCTCTTTTTGACCCATGTCAGCCGCGGGTCATGCAGATGACCCGTTCATCGCGCGGCGGCTTGGACTTTGATGCGAATCGCGCTAACCTGCAGGCCGCTTTCGGTCAAGGCTTGCTGCAGTGCGGGCAGGAGTTGACGCAGTTTGGTCGATGCGGCCGCGCTGCTCACCAGCAGGCACCATTCGGCGTTCTCGATGGGGCCGGCCTGCACATGACGGCGCATGGCCGCTGGAATCAGGTGCTGCACCTGTTCCATGCAGCGTTGCGATTGGCGAATGCGCTCCTGCAGTGCCGCCAGCGATGGGGCTGCTCCAGCAGCTTGCTCCAGGCTGAACATGGTGTGGCGTCGGAGGGCTGTTGTCATGCGGGTGGGCCTGTTTGAACGGGGCCGGGATCGCCAGGAAAGGTGGGATTGTGCACATCATTATCACGGACGCATGGCTGGCCAGGAGCCAGGCCTTGCACCTCAACGGTTTCAAGCTGATCGGTGCTTCGGTGCTGACCTCGCTGGTCTTGATGCTCGGCGCGGTCGCTGCCTACCACTGGGTTTTTCTGAACGGCGTGCGCCAGGGGTGGCCGGGTTTTGACTCGGTGGCGCGCCTGGTGACGCAGGGCGAGGTGAACTCCAAAGATATTTACATGCGCGAGAACCTGGACGCCATGGCGCGCAAGCTTGGCGAAATGCAGGCGCGCATGCTCCAGATCGAGTCGCTCGGCGAGCGGGTTGCCGGGCTCGCCGGGGTGAATCCGGGTGAGTTCAAGGTCACGCCCGGTTCGGGTGGTGCGCTGATCGGCAGCCGTTCGTTGACGGTGGACGAACTGCAACGCGCCATGGAGCAGCTGGACCTGGCCAGCGGTTCGCGGGTGGACTGGCTCACGGCGGTGGAGACACGCCTGTTCGACCAGAAAATCCAGCGCGCCATGGTGCCCACCGAAGAACCGGTGAAAGGAGGCCGGGTCGGTTCGCCGTTCGGCTTTCGCATCGACCCGATCACCGGGCGTTCGGCCCTGCACATCGGGCTGGACTTCCCTGCCGATGTGGGCGCGCCCATCTACGCCGCTGCGGGCGGTGTGGTGGTGGTGCAGGAGTACCACCCTGCCTACGGCAACATGGTGGAGGTTGACCATGGCAACGAGCTCATCACGCGCTATGCGCACGCCTCGCGTGTGCTGGTGAACAAAGGTGACATCGTCAAACGCGGGCAGAAGATCGCCGAAGTGGGTTCCACCGGTCGCTCCACCGGCCCGCATCTGCACTTTGAGGTGTGGGTGTCCGGCGTGCCGCAGGACCCCCAGCGCTTCCTGGCGGCTGGCGACAGCATGGCGGCGGCCAGCCAGTTGGCCGAGAAGTCCGCCAAGCGCTGAGTCTTGCTGTGGGGTGGCGGGTAAAATCGCCGTTTTGCTCTTGAAAGACAAGCGGGTGACGGCACATCACGGGTAGCTCCCGGCGATAGGCCCCGCGGGTCGGTGGGAGCGCTCCGATTCCCTTTTGCCTGCACGGCGCCCTCAGCGGGTGTGCGATGCGGGTTTGCACGTATGGCCACAAACTTCCTCACCAAAATATTTGGTAGCCGCAACGACCGCTTGCTCAAGACCTATCGCAAGACGGTTGAACGCATCAACGGCCTCGAAGCCCAGTTCGAAAAACTCAGCGACGACGACATCCGCGCCCAAACCGAGGTTTTCAAACAGCGCATCGCCGGTGGTGAGGCCCTGGAATCGGTGCTGCCGGAGGCCTTTGCGGTGGTGCGCGAGGCCAGCAAGCGGGTGATGAAGATGCGCCATTTCGATGTGCAGATGGTCGGCGGCTTGGCGCTGCACCACGGCAAGGTGGCCGAGATGCGCACCGGCGAAGGCAAGACGCTGACCGCCACGTTGCCGGTGTACCTGAACGCGCTCACCGGCAAAGGCGTGCACGTGGTGACGGTGAACGACTACCTGGCCAGCCGGGACGCTCAGTGGATGGGCCGCCTGTACAACTTCCTTGGTCTGACCGTCGGCATCAACCTGCCGCAAGCACCGCGCGAAGACAAGCAGGCCGCTTACCGCGCCGACATCACCTACGGCACCAACAACGAGTACGGGTTCGACTACCTGCGCGACAACATGGTCTACGAGGCCGGTGACCGCGTGCAGCGCGGGCTGAACTACGCCATCGTCGATGAGGTGGACTCGATCCTGATCGACGAAGCCCGCACGCCGCTGATCATCAGCGGCCAGGCCGAGGACCAGACGCAGGCCTACGTGGCGATCAAGCAACTGATCCCCCACCTGATGCGCCAGGAAGGTGAAGCCGACCCACGCACCGGCGAGGGCGTGACCAAGCCGGGTGACTTCACGGTCGATGAAAAAGCGCACACCATCCACATGACCGAGCAGGGCCATGAGAACGCCGAGCGCCTGCTCAGCCAGGCCGGCCTGCTGCCCGAGGGGGCATCGCTCTACGACCCGGCCAACATCGCGCTGATGCACCATCTGGTGACCTCGCTCAAGGCGCACCACCTGTACCACCGCGACCAGCATTATGTGAACCAGGGTGGCGAGATCGTGATCGTGGACGAGTTCACCGGTCGCCTGATGTCGGGCCGCCGCTGGAGCGACGGTCTGCACCAGGCGGTGGAGGCCAAGGAGGGCGTGGCGATCCAGCCGGAAAACCAGACGCTGGCTTCGATCACGTTCCAGAACTATTTCCGCCTCTACGGCAAGCTCTCGGGCATGACCGGAACGGCCGACACCGAAGCCTACGAATTCCAGGAAATCTACGGTCTGGAGACCGTGGTGATTCCGCCCAACCGGATCAGCAAGCGCACCGACCAGCTCGACCGCGTCTACAAGACGACGAAGGAAAAATACGTCGCCGCGATCCAGGACATCCGCGAGTGCCACGAGCGTGGCCAGCCGGTGCTGGTGGGTACTTCGTCGATCGAGAACTCGGAAATCATTGCCGAGCTGCTGCTGGCCGAGAAGCTGCCGCACGAGGTGCTCAACGCCAAGCAGCACGCCCGCGAGGCCGACATCATTGTGCAGGCCGGCCGCCCCGGTGCCATCACCATCGCCACCAACATGGCCGGTCGCGGCACCGACATCGTGCTCGGCGGCAACCTGGAGAAGATGAGCGCGGCCATCGAGACCGATGAATCGCTTGACGAAGCGACCAAGGCTTCCCGTCTCGAAGCTTTGCGCCAGCAGTGGCAACTGGATCACGACAAGGTCAAGGCGCTGGGTGGTCTGCGCATCATCGCGACCGAACGCCACGAGAGCCGCCGCATCGACAACCAGCTGCGTGGCCGCTCCGGCCGTCAGGGCGATCCTGGCTCTTCGCGCTTCTACCTGAGCCTGGACGATTCGCTGATGCGCATCTTCGCGGGCGACAAGGTGCGCGCGATCATGGACCGCCTGAAGATGCCCGAGGGCGAGGCGATCGAGGCCGGCATCGTCACGCGCAGCATCGAGAGCGCCCAGCGCAAGGTCGAGGCCCGCAACTTCGACATCCGCAAGCAGTTGCTGGAGTACGACGACGTGTCGAACGACCAGCGCAAGGTGATTTACCAGCAGCGCAACGACATCCTGGACGCGCAGAACCTGCGCGCGCAGATCGATTCGCTGCGCGATGGCTGCTTCAGCGATCTGGTGCACCAGTTCGTGCCCCAGGGCAGCGTGGAAGAGCAGTGGGACCTGCCGGGCCTGGAGCGCAGTTTGCGCGAGGAATGGGCTGTCGATGCGCCGATCACCTCCTGGGTCTCGGATGCCGAGTCCATCGAGGGCGCAGACATCGTCACCCGGGTGCTGGCCGAAGCCAAGACGGTGTTCGACGGCAAGGTGCAGCAAGTGGGTGAAGGGAATTTCACCCAGTTCGAGCGTGTTGTGCTGCTGCAGAACATCGACAGCCAGTGGCGCGAGCACCTTTCGGCGCTGGACTACCTGCGCCAGGGTATCCACTTGCGCGGTTATGCGCAAAAGCAGCCCAAGCAGGAATACAAGCGCGAGGCGTTCGTGTTGTTCGGCCAGTTGCTCGACAGTGTGAAAAACGATGTGACGCGCATTCTCATGAATGTGCGGGTGCAGTCGCCCGAGCAGGTCAGCGAAGTGGCGCAGCAAATGGAAGCACGGGCCGAAAACATCGCCAACGTGACCTACACCGCTCCCACAGAAACGGGCGAGACCGAGACGGTCATCGATGCCTCCACGGTGGCGCAAAGCGTGCCGCGCGTGGGACGCAACGAACCCTGCCCATGCGGCAGTGGCAAGAAGTACAAACATTGCCACGGCGCTTTGAACTGACCCCTCCTGCGCGGCTGGCGCCGCTTCCCCCCAGGGGGGCAACGCCTGTGGCCCGGCAAGCCGGTTCCACGGCGTTTTTCGTTTGAACACCTTTCGCTCGTCGCGTTGACCCTGACCGGAGATTGAACATGGCTGTGAACTACACCGCGCCCCAAGCCCAGGACTTGCTGCCCGTGGCGGGTGTGCGCATCGGCGTGGCGGAGGCAGGCATCCGCAAGGCCAACCGCAAGGACCTGACGGTGTTCCTGCTCGACGAAGGCAGTGCCGTGGGGGCCGTGTTCACACAGAACCGCTACGCCGCTGCACCGGTGCAGGTGTGCCGCGACCACCTGGCGGCGGGGCAGGGCGTTCGCGCCATGGTCATCAACACCGGCAACGCCAACGCCGGCACCGGGGAGCCGGGCCTGCAGAACGCGCGCCAGACCGCCAACGCCATGGCACTGGCGCTGGGCGTTCAGCACGAGCAGGTGCTGCCTTTTTCCACCGGCGTGATCATGGAGCCGCTGCCGCTGGACCGCCTGCTGGCGGGACTGCCTGCGGCGCTGGCCGATGCGGGCACTGCCCAAGGCGCAACGGGCGCGCAATGGCTGAAGGCGGCCGAAGGCATCATGACCACCGACACCCTGCCCAAGGCCATCAGCCGTCAGGCCGTGGTGGGTGGCCAGACCGTGACGGTGAGCGGCATCGCCAAGGGCGCGGGCATGATCCGCCCCAACATGGCGACCATGCTGGGTTATGTGGCCACCGATGCCGCCGTGGCACCGGCGCTGATGAACACGCTGGCCAGGCGGCTGGCCGACGCCTCGTTCAACCGCGTGACGGTGGACGGGGACACCTCCACCAACGATTCCTTCGTGGTGGTGGCGACGGGCCAGGCTGGCAACGCAGCGGTCACCGATCTGGACAGCGCCGACGGCCAGGCCCTGCTGGCGGTCATGACCGAAGCGGCCCGGTTCCTGGCCCACGCCATCGTGCGCGACGGCGAAGGTGCCACCAAATTCATCACCGTGCGCGTGGAGGGGGGACGCAGCAGCGAAGAATGTCTCAAGGCCGCCTACGCCGTGGCGCATTCGCCGCTGGTCAAAACAGCCTTTTTTGCCAGCGACCCGAACCTGGGCCGCATTCTGGCGGCGGTGGGCTATGCCGGCATTGACGACCTGGACGTCACAAAGATCGAACTGCACCTGGGCGACGTGCATGTGGTCAGGCAAGGCGGCCGCAACCCCGACTACCGCGAAGAAGACGGCCAGCGCGTGATGAAGGAGGCCGAAATCCTGGTGCGCATTGGCCTGGGTCGCGGCAACGTGACCGAAACCGTATGGACCTGCGACTTCAGCCACGATTACGTGACCATCAATGCCGACTACAGATCGTGATCCGGTGGCGGAGCCTTGCGCATGAACGACAAGTTTGAACGACTGATCGAGCGCGCCGAACAACTGATCACCCGCATTGAATCGGTGCTGCCGCAACCGCTGGGTGCGCCTGACTGGAATGCCTCCATCGCCTACCGTTACCGCAAGCGCAGCAGCGGCCACGGCGTGCTGGAGCCGGTGCGCCATGTGGCTCAGATGCGGCTGGCCGATCTGCAGGAGATCGACGGTCAGAAGGCGAAAATTCAGCGCAACACCCTGCAGTTTGTGCAGGGCCAGCCAGCCAACAACGTGTTGTTGACCGGCGCGCGCGGCACCGGCAAGAGCTCACTGGTCAAGGCCTGTCTGAACGAGTACGCGCCGCAAGGCCTGAGGTTGATCGAAGTCGACAAGGCCGACCTGGTGGACCTGCCCGACCTCGTGGACGTGGTGGCGGACCGCCCCGAGCGCTTCATCGTGTTCTGTGACGACCTCAGCTTCGAAGACGGCGAACCTGGCTACAAGGCGCTCAAGTCCATCCTCGATGGTTCGGTGTCTGCGGCGGGCCACAATGTGCTGATCTACGCGACCAGCAACCGCCGCCACCTGCTGCCCGAGTACATGAAGGAGAACCTCAGTTACACGCACACGCCCGACGGCGAAGTGCACCCGGGCGAGGTTGTCGAAGAGAAAATTTCCCTGTCCGAACGCTTTGGTCTCTGGGTCAGTTTCTACCCCTTCAACCAGGACGAGTACCTGGCCATCGTCGCGCAGTGGCTGGCGTCCTTCGGCGTCTCGGCTGCGGCCATCGAGGCGGCGCGACCGCAGGCACTGGTGTGGGCGCTGGAGCGCGGTTCGCGCAGCGGTCGTGTGGCCTACCAGTTCGCGCGCGACCACGCGGGCACACACGCCCTCGGCGCCTGACCATGGCCGATGCCGTGCTGGTGGTCGATGGTGGGAGTTCGACCCCAGGGGCGCGCCTTGTGACCGATGTGGCCGTGGGCGTGCTGCTCGCGCCCGATGGCGCGTTCTTGCTCACTTCGCGCCCGCAGGGCAAAGTCTACGCAGGCTGCTGGGAGTTTCCCGGCGGCAAGCTCGAAGCCGGTGAAACGGTGGAGCAGGCGCTGCGGCGCGAGCTGCAGGAAGAGATTGGCATCACCATCGGCGCTGCTCAACCCTGGCGCGAAAAGCTGGTGGATTACCCGCACGCCTTGGTGCGCCTGCACTTCTGCAAGGTGTTCGAATGGACCGGCGAGTTGCAGATGCGCGAGGGCCAGCGGTTCAGCTGGGAGCGTCTGCCAGTGTGTTGTGCGCCGGTGTTGCCGGGCACCGTGCCGGTGCTGGAGTGGCTGGCCGAAGAAGCCGGGCGCTGAGCGGGCTCAGGACTGCGCGAAATCCGGGTCGCTGTCCGGTGGTGGTTCGGGCAGTTTGAAGCTTTCGCTGGCCCAGGCGCCGAAGTCCATGCTTTTGCAGCGATCACTGCAAAATGGGCGGAAGTGGTTGGTGGACGCGTAGACGCTGCGCCCGCCGCAAGCGGGACAGCGCACGATCTTCACCGGCCCATCGGGTGTTTGCAACGACATCGCCGTCTCAAGCGCAGAGGGTGAGTTCGAAAGCCGCGTCTTCCTGCGCCGCGTGCAGGCGATCATCCTCACCCTGACGCATCAGGCGCACCGACATCAGCAGCCGGTTGCCACTGATCTCGGGCACCAGCCCCAGCGCCGGATCGATGCGCAGGCGCAGCAGCTGGAAGGTGCGACCCTGCGGCAGGTTCTGCTGGAACTGCCCCCCCGGTGCCACCACCTTCTGCGGGGAACCGGAATCGCGCAGCATCTTCAAGAGCAGCACGATGGACCCGGCCAGCGGTGCGAGTGTCTGTGTCCACTGCTGCAAATCGGCCTGTCGTTGCCTTGCATCCAGGTGTTGCCAGGCGTAGTAGGCCGGCAGGTCGAATTCACAGGTGCCACCCGGAATGCCGATGCGGCTGCGGATGCTCATGAGCCAGTCGTTTTCGGTCAGCGACTGGCCGGTCTTGCCGGGCATGCCGTTGAGATCGGCAAAGCAGCCGTCCAGCTGCGCGATGACTTCGTCCAGCGCCTTCTCCGAGATGGCCGGATTGCCACGGTAGCTGTTGAGCTGCTGTTTGTGGCGTTCGATGTCTTTCAGCACATCCGTCTTCATGTCGGCGCGCGAGGCCACGTCCATGATCTCGAAGATCGTCTGGATGGCGTAGTGGTGATCCAGCGCGTGGCTGCGAGGAATCAGTTCGGCCAGACGGCGGAACAGCTGCTCCAGGCGCAGGTAGGTGCGAGTGCGTTCGTTGAATGGGTATTCGTACAGGATCACAGCGGCGGGTGGAGGCTGGGTGCAGCGGTCTGCAGGTCTTTCATCATAGCCCGAACCGCCGGGCGATCTGGTCGAGCAGTCCGTGCAGAGGTTCCATATCGTTACCGTCGTTGAAGATCACCAGATCGGCGGCCGCCAGCCTCTGGGCTCGGGGACTCTGACTGGCCAGAACCGCCTCGATGCTCGCCCGGGTCCAGCCGTTGCGCGCCTGCACGCGCCGGATCTGGGTCTCGGGCGAACAGTCCACCACCAGCACCCGGTCCAGTTGTGCGCGCCAGCGCGGTGACTCGACCAGCAGGGGCAGGTCGAACACGACGCAGTGCGAACGGGCCGCTGCCGCCTGGCGCTGGATCTCCAGCGCCACCAGTGGATGAACAATCGCTTCAAGCTGCTGGCGCGCTGCGGGATGGGCAAACACATGCTCGCGCATGCGCTGTCGATCCAGCGCACCCTCTGCGGTGATGAAACCGGGTCCAAACGTCTGCACCACCGCTGGCATGGCGCTGCCGCCGGTTTGTGTGCAGGCGCGGGCAATGGCGTCGGCATCAATGACCGAGGCGCCCCGGGTTTGCAGCCACTGGGCGACGGTGCTTTTGCCGCTGCCGATACCGCCTGTCAGGCCCAGCCGTTGCATCGGGTGCGGCATTTGCTGGGTCACAAACCGATGGCGGCCAGGATCGATGTCGGGCCGAAAATCATGGCGGTGAGTCCTGCTAGGGCGAGGAAAGGCCCAAACGGCACATAGCCGCCTTCGCGCAGCTGACCGAAAAATTTGATGCCGATACCCACCGCAGCACCGATCAGCGAAGCCATGAGAATGACCGGAATCAAGGCCTGCCAGCCGAACCAGGCGCCCAGTGCGGCGAACAGCTTGAAGTCGCCGTAGCCCATGCCTTCTTTGCCGGTGGCGAGTTTGAAAGCCCAGTAAACAAGCCAGAGCGAGAGGTAGCCCGCGACAGCGCCCCACAGGGCGCTGGAGAGCGTTGTTTCACTCAGTCCCACAGCCGCAGCACACAGGCCGACCCAAAGAAGTGGCAGCGTGATGTCGTCGGGCAACAGCGTGGTGTCCCAATCGATGGCGGCCAGGGTCAGCACGGCGGCCGAAAATCCGCACCAGGCCAGCGCCGTCCCGGTCAGCCCCCACTGCCAGCCGCACCAGGCGAACAGGGTCGCGTTGAGGAGTTCAATCAGGGGGTAGCGAACGCTGATGGGGGCACTGCAATCGGTGCATCGGCCCTTGAGCGCCAGATAGCTCAGGACCGGGATGTTCTCGAACCAGCGTATCTGGTGGCCGCAATGCGGACAGCGCGAACGCGGCACCATGAGGTTGAATGTTTCAGCCGCCACCCTGGGTGCACTGGCATCGCTCGTGCCCCCTTGGAGCTCGGCACATTCGGCCGCCCAGCGCAACTCCATCATCCTGGGCAGGCGGTGGATCACCACATTCAGAAAACTGCCGACCAGCAACCCAAGCAGACCCAGCAGCGCTGCGTCCAGCGCGCCCGTTCCCAGCATCAAACCACCTGACCCAGCTTGAAGATGGGCAGGTACATGGACACCACGATGCCGCCGATGATGGTGCCCAGCAGCACGATGATGATGGGCTCCATCAGGCTGGACAATCCGGCCACCATGTCGTCGACTTCCGCTTCGTAAAAGTCGGCTGCCTTGCCCAGCATGTGGTCGATCGAGCCGGACTCCTCGCCAATGGCGCACATCTGCAGCACCATGGACGGAAAGATGTTGGCGTTGGTCATGGCGTTGGTCAGGCTGGTGCCGGTTGACACCTCCTGCTGGATTCTTTCGGTGGCCACGGCATAGACCGAATTGCCCGAGGCGCCACCGACCGAGTCCAGGGCTTCCACCAGCGGCACACCGGCGGCGAACATGGTGGACAAAGTGCGTGTCCAGCGCGCGATGACGGACTTCTCGACCAGCGTACCGAAGATCGGCATCTTCAACATCAGCCGGTCCATGAACCGCTGGACCTTTTCATTGCGCTTCCAGGCTTGCAGGAAGAAGTAGATGCCGCCGCCCAGGCCACCGAAAATCAGGTACCAGTAGCTGGTGAAGAACTCGCTCATCGCGATCACAAACAGCGTGGGTGCGGGCAGGTCGGCGCCGAAGGAGGAGAACACCTCCTTGAACGACGGGATCACAAAAATCATGATCACCGCCACCACCACGAAGGCCACGATGATCACCGAGATCGGGTACATCAAGGCCGACTTGATCTTGGACTTGATGCCCTCCGTTTTTTCCATGTAGACGGCCAGGCGGTCCAGCAACTCTTCCAGAATACCGGCCGCTTCACCGGCTTCCACCAGGTTGCAGTACAGGCTGTCGAAATACAGGGGATTTTTGCGGAAAGCGGCGCTCAGTGATGTGCCGGTCTCCACATCGGCGCGGATGTCGTTGAGCAGTTTGGTGACGCTGGGATTGGGGTTGCCTCGGCCCACAATGTCGAAGGCTTGCAGCAGGGGGACGCCGGCCTTCATCATGGTGGCCAGCTGGCGGGTGAAGATGGCGATGTCCTTGGGCTTGATTCGCTTGCCCGAGGTGGTTCGCCGTTTTTTGATCTTGCCGGGAACAATGCCTTGTCGGCGCAAGGCCGCAAGCACCTGGTTCTCACCCACGGCCCGCGTCTCACCTCTGACGTTCTTGCCGTTGCGGTCTTTGCCTTCCCACTCGAAAACAAAGTCCTTGATG
This sequence comes from Polaromonas sp., assembly GCA_013823505.1. The sequence continues at coordinate 16,266 of PNMH01000022.1, read as the reverse complement.
CTTTTGGATGCAGCGGTTGCCATGGTTTCCTCGGGTTATCGTGTCCGATGCAGCGTCATTCGTTGGTGACGCTGAGCACTTCTTCGAGTGACGTCATGCCCTGTCTGACCTTGAGCAGGCCCGATTCACGCAGGGTGCGAACGCCTTCCAGGCCGGCCTGTTTGGCAATGTCGAGCGCGCTGCCACCACGCAAGATGATCCGCTGGATCTCTTCCGAGATCGGCATGACCTGGTAGATGCCCACGCGACCTTTGTAGCCGTTGTTGCAAGCCGAACAACCCACGGGTTTGTAGGGTGTCCAGGTGCCGTCCAGTTCTTCCGCCTTGAAGCCTGCATCCAGCAAGGCTTTGCGCGGGACGTCCAATGGGGTTTTGCAGGTGGGGCAGAGGCGGCGGGCCAGTCGCTGGGCTGTGATCAGGATGACGCTGGAGGCGATGTTGAATGTGGGAATGCCCATGTTCATCATCCGCGTCAGCGTCGTCGGCGCGTCGTTGGTGTGCAGCGTTGACAGCACCATGTGGCCGGTCTGGGCGGCCTTGATCGAAATGTCGGCGGTTTCCAGATCGCGAATTTCACCGACCATGATCACATCCGGGTCCTGGCGCAAAAAGGCCTTCAACGCGGCGGCGAATGTCAAGCCGGCCTTCTCGTTCACGTTGACCTGGTTGACGCCCGGCAGGTTGATTTCCGACGGGTCTTCTGCGGTCGAGATGTTGATGCCGGGCTTGTTCAGCAGGTTCAGGCAGGTGTAGAGGGATACCGTTTTGCCCGAGCCGGTGGGCCCGGTCACCAGCACCATGCCGTAGGGACGAGCGACCGCATTGAGCAGGCGTTCTTTTTCCTCCGGCTCGTAGCCGAGCGCCTCGATACCCAGCTTGGCGCTGCTCGGATCGAGAATACGGATCACGATCTTTTCGCCGAACAGGGTGGGCAAGGTGCTGACCCGGAAGTCGATCACACGGTCGGGGCCGACCTTGAGCTTCATGCGACCGTCCTGAGGCACCCGTTTCTCGGAGATGTCCATGCGGGAGATCACCTTGATGCGCGAAGCCAGCTTGTCCTTGATGGCGATCGGGGGTGAAGCGATTTCACGCAATTCACCGTCGATCCGGAAGCGCACCCGGTAGTTGTGCTCGTAGGGCTCGAAGTGCAAGTCGGACGCACGCATGTTGAACGCGTCCAGCAGCATCTTGTGCAGGAACTTGACCACCGGCGCATCGTCAACCTCGGAAGCCTTGTCGTTGGCGTCCACCACCGCTTCGGTGGCCATCTCATCGAATTCGAAGTCGCCACCGATGATGTTGTCCATGGCCTCGTTGGCCGTGGTGGACTGGTTTTCCACCAGTTTGCTGAGTTTGTCGTATTCGGCAATGACCCAGTCCACGCCCATCTGGGTCGCAAATTTGATCTTCTCGGCCGCTTGTTGGTCTGAGGGGTCGGCCGTCGCGACCATCAGGCGGTTGCTGCGCTTGCTCAGGACAACAATGCGGTAGTCGGCGCAGATTTTGCTGTCAAGCAAACCGGCGGGCAGGCGCTGAAGATTGATCGCATCCAGGTCCATCAGGGGCGCTGCGAAGGCGCTTGACATGGTGTGGGCCAGGTCGTATGCCGACACCGCGCCCGAACCGGTCAGCTCTGCGATGAAGCTGGTGCGCCCGCTCTGTGCCTTTTTGTACAGATCTTCAGCGGCTTTCTGTCCCAGCTTGCCGGCAGAAACGAGCGCACGCCCCAAGCCTGGCAAGGCCATGGACGGGGTATCCTGGATCACTGAATCGACAGACGCCATAAATCCGTAATCTATCTTAAATCAACGACTTGCCGGTCAATATTGACGCAGCTTGTGTCGAATTTGGGCATTGTTGCGCTGGTGGCGTTGCGGCAAGGACGCGAAAAGCGGCACGACCCGGGCGCTATTGGGCCCATTCTCTTTGCTGCTGGGGGGATAAATGGTCGGGGTGAGAGGATTCGAACCTCCGGCCTCTACGTCCCGAACGGGATAACCAAGCCCAAAACCGTGCTCCAGGGTTGGGGCGGGTCATTGTAAATCAACAACTTGCGCTTGCCTGCGCTCACCTGCGCGCAGCTGGAGGTAGTAGCAAGAAGGGCAGTCTGCCACTAATTTGCCCTCCCGGCTATGGCCGTAGAGCGACCGTAGAGGCGCGGCAGGTTGCACAAGAATTGCGCAGTTTTGAGGCAAGCTGGCCGAGCCTGACGCGCCGCTCTGACCGTCTGGGAGCCATCGACTCTTGGGTGTGGTCCTGGACGCCAGGCAGCGTCACGTCGGCATCGGGCATCACCGTCAGCACCACGGCTACGCTGAGCCGCTTCAAGCCAGCCCTTGGTCGACGGCCCCGGTTTGAACGCCACCGCGCGGGCCAGGCGGGCCGACAGGTGGTACCGGGCCATGAAGCACAACGCCCGTGCCAGCGCTTGTAGCGCTTGGTCAGTCCAGTCCGCTACCGTGCTGCCGACCTTCCATTGGCCGCTTACGCCTCGACGCGATAGTCGCTCATGGGGTCAAACTGCTCGTCATCGCCAGTTTCATGGGGGCACAGGAACCGGAAAATGACGTACTCGGCTTGATTGACCGCCATCAGCATGTAAGTGCGCTCGGCCTCCGTGTAGACACCGAATGTCGCTCCGTCTTCAGGATTGTTTTCCTCGTTGAAGCGTGGGTCTTGCTCGGCTATCTCCGGCTCACGGTCGTGGATGCCCAGAATCTTGGCACGGTAGTCGACCTTGGTGCCGCCATTTCCGAGGTCACTCAAAGTGTCACCGACATCCATCGTCCAGCGTTCGATGTGCTTACCTGTCAGCTGATACCAGCCCTTCTTCTTCGGGACAGGCTCGACTTCGGCGCGGATGCCGTTCAACAAAAACATCATGCAGTTGGTCCTCGTGTTGGGAATGCCTTAAATTGCCCAGCTTCTACCTGCGAGATGCTGGCGTGGCGTCGAAATCGACGCGCCTGGCGCCTAGGGAATGCTCGCTTCCCTGGGCAACCGGTGATATCGGCAGTTCTGTCCGCGACTTGAGGGTGTCGAGCCAAATGGTGAACCTGCTACGCCGGGCGACCGCGCAGGTGTCGTCCCCACCGAAGGTGTCGGCAAACCAAACCAACGGTGGGCGGCTTACTTCAAAACTTTGAGCCCCATCTTGGACCACGCTTTCGGCCCTGCCGTCTGAGCGGAGATACCCAGATGAACGTAGTGAAAGCTCCTACCAAGGGCGCCAGTTCGAATACCCTTGTCGAGCAGGCGCTTTGCGTCCTTGGCAGTCAATGGCTCGTCGCCGTCGAGCCAGGCCTCCAGCGACTCGATTTCGTCAATTGACATTCGCTCGTCGTCGGCTGGGCCGCCAGTGCTTCCAAATTCTTGCATTCGATGCTCCCACTCTGTTCGGGCTACAACTGCTCCGAACCGACATCGGCATGGACTGCTGAAACTTGAGGCTGCTGAGACGGTCAGGTTCAGATGTAGAACTTGAACGGAAGCATCGGCTCGTTGTTCCTCGGCGCTGCGACCAGGATGTCCCCGATGGCATCTGCAAAGCGAATGGTCACTGGCGAGCGGTCGTTGAACAGGCAGGTGTTGAAGTTGATTTTCGAGAGTGCCAGAACGTCGCGAAGGACGGTCTTCAGCGGCGCTTCACCACGGCGAATGCTGACCTGTAGCGGATTTGGTGTGTCAGGACCCATGTAGGTTCCAAGTCGGGGCACGAAGCCGGAAGTCCAGAGGAAGGCCGAGCGTTCACTGGTCACCATCGCCGTGCCTCTGATGACGGGGTACTCACCCGTCCGGAAAAGTTTCAGCTGGTCCCACGCGTCGGAAATTTGTACGCCAACAACGTTCGTTCTCGTACCCTCGCAAGCTGCCTTGAAGCCCGCCCACTCGTCGTCGTTGAACGATGACTTGGCATGGACAAAAAGTTCGGCCGGGTCCCGGCCGTGCTTGTTCCTGTACTCGCTGAGCACGGTTCCGACCAGCCGTGCGGCTGCAGATTCGTCAAGGTGAAACTGCTTGGTATCTGGATGGAACCAGGGTCCGAGCGCGCCGCGGAAGACGACCCCTTCGCCATCGGACAAGAACATCTGGGCGGCGCAGACTGAGTAGCTTGAGGCTTCGTCTTCGGTTTGTCGCTTGTAGACGAGACCGACGTAACAGACGTCGGGCCGCATTGACGCAATCTGCCAAGGTCGTCCCCCGCTCTTGTAGTACGAGCCGGAGCAGAGCTTCCACGCCAGCGTGGCCGGGTCTTCCAGCTGACGCTTTGGCTGGCCAATTGAGTTCAGGAAGTCACCGGGCGCAAGCGTGCTCTCCCGTACGAGCTGGGTCACCACCTTCTGGTCCAGAAGTCGCGCTTTGAGTTGTCGACGGAAATTTTTCTCGTACTTGTAGACCTCTGCGTCCTTTTCATCCTCGCCAAACAGCGTAGGTTGAACGGCCAGCTTCAGCGCGTCCCGCTCCTTCAGCGTCACCTTTCCTTCAACGCGCTCGGCCTTCGGTACGACGGATTGCGGCCTACCCAGTTCGTAGATGAACTCGGGAATGACCACGTACCAGAAGCTCGGCGGGTCTTCGTCCCGGCGCTGCACGTCGACAAGACGGTCCACGAAGACGTCCACCACTGCTTTGATGGCCTCGTGGCGATTGGCGATGTGCATGCGCCTGTGAAGGTCCTTCTCGTCGATGTCGTCGACCACGTGCGTCGGCCTGGTCGACCAGATGGCGTTGAAGGCCTCGGAGAAGCCTGGGAACGGGACGTGATGGGGCTCAATCAGTTTCGCGCCGCGCCGAGGTGCGGGTGTTGGGATGAACGCTGACACCTGCTCAGACCACCGCGTGAAGCGGACCAGTCCGGCCTTCGTTCCGATGAACCCGTAACGGACAGGCCGCGGGTTCTGCACCGCGTCGACCGGCCCGTACAAGTACAGTCCGTCGCGCGAATACTCCAGCTCCTGCCCGTACCGGAACTCGAGCTTAGGTTCGTCAATGTGCATCAGCTGGGGACGGGGGCGGGCGTTGCGGCTCATGCTTCGCTCTCCTCGGACAACTCATCACCCCACCCATCCGCCGGAACGTCCGGGTCATCTTCATCAGGCGGCAGTTCTCCGCCTTCAAGTACCGTGACGGGGCAACTGAACTGCATCGGCGGAACGGTGAGCGCAATGGCGTCGTCGACAGCGACTGGGAGGCGAATCTCTGCTCGTCCGTCGGCAAGCCACCACAGCTGCGCGCAAAGCATGTCGCGCCACCGAGCGTTGCGCCATCCTTTCGCAAACGAGCGACGCAGCGAATGCGAACGTTTGACGTCGTCGATGGCGTCCATGCCGTTTTGGCTGAAGACCAATCGCGGAGAGAGCCGCAAGTGCCACAACGGCGAGGCGCGGAGCTCAGCGTTCAGCGCATAGTGCCAATGGACGCCACGCTTTCCAGATTGCCCCACTATCTGTCTGGAACCACGCCGGAAGCCCCAGTCAAAGCGGACCTGCCCAGGTGGCGCTGTCTTGACATCCCCCCACCAACTAATGCGTTTGCCGGAACCGAGGATGCCCTTCAGCCCTCGTCCCTGGCAAAACCGGTCAAACGCTTGGCCCCCCAAGTCGGAATACATGCGCTTCGCCTGGTAGGGCTCGATGCCGAGCGAGGGCCAGCCGGTATGCAAGAACTCCTCTGTCAGCATCGAGGCGACCTTCTTCGCCGGCAGCGTGGGGCCTAGCCTGCCCTCGTCATCCGGTACCGCGAAGGTGACAACGCCCGCGCGGTGCGGCACGGCCGGGTACGTGTGATTCAGGCGGTTGAGCAACGGCTCCATCTGAGCCCCAACGGGCGACTCGCAGAAGTGGATGAACTCGGGTTGCCTTGAGACCTGGAGCCAGTTCGAAACCAGGGGCTCCGGCCTTTCGACAAGCTTGTCAGACCCAGCAGACTGGGCGTCCAGCCATGCATCCATCGCTCCAGCGCTGCTGCGGGGAAACTGCCCCTCGCGCAGTAGGTTCACCAGCTCAGCGAGGCCTCTGGCCCAACTGACCTTGAAGTCGATGTACTGAGTCTGCGCGACGAGGAATGGCGCTTCGTAGGCCTCGAGCCGCAGCGGAATGATGAAGGCCTTGTCGCCCAGCTTCCTGGAGAGGTCGGATGCAATCTGAATCTCGTTTCGCACTCCTTGCTTCTCGAGGCCAGTGGGCGTGCAGACCAAGAGCACCTTGGCAGCACGCTTGCGTAGAGCCTCCTCGAGCTTACGGGACCAGTCATCACCGCCACTGAGTCGCATGACGTCGGCCCAGACCTCGTAGCCCATTGCTGTGAGTTTTGCGCCGAGCCACCTGACGAAGTGGTTGTCCTCCGGGGTTGCGTGAGAGATAAAAAGTGCGTTCCGTTCCGTTTCACTCATCGACTGCGATGCCTCCCCAGGCTCGTTTTGATTTACAACATGCTCAATCAGCCAGCGCCTTCAATAGCGCATCCCGCCCATCCTGATAGAACTCGATGTCGAGCTTGGTCGCCATCTCATCGGACAGGTCAAACAACTGCCGTCGGCAGGACACCGGCAGCAGCAGCGACTTGGCACCCTTTTCGATGGCAAGCTCGGCGAGGGTGACGGCGTTGTGGATGGGCTCGATGGTGCCGCCCAGCGTCACCTCGCCCACCACCACCAGTCCACCGCGCACCGATTTCTTCAGTAGCGCGCTGGACAGCGCCACCAGGGCGGCCACGCCGGTCTTGGCGCCGGTCTTTGCTGCATCAAAGCCGCGCAGCTGTACCGAGAATTCGTGTGACCTCGGGTCGCGGTCGCCCACCAGTTGCTGGGCGCGGGCATACAGGTTCTGCTCGGCGCAGCGAATCGACTCTTTGAATGGCGCCGGTACCGGGTTGTTCAACACCCGCACACCGCTGCCCGGGCCCTCGGTGGCCTCCAGGCGGAAGAGCCCCGGATGCTCGTCCTGCCCCCCAGGGCTGAGCGTCCAAATCTGCCCGCACTCCAAAGGCTCATCGCCGATGCCGCCCTGGCTTTGGAGCTCGGGCGTGCTGACAAACTTCTCCACGCCCTCGGCACCCATCGTGTAGCTGAAGTGCGTGTTGCGGAACTCGGCCGCGCCGATTCGTTTTTGCTGCTCCTTGACGCGCCGGCGCACCTCCAGCGCCAGACGCACGGCCCATTCGAGGTCTTCGTCGCTGACCGGCGTCTCGGCATTCGGGTGAAGCAGTTTCAGCAGGCCACTGACCGTCTTGTTCACGCCGTTGAGGTCCCGCCCCGATAGCGCTCCGCCCCAGTAAACGCGGTTCTGCAAGGCGGACACCCGGCTCTGGTTGCGCAGTTGCGTGAAGCACTCCGAGAGAAAGTCACTCACCAGACCGAAGTGCTGCGTGAACAAGCCCGGGCTGAGCTTCGGCACGTCCCAGCCTGGCAGGAAGCAATGGATACGGTCCATGAACGCCGTGTCGTCCCTCATCTCGGGAGGCAGGGGGCCGAACAGATGGCCGATGCGTTGCTGGTGTTCAACATCGACGTCGAAGTTGCCGACGAGCACGATGGAGCCGTCCGCGCGGATGCTCTCTTTGCCACGGGAGAACTCGCCGCTCTCCATATAGCCCTTCATGATGTTCACGCCGTCCTTTTGGTCGAAGGACACGCCCGACACCTCGTCGAAGCAGACCACGTCGTACTGGCAGACTAGGCCACGCTGGCCGCTGGCGTTGTTGACGAACATCCGGGCCACGGTGGCCTTGCCGCCGGAGATGAGGTGTGCATACGGCGATACCTGCTGGAACAGGTGAGACTTGCCTGTGCCGCGCGGCCCCAGCTCCACCAGGTTGTAGTTGCGCTCCACGAACGGCACCATGCGCAGCAGCAGCGCGTCCTTTGCCCGCTCGGGCAGCGTCTCCGGCTCGAAGCCAACGCTTCGCAGCAGCAGGTCGCGCCACTCGGCCGTTGAGAATTGAGCACGACCCTTGGCCAGCACGTCCAGCACCTCGCGCTTGGAGAGCTGGATGGCACGAAGGGCGTCGACCCCGAAAGGGCGGCCTCCTTTTTCCTGTGCAATCGACGCGTCGTAGCCCAGCGTGACCTCCGCATAGAAGCCACCTGTCAGCATGCGCTCGTTCTCCTTCACCATGTCAGGTGTCAGCCGCACGTCGTTCAGGCGCAGGCTGGGCAGGGTGGCGACGTAGGAATCCGTCTTCGAGTCCAGACGGGCCGTGATGATGTCGATGATTTTCACGGAGCCAGATTCGCGGGCACGGGCCTTGAACAACTCTTCTTCGCCGGCCTTGACGGTGCGTGAGCCCAGCTGCCGCTGCACGATGTCCAGGCCTTCCTGGATTTCAGCTTCGTCGGTGGTCGCGCAGTAGCGCCCCAGCAGGAACTCGACCACGTAGGTGGGCACAGGGAACTGGCGGCTGAACGTGCGCACCAAGTCTTTCCGCACCACGTAGCCCTCGAAGGCTTGTGTCGCTTTGCGGTCCAGTTCGTCAAGTTGCATATTCAGTTCCCTCCCACCGTGGTGGCCTGCTTCTGCAGCACCTCTCCATCGGCGCTCAACACCACCACCACGGCCGCGGCCGCCATCTGTTCATCGTCGGCAACCGCCAAGCTGGCCTTGCCGCCTTCAAGCGGCTTGTCGCTGGATGCCAGCGAGCTGGACGCCAACGCCGCCTTGGTACGGATGTCGATGCGCTGGCCCGGAGCGCCTCCATCCACCACCACTGTGCAACGCAACCCCTTCCAAGTCACCGACTTGATGGTGACGGTCGCCGTTGCTCCAGCGGCGCCGACACATTCCAGTTGCAGCACTGGAACCAGGCATTCCTGCAGGCTGATGCCGCCATGGGCGTACTCGGCACCGGCGATGAAGCTGGAGATACCCGGGGCGTAGGCCACTTGGACGGCCTTGCACCAGTCCCACCCAAAGGTCAGCGGGGTACCGTGCGCGCTGTCCTTCAACACCGCACAGCGTCCCCATCGGGTCTCGGTTTGGTGCTTGGCCAGTTCCGATTTCGGCAGACCGCCGGGCATGAGCAGCCAGCCGTGGTCGGTCACGACGCGCACGCGCTTCCAACCCGCATCGCTCAGCTCAGTGACCCGCTCGACCACCTGGTCCAGCTGGGTGCCCAGGTCCCGCGCCAAGCGTATGCCATGTTCGTGCCCGTAATGGTCCAGGTCGCCCGCCTCCGTCCAGGCCCGCCCTTGTGGGTTGCCGGTTTCGTGCTTCTCGAGCGGCTGGACTCCATGCTCGTTCAGCAGCTTGCGGAAGTTGTGGCCCGACAGTGGCTTGCCATCTGAAGCAACCCTTGGTTCGAACTCAGAGTCTTCCGCCGTGCCGGCGATATGGGCGGATACCGGCGAACACCAGGCTTTGCCAGAGGCCGTCACCGAGGGCAGGCTGGTCCAGCGTGTCGAGAGCTTCGTTCCACCCAGGACCGAGAGCCGCTGTTGGAGTTGCACCGCCGTGTCGTATCGCAGGCCGTCCACGAAGACCGTGCACGTACCTGCACCAACGCCATTGTTTTGTTCCGTCGGCAGTGGCGGCAGTCCACCGGCTGCCTTAGCACCCTCTTGCAGCCTGCGGGCCGCCTCTTCCATCCATGGCAGGTACATCGCACGCAGTGCGGCGCTCACAGCCTCTAGGTCGGCCTTGGCGTGCACGCAGCCCAGCGCGTGCAACGCGGCCTGGTCGACCTGCCATCCAGTCTGCTGGTAGTCAGCAGCCAACTCGGCGGGGGTTTGGCCGATAGGCACGGAGGCGCTGCGCTCGGCCAGCAAGGCGAGGTGGCCCAGCGCGATGGCCAACGGTGACCGCCCCATGCGGGCCCACAGCCAACCGCGGCGTGCGCCATGTTCCTTTTCTGCGGCAAGCACCGCCGCGCGGGCTTGCGGAGCCACCATGCTGCCGCAGGCCGACAGGGCATATCGCAGCGCTGATTCGCTTTGCTCGTTGACCTGCGGATACCCCGACAGCAATTCCTGGTCGGGAAACAGGCCCAGTTGCGGTGGCTGCACCTTGCCCAACAACCCGAAAACGTTCGGGAAGCTGCCGTAGGAGTCTCGATAGAGCTCGGTCACTGCCGCCCACTTCCCCTGAGCCTTGGCCAGTCGCTCAGCGGCAACCAGCACCCCGTCGGCCACCGGGTCGAAGCCGAAGTCGGCCTTGCAGCGCTTGTTGAACACATCCCAGAGCACATCGCCCCACTGGCGGCGCGCGAGTTCCGGTTCGTTCATCCACAACAGCAAGTCGCGAGTGGGATTCGGTGCCAACAGGCTCAGCAGCCACTCCGCGTTGATGGTGCGACCCTTAAGGTCGTTCAAGCTGCGGTCCAGCAGGACACCAGCTTGCAGCGTCTGTACCAGCGCTTCCTGGGTGGCTTTGTCCTGCGCCACCTCCAAACCCAGACCGCCATTCTTCGATGCAAGAAAAGCCGACAACGTCCAGTCCTTGGCGTTGACCTGGCTCCAGAACGCCCCGCGGTATTGCAGTTCGGCTAAAGGCTGCAGGTCGCGCGGGCAGCTCTCGATGGCGCGCAGCTCAGCTCGGCTCACACCGGACAGATAGACCACCGGGACGCCTGCGAGCTGAACCTCGGGCAGCGAACCTGCGATGGCACATTTGAGCCAAACCGCCGGACCACGACGCTCGTCTGGGGTGTAGGCACCCAGTTCGCAAAGGCCGGGCATCAGCTTCTTCAGGGAAGGCATGGCGGCCTGCCATTGCCCCTCCTTGTCTGGCCAGAGCACCGCAGCGGCAGACGCCGCTGTGTGAGAGTTGCCCTTGGCGGCCGACTGCAGCGCTGCCGCCAGCGCCGCACCGACAGTGGTGAGCTGCGACGAAGGCCGTTCGTGTTCGGTGCTCATTTTCCCGACTCCAGCAGGCCCATCTCGAACAGGAATCGTGAAGGCGGCTTGCGCCAGCCGTTGTACCTGTCAGCGTAGGTGAGCTTCAGCGACTCCATCGTTCGGGTAATCGCCACGAAGCAATTCCGTCGCTCCTCCTGCATCTCTCTGCTGTCGTCGCCTGCCTTTTTGGCTTGGAACGATGGAAGCTGGTCTTCGGCCATACCAACCAAGTAAACGTGACTGAATTCCATGCCCTTGGAGGCATGGACTGTCAGACACCGCACCGCTGAGGACGGCGCTTCGGGAGACTTGTTTGCCAAAGCCAACTCTTGCAGAAACTGTCCCAGCGGTAGGGCATAGGCATCGGTTTCACCGCCTAGGTCCCGAACAATGCCACGCCAGATTTCGCGCTCGGCGGGATAGTCTGCGTAGGCTTCGCCACCTTCAGCACCCGACTCAATCGCCTTCTCTTCGGCATCGAAGTAGGCGAACGCGCTGGCCACAAACCCAGCGTAGTCGCCGCCGGACAGCGTCTTGAACACATCGCAAATCACCTGTGGCACGTCCAGGTGGTTGGACGTCAGCTGAACAAGGGCCTCCAGGTTGTCCCCATTGGTTTGGGCGGACCATGCGGCCAGTTCGTCGGGTTCAATCGAAGTGCCCATGCAATCCGACAGCGCCTTCGTGAGCGTCGCCGAGATTTCCTCATCGGAACGCACGGCAGCCAACTTCAGTGCCGACAGAATCAACCGAACAGGCGCGCTTTCAAATTGCGACTTGCGCCGCTGCACATGGGCTTCGATGCTGACGCTGGTCAGCGCCGCCCCAACCCGCTCCAGCAACTTGGTGTTTCGCGCGAGCACCACAATCTCATGTGGGGGTGTTCTTTCGCGAAGTCGCTCGGCAATGTGCGACGCCACTGCGGCAGCTTCCTCGTCTTCATCGTCGAATCGCTCCAAGCCGATGGGAGAGGTTTCTGCCAGGCTTCGCATCGCTTTCAAGGGCTTCTTGCCCGCAGCTCGCTCGCCGTTGTGGGCAATCAACGCGTTCGCAAGGTCGACCACCTCCGCAGGGCAACGGTAGTTTTCTGGCAGCTGAATGGTCTTCAGTTCGTAGTGGCGCTCCAACTCGTTGATACGCGTCGGGCTGGCACCGTTCCACTGGTAGATGATTTGGTCGTCATCGCCAACGATGAAGAGATTCGCGTCGCGCTCGGGTGTCAGCGCCCGCAGCAACTGGTACTGAGCCAGATTCGTGTCCTGGAACTCATCAACGCAGATGTATTTGTAGACCGTTCTGAGCTGACGTGCGAGGCGCGGCCGTGCTGTCAAAAGCTCTTCGCAGAAGTAGAGGATGGCTCCGTAGTCCAGGGCATTCTGGTCGCGCAGCGCTTGCTTGTAGGCTGCAAAAAGAGCTGCGTGTTGCCTGCCGACCTCGCCATCCTTCAGCAGCGAAGCCACCTTGTCATCGGGTACCAAGCCACGGAAAAGAAACTCCAGAGACTCGAGTGCCTTCTCGGCCGATACGATGCGCGAATAGCCATCTTCGTTGGCCGCCAGCAACCGCTTGACAATCGAAATCTGCTCCGACCTTTCAAGAATCTCGAACTCGGGTGTCAGGCCAAAATGGCTGCCATGTTGGCGCAGTATGTCCGTGGCGAACGAGTGAAATGTCGAGAGCAGCGCACGGTCGCGTGCGTCCGGCACGATTTTGAATAGCCGCTCGCGCATCTCCGTTGCTGCCTTCTTGGTGAAGGTCAAACAAAGGATGCGGAAGGATTCGCCCGAACTCTCCGAAATGAGCCGGGCCACCCGAGCCGTCAGCGTCTTGGTCTTTCCCGAGCCTGGGCCTGCAAGAACCAGCAACGCGCCGTCGTTCCACAGGGCCGCTTCAGTCTGGCTGGTATTCAGTGTGTCTAGGTAGTTCATCAGCACCTCCGGCCTAGCGCCGCTGCCTTCAGGATGGCCAGCCGAAGTGCCGTAGGCACCGAAGCCGCGCCGCGACGCTTCATTTCCTCAACCACCGCATGTGCCGCAGCGGGTTTGCCGTTTGGAATTCGCTTGGTAACCTCGACAGGATAGGCAGCATCAGTCCTCGGCACTTGAATCTCACGCACCTTGGCTGGGCCAATCAACGTCTCGTAGAAGTCCAGGAATCCATGTGTCGCGAGGTAGGGTTCCGCAGACGCGGCGCCGACCATGGTCGTCACCCGACGATTGACAAGCGTTCCGCCCGGCACTCTGTCCTTGGCCTTTTGCGCATCGCCAAGACCTTGCGCGTCGGCGTCGGTGAACACGTGCCAAGCAATTCCGAGCGAGTTCGCTGCCTCAAGAAAGTAGGAGATGTCGCCTTGCCTGTACTCTACGCAGCGCACACCGGCTTGTTCCAGGTCGATGCCAAGAAGTTCGGCCGCGCCGGCAAACAGAATCGCTTCCGTCTCACCCTCTCCGAGCAGCCAACACCTCGCGAAGAACAGCTCGCCTCGGGTTCGACGAACCAGGAAGTCGAACTTCTGGCGCTCTCTGTCGCGAAGCAAGCCCGACGGCAGTAGACCGACATGAACCTCAGTGCCTTGGCGATACAGCCGCCGTATGGAACCGACATCAACCACCGACAGCAGGTCGCCTGAGTGCGTGGCAATCAGCTTTTGACCTTTGATGTCCCGAATGGTCTTCCAGAGCGCTCGCACCGCACTTGGATGCAAGTGCGCCTCGGGCTCCTCTAACGCAACGATGGGCTGCGAGTCCTTGACGCCCTGCTTCCGAGCCAGCTCCGAGCGAAGGAAGGCATCGAACAGCATCAACACGGTCAAGCTCTGCGTGCCTTCGCCGTGTCGTGCAATAGGCAGCCGAGCCCCTGTGGAAGACGCGATGCTCACCTGGGTGCGGTTGAGCATGTCGAAGATGCGGGCCGGAACCGCATCCACGCTCACCACGTCCTTCTGCCCCAGGGACACGAGTTCCTGCACCTTTGACAGGTGCTCGCGAACGCCCTTGAACGTGCCATGGGCTTCGATGATTTCCGCGTTGATTTCCTGGAGCTGAGCCTCGATTTCCGCCTTCTTGGTTGCGTCAATCTGGGAGTTCTTGACGAAGGGCGACCAGAACTGCGAGGTTCGTGAGAACTCCTTGCCGGCGTCGCGGAGGGCTGACAGGTAGAACAGCGGCCGCAGTTGCTGCAGCGCTGACAACCGGCCCTTGCTCTTAGGTGCCAACGGTTTGCCCGTTGCGTCCAGGAAGTCGAAGCCGGTATCTACCTCTTGGGTGACTTTCGAGAACTCTGACGTCACACGCAGCTGAACTCGAAGATGGTCATCCGGCGGCATCAGCATGACGATGCTGGCGTCGCCCCCCAGCTGCCGCTCGACTTCCTCGGACCATTCGTCTGGCTTCGATTCCTCAAACGTCAGCGTGATGACGATGGGCGGCGCTGTCGTCGGGTCAGACGAAGCACCGTCAAAGTGAAAATCGAAGTCCTCGAACACTGAAGCTCGACCGCTGCCGCGCAGGTGCTGCAGGCACGCGCGCAAGGCTTGCAGCACGGTGGTCTTGCCACTGTTGTTCTCGCCGATGAGAACCGTGGTCTCACCCAGTGTGAGGTCGAGCGACTTGATACCGCGGAAGTTCTCAATCTGCAGACGCGTGAGCAACATCAGCTGCTTCCTTTCGCTGACAGCTTTTCAGCACGCGTCAGGTGATGGTCGTTGATGCGGTCGCCACCAAAGGTCTTGAACCACGGTGCGCTCTCGACATCCTTGCCGCGGTCCTTGTCCCAGGTGATGTTGAGCTTGGGCTTCTTGTTGTGGCGCAGCACCTCGGCGGTCATAAAGGGGCGGATGTTCAGGCGCACGCCGTCGTTGAGGTCTGGGTTCCAGCCGATGGGCTGCTCGGCCAGGGGCTTCCAGCGAACGAAGATGTCGTATCCGGTCTTGCCGTCGGACTCACCTTCGAGGATGAGCTCTAAGCGGCGCTTCAGGTCCTGGGCGGCGGCAAGGCGCGTGGGGGCACCATCGATGCGGTCGCGCACGCCGGCCTCCTGCTGGCGAATCCAGTCGCCCAGGTAGGTGTGGATGAGGCGTTCAAGCTTCTTGTGGTCGAGCTGGTGGTAGTTCACTAGCGCGGCAAAGCCGTCCTTCAGGCCGTCCCACACATGCCAGATGAAGGGGCGGTGGTGGAAGCGCTTGGCGTGCTGCTCGAAGAACTTCTCGCGCAGCCAAACGTCCAAGCCCTTGCCGGCGCAGTCGGCGTCGGCCAGCAGCTTGTCGAGCACGGCGGGTTTCCAACTGCCGGGCTGCACGGTCTCCCAGGCGGCAATCAGCAGCTTGAGCAGACGGTCGTGAGCGGGCGCCTCGCCGCGCACCGAGGGCAGGCAGACGATGCCATCGTCGTCGGTGTGTTCGGCGAGCTTCTCGCAGTGCGCAATCCAGGTGCGGGCCTCGTCTGCCAGTTCCATCGCCGTGTCGGTCTCGGCCGGCCAGCGGTAGCCGGACAGACGGGCGATTGCGACTTGCAGCGGGTCGGTGGCTGGCTGCGGGTGACCGTGGAACAGCCATTGGGTGGGGTCGTCGGAGTACGGCTTGGGCAGCCCGTTGGGGTAGCGTTCGGCGGCGACCTGTTGCCAGTGGGTAAGGTCGAACGGGACCTTGAGCAGGCTCCCAACGGTGACCTTCAGGCTTTGGTCAATCTCACGAACGAGCTCACCGTACTCCGGCGAAGTCGCGAAGCACCACAGCGCCGGCAAGTGTTGTGAGTCGTGCGGAACTACAGTCGCACCATTCTTTCCGAATACCTCGCCACCATAGAAGGTACATGCGAGCTTTCGCATTTGCGTTATACGCAAGCCAGCTTTTCCCAGAACCTGCCGCCCATTCATGTACTCGGACGGGAAGTTGTGAGCCGATGGAAATGAG
This sequence comes from Polaromonas sp., assembly GCA_013823505.1. The sequence goes on along the minus strand of PNMH01000022.1, from coordinate 527 downwards.
TGGAGAGCCCCACGACCGCGTTCCCACCGCACAACCTCGGAGCGACCACCGTACGGCTCGGTTGCATCGACGCTCTGAATGAACGGTTCCCACACGCCTTGCCGCCAATCAACCTCCCAGAATGTGGACAAGAACTGCTCGCCGTCACCCGTTGACAGGCCTTCGATGCTGACTGCAGCTTGCCGAAGCAAATTGGCGCTAGATAGCTGACCCAACGCGACGGTCGCATCGGGGTTTCCCAGCTGCCCTTTTTGGCTAACTGCCACGATTACGCCTTGCCGCAGCAGTGCAGCCTTGTCTTGCGCTCCTTTAGGAGCGCTGGCCTCCACACCACGGAGCGTCGAATCCACCGCCGGCGTGGTGTTGGTTTGAGTCAGCAGGATGATGAAAGCGCCCGCCGCCTGTGGGCTGTCAAAGCCGCCTTCACCTAGACGAGCCAGAAGATTCCACTGCACCGACTTGAGCAGGGACTCACGCTGCTTCTTGTAGCTGGTCAGGAACAGCCAGTTCTGCGGCATCACGATTTG
>PNMH01000021.1 GCA_013823505.1 Polaromonas sp. | reverse complement strand
GGACATCGACCTGCAGACCTTGCCGGTCGACCTGATGAGCCTGACCTCGCACAAGACCTATGGCCCCAAAGGCATCGGCGCCCTGTATGTGCGCCGCAAACCTCGAATCCGCATCGAAGCGCAGATGCACGGTGGCGGTCACGAGCGCGGCATGCGTTCGGGCACGCTGCCCACGCACCAGTGCGTGGGCATGGGCGAGGCCTACCGCATTGCCAAAGCCGAGATGCACGAAGAGAACGCGCGCATCCGGGCCCTGCACGAGCGCATGCTCGCCGGCCTGAAAGATGTGGAAGAAGTCTTCATCAACGGCCACGAAACGAAGCGCGTGCCGCACAACCTCAACATGAGCTTCAACTACGTTGAAGGCGAGTCGCTGATCATGGGCATCAAAGGTCTGGCGGTTTCGTCGGGCTCGGCCTGCACCTCGGCCAGCCTGGAGCCCAGCTATGTGCTTCGCGCCCTGGGACGCAGCGATGAGCTGGCGCACAGCAGCTTGCGCATGACGATCGGCCGCTGGACGACCGAAGAAGAGATCGACTACGCGATTGCGACGATCAAGGAAAATGTTGCCAAGCTCCGCGAACTCTCGCCCCTGTGGGAAATGTTCAAAGACGGCATCGACCTGTCCACCATCCAGTGGGCAGCACACTGAAGGAGAAAGATCATGGCTTATTCAGAAAAAGTGGTTGACCACTACGAGAACCCCCGCAATGTGGGCTCGTTCGAAAAAGGCGACGACAGCGTGGGCACCGGCATGGTGGGCGCGCCCGCCTGCGGCGACGTGATGAAACTGCAGATCAAGGTCAACCCGACCACTGGCGTGATCGAAGACGCGCGCTTCAAGACCTATGGCTGCGGCTCGGCGATTGCCTCCAGCTCGCTCGTGACCGAGTGGGTCAAGGGCAAGACGCTGGACGAAGCGGCTGCGCTGAAAAACAGCCAGATCGCCGAAGAACTGGCGTTGCCGCCGGTCAAGATCCATTGCTCCATCCTGGCCGAAGACGCGATCAAGGCCGCGGTGGACGACTACCGCAAGAAGCACAGCCACTGAGCTGCACAGGCGCCATGTCCATTTCCATTTCCGAAGCCGCTGCGCGGCACGTGACCCGCTACATTGCCAAGCGTGGCAAAGGCGTGGGCGTGCGCCTGGGCGTGAAGACCACGGGCTGCTCCGGCATGGCCTACAAGCTGGAGTACGCCGACGAGATCGCGCCGGAAGACGTGGTGTTCGAGGACAACGGCGTGAAGGTGCTGGTCGACCCCAAGAGCCTGGCCTACATTGACGGCACACAGCTCGACTTTGTGCGCGAGGGCCTCAACGAGGGCTTTCGTTTCAACAACCCGAACGAGCGCGACCGCTGTGGTTGCGGTGAGAGCTTCCGGGTTTGATGTCTTCGTGGCTTCAATCAAGCCGCCCGCGCGTCACAGCGTCGGCGGCTTTTTTTATGAACCTGAACCTGCAATCCAACGACTTCGAGATATTCGGCATCGCCCCGGGTTTTGCTGTGGACCGCGCTGCTTTGGACGCGCGCTGGAAAGACCTGCAGCGCGAAGCCCACCCCGACCGGTTTGCCACCGCCGATGCGCAGGCTCAGCGCCAAGCCATGCAGTGGTCGGTGCGCATCAACGAGGCTTACCAGCGCCTGAAGGACCCGCTCAAACGGGCGGCTTACTTGTGTGAAATGAATGGCGCGCCCATCCAGGCCGAGAACAACACCGCCATGCCGGCTGCTTTCCTGATGCAGCAGATGCAGTGGCGCGAAGACCTCGAAGAAGCCAGTGGGCTGGCCGATCTGGAGCGCATGGCAGATGACGTGGCCAAGGCGCGTCGCACCATGTTGCAGGGCCTGCAGACCACCGCAGACGAATCGCACGACTGGCCCGCGCTGGCGCAGCAGGTCAGAGCCCTTATGTTCGTTGAGCGCTTTGCGCGCGATGTGGAAAGCCGCATCGATCTGCTGGGACAATAGGCGGTTGTTGTTTGAACCGATCGTGACCCATGGCGCTCCTGCAGATTTCCGAACCCGGCCAGTCCCTAGACCCCCACCAACGCCGCGTCGCGGTGGGTATCGACCTGGGCACCACGCACTCGCTGGTGGCCGCCGTGCGCCACGGCGTCTCTGAATGCCTGCCTGCCACCGATGGCCGCGTGATCCTGCCCAGCGTGGTTCGTTACCTCGATCCCGCGCAAGGCGGCTCGGGCCGCCAGATCGGTTTTGACGCGCTGGCCGCTCAGGTGCAGGACCCCGCCAACACGGTGAGCTCGGTCAAGCGCCTCATGGGCCGCAGCCGCGCGCAGGTGGTCGACGTGGACAAGCTGTCGTACAACGTGGTCGAACAAGACGGTATGGCCGTGGTCGAGACCGTGGCAGGCCGCAAGACACCGATGGAGGTCAGCGCCGAGATCCTGGCCACGTTGCGATTCCGCGCGGAAGACAGTTTTGACGACGAACTGTACGGCGCCGTGATCACGGTGCCCGCGTATTTCGACGACGCACAGCGCCAGGCCACCAAGGACGCGGCGCAGCTCGCCGGCATCAACGTGCTGCGCCTGATCAATGAGCCCACGGCCGCTGCCATTGCCTATGGCCTGGACAACGGCTCCGAGGGCGTCTACGCCATCTACGACCTGGGCGGCGGCACCTTCGACATCTCCATCCTGCGCCTCACGAAAGGCGTTTTCGAGGTCATGGCCACCGGCGGCGATTCGGCGCTGGGCGGTGACGACTACGACCAGGCGCTGGCCGCCTGGGTGCTCGCTCATTCCGGCGTGAACGCGCCGCTCAATGCTTCGGAGCGTGCCGCGATGCACGCCGAGGCGCGTCGCGTGAAAGAAGCGTTGTCGTCAACGACCAGCGACACCTTCCGCGCCAGCGTGGCCGGTCAGACCATTGAGCAAGTTGTCACGTCAACTGAATTTGAGGCCTGCACCGCAGCGCTGACGGCCCGCACCATGACCGCGGTGCGCAAGGTGCTCCGCGACGCGGGCATCACGAAAGACGAGGTACAGGGCGTGGTCATGGTCGGTGGCTCGACCCGCATGCCGGTGGTGCGCCGCACCGTGGGCGAATTCTTCGGGCAGGAACCGCTGACCAACCTCAACCCCGACGAGGTGGTGGCGCTGGGTGCTGCGATCCAGGCCAACGCGCTGGCCGGCAACAGCCGCGACGGGGACCTGCTGCTGCTCGATGTGATCCCGCTCTCGCTCGGCATCGAAACCATGGGCGGCCTGGTCGAGCGCATCGTGCCGCGCAACAGCGCCATTCCCACCGCGCTCGCGCAGGACTTCACCACGTATCAGGACGGCCAGACCGCGCTCGCGCTGCATGTGGTGCAGGGCGAACGCGATCTCGTGGCCGATTGCCGCAGCCTCGCGCGCTTCGAGCTGCGCGGCATCCCGCCCATGGTGGCCGGTGCAGCGCGCATCCGCGTGACCTTCACGGTGGACGCCGACGGCCTGCTGTCGGTGAGCGCGAAAGAGCAGGGCAGCGGGGTGGAAGCGCGGGTGGATGTGAAGCCTGCCTACGGTCTCTCCGACGAGAAGATCGCCGCCATGTTGCAAGACAGTTTCGCCACGGCGGAGCAAGACATCAAGGCGCGCGCACTGGTCGAGGCCCGCGTGGACGCAGATCGCATGATCGCTGCCACACGCACCGCGCTTGCCGCCGACGCCGACTTGTTGGAGCCCGGCGAGCGCGAGCAGATCGACACCCTCATCGCCTCGCTCGCGGCCACCGCTGCGGGCGACGACGCCCAGGCGATCGAGGCCGCCACCAGTGCCCTGGCCAAGACCACCGAACCCTTCGCTGCGCTGCGCATGAACCGCGGCATCCAGCAAGCCTTGTCCGGCAAGAAACTCGAAGAAGTCTGAACCCCATGCCCATCATCAAGATCCTGCCCCACCCCGAATACTGCCCCCAGGGCGCCAGCATCACGGCGCCTGCGGGCACGTCGATCTGTGAAGCCCTCCTGGACAACAAGATCAACATCGAGCACGCCTGCGACATGAGCGCGGCCTGCACGACCTGCCACGTGATCGTGCGAGAGGGCTTCAACAGCCTCAACGAGCTCGACGAAACCGAAGAAGACCTGCTTGACCGCGCCTGGGGCCTGGAGCCGAACTCGCGCCTGTCGTGCCAGGCCATCCTGGCGCAGAACGACGTGACGGTGGAGATCCCCAAGTACTCCATCAACCACGCCAAGGAGCTCCACTGATGCGGCAAATCGTCCTTGATACGGAGACCACCGGCCTGTCCGCCGACAACGGCGACCGCATCATCGAGATCGGCTGTGTGGAGCTGCTCAACCGCAAGCTCACGGGCAACAACCTGCACTTCTATGTGAATCCGGAGCGCGACAGCCACGAGGACGCGCTCAAGGTTCACGGCATCAGCAACGAGTTCCTGCGCGACAAGCCGAAGTTCGCTGCCATCGCTGACCAGTTGCTCGACTATTTGCGCGACGCCGAGCTGATCATCCACAACGCGCCGTTCGACATCAGCTTCCTCAACAAGGAGCTGGAGCGTATGGGGCGCGCACCGATCAAGACCGTCATTGGTCAGGTCACCGACAGCTTGGTGATGGCCAAGGAAATGTTCCCCGGCAAGCGCAACGGCCTTGACGCGCTCTGCGACCGCCTGGGCGTGGACAACTCGGGCCGCACGCTGCACGGCGCACTGCTCGACGCCGAGTTGCTGGCCGACGTCTACATCAACATGACGCGTGGCCAGGACGCGTTGCTCATGGACCTGGGCGACGCACCCGATGAAAACGGCCAGACCGAGACCTTGGACCTGAGCAGCTTCGAGCTGCCGGTGCTGCGCGCGAACGAACAGGAAACGCAGGCGCACGACGGTGTGCTGGCCGACCTGGACAAGGCCAGCAAAGGAAAAACCGTGTGGCGTTCTTTGGCCGTTGCCTGAATCCGCTGAAAACCTGGCTATAATCTGAGGCTTCCGATCGATCGATGCCTTGTTGCAAGATCGAGCGATCGGGCGGTTAGCTCAGTGGTAGAGCACTGCCTTCACACGGCAGGGGTCGCAGGTTCGAACCCTGCACCGCCCACCAAACATTAAAGGCCTCGCTGGTTTTCCGGCGAGGCCTTTTTTTTCGGGGGGATGTCGGCCCCTTAGGGCCTCTAACCGGTTACAGGTTGGCTTTTGAGCCGACTTTCCCGCGGTTTCTGTAGGGCACCAAGTAGTTGTTGACGAAGAGCTTGTTCTGATCCCAGGGCATCGGCTTGGATTTATCGAGGATGCTCGTGGCAATCAGACGCAACTGGTCGGGTGCGACCAGCTTCTTCTGGAGCATCAGCATGGCGGGCGTCAACGGCGTCTTGCGCAGCTCCAGTTCGCGAAGAGCCAGTCCCACGTTGATGCCGTCCTGCGCCGCCTCCAGGACGGCGCCTTTGACGTCGTCCGGAAAGCCGTCCCTTTGCCGGTCCTGCCGCATGTCGATCAGCACCATCGCGAAGTCGATGCAATGCTTTTCGTAACTCCGGATCTCCTGACGGGCACCCACGAGCAGCCGTTGGTAGTTGCCGTAGCGGATGCTCTTGCTGGCGTCCTTGGACAAGGTGTTGAAGACCTCGTTGTACAGGTCGGCGGTGGCCGACCACGACGCGTGGGTGTTGGGGCTAAGGGAGTCCGAGCCGAAGAGAAAGCGGTCGGGGAAATCGCTCAGCAGCTTGACGAGATCTGCCACCATCTTGGGGTTGTTGGTGGCGTCCTTCTGGTCGGTGCGCTGCAACTGTTTGGCCACCGTGTCCCACGAAATGTCGAAGTACACATGGTTGTGGGCCGGCGACGTCAGAACTTCACGCAGCCGGTCGAGATGGCCTTCGCTGATCGAGGAGTACTTGCCCAGGCCACCCGCGTGGGCCCAGATGATGACCGTGTTCTTGCACATCGGATCTGCCAGAAACGCCTTGATGGGCTTGAAGTACTTGGGCGGTTCGCCATGCCGACGATCAAACGTGATCACGTCCACGTCGCAATGCAGCACCACCGGCATCCGGATCACACCGCAGGTCTGCATCAGGTGCTTGAGACCGTCGGATCTGTCCGTCAGGTTGGCCTGATGCACGGCGGGCACCTTCTGCTCGACCCATTCCTTTTGAACGGTGATCTCGCCAACACCTGTGAACACACCGCGATAGTTGCTGAGCTTGCGAATCAGATCTTCAGAACACCGCAGGTCCCCAAGCACCAGGCCGGTCATCATCGGATCGAATCGATCCTTTTGTTCGGGGGTGAGCTGGTTGTACCGTGTCGCCGTGTCGCCATCCACCCCCTGGTTGTAAGCCAGCGGTGCGTCCTTGCGGATGTTTTCTACGTACTCGTCGCGCTCCACCTCCGTGCGGTTGAAGCGAATCACTTCGTTGCTGATGTAGTAGTTCGCCTGGTTGGTGGGGTGCCCCATGGCTGGGTTGTAGCTGTGGTCGTCGTGGCCGCAACCACAGACCAGCACGTTGGTCGGGATCGGGCACAACGTGGTGTACTGGATCTTCAGGGCGTCCATCGTCTCGATGAGCAGGGCTGGGTCCGTCCCTTGCTGGGCGTAGTTGGTGGGGTGAAAGTGCACGTCCGCCACTTTCATCAGTTTCTTGGTGCGGGGAACGACGGCGCTGGGCGCCTTTTCCTTGGAGGCCTTCAGCTGGAGATTGATTTCCATGTCATGGTCCTCCGGTCAAAGCTTGGGGCCGCTCATCTGGACATGGGCGAAACTCGACTTTCGCCACTCGTCTCCCAGTTCGGTGGCTCCCTTGATTTCATTGAGCAGCGTGTCTCCCGTGGCGTGGGTGAGATCGATGGCCACCGTGTAAACGGCGTGACCGTTGGCCGGTGAGATGCTGAAGCGCGCCGCGGCAACCGCGTACGCGTCGTAGTTCTGCGCGAGCAGGTTGCGCAGGGCCAGTTCGGCACCCTGGCCCGGCACGGGCCCCATGTCGCAGTAGAGAAAGCACTCATTGGGGTTGATGTTCTCGTCGAACAGCACGGAACACAGGGTGCCGTTGGCGTCGAATGCACCTCCGTCGATGATGAACTTGGGGTCGAGTTTGGCTTTGGTGGCGAATTCGGTCGCGGTTTTGATGAATTGTTCTTTCATGATGGATCAGTAAAAGGAGTTCGCCCTGGCGGGGTGTCGCGCGGGTGGCGGAAGTGCCATCAGCGGTGCATGAGTGCGTCCCGCAGGCGTTTCGTGTCGGGTCTGCGGTGTTGACCGCAGGCGTGCGCAGGGAAGCCTGGGCGACATCGGGCAAGGGGCTGATGGACGCGCGTTCGGGCCGCCGGCACGCTGTCGGCATGTCTGTCGCAAACGAATCCAGCCGACCCGCGAACCATCGCAATTGCGGCGCGCTCAACCCGTTGCCCGCGGCGCGATCCCCGGTCGCTTCCGTGGACTGGTCTCTCGAGTTTCTAAAGCGGGCGCAGCCGCTGCAACGCTGGCTCACACGCCGGATCGGCTCGGTGGCCGACGCCGAAGATCTGTTGCAAGACACGTTTTTGCAGGCCCATCTCATTGGGCACCGTTTTCGCGGCGAGTCGCTCCGCTCGACGTGGCTGTACGGGGTTGCGCTCAATCTGAGCCGTCACTGGTGGGCGGCCCGAACCAATGCATGGGGAGGGGTGTCAGGTGCGGTTGGCTCGTTTGCGGAAATCGAGGATGCAACGCCCGGTCCGGAGGTGGGCCTCGCGACGCAGCAGATGCTCAAGGCGCTCGACCAGGCGCTGTCTCATCTGCCCACGTCCCAGTTTGACGCGGTGTGGCTGATGGGCGTCGAAGGCCTGTCTGCCGAAGACGCCGCGCAGCAGCTCGGCATCACACCCGGCGCCGCGCGCTTGCGTCTGTCACGTGCACGCGCACAGCTTCGCCGATTGATGGTCGCGGACTGAACCCGAGGTTCCGATGAGGCACGAGACGCTGGTTCTTGGCGACGACCTTCGGCTGGAATGCCTGCGGGCGTCGCACCATACCCTGGTGCGTGAACTGGCGGCCGATGGCGATGCGCACAGGGTGACAGGACTTCCTCGACCAGACCCGGACGATCCGCAGGGCTGGTTGGCCAGCCGAAGGGCGCGTACGCCTGCCGTGTTTGCCATCCACCAAGGGGTCGAGGCCGTCGGATACGCCCAACTGCTTGTCGCTGTTGGCGTGGGTGCTCCGACCTTGTGGTTGCGGCCCGCCTGGCGTGCCCGTGGCGTAGGCCCCCAGGTGATCGGTGCGTTGGTTCGGGTGGCCCAGTCCCTGGGCATGCGCTCGCTCGTCACGGCCATCCGTGACGACAACCGACGATCGCAGCGCGCATTTCAGCGCAGCGGCTGGCAATTGACGGCATGGCGGGCGCGCGCACCCTACGAGGACTGTGCGTTCTGGGCTCTGGCGCTGCCGCCCACCTTGCTGGACCAGCCGCTGCCCAGCTTTGTGCCCGCGTTCTATCGTGAAACGGCGCCGCTGCTCAATCTGAATGGCGAGACTCAACGCGCAGGCGTCACCACGCGCGACCACGGCTGACACATGGCCGCGAAGGCTGCTGCCTCGAGGGTGATTGGCGTCGCTGCGCGCTGTAGCGGGCAGTTCTTTTACTGATACGCCTGCTCGCTAATCTCGAGGGGCGCCACGCGCGGATCGATCAACCCGTTGCGCACGATCTCGACCGGCAACAAGGCCAGCGAGTCGGTGCAGCTGAGCAGCCCGATCCGCTCGGGCGCTGGTCGTCAAGCCTGCGGCCTTCTACCTGCGGGCAGCTGTGTGCGCCCGGCCAACGACGAGGTGGCGGCGGTGACGCGGCGTGTCCCGAAGGCCAACCCGCCGCGGACCTTCGCCATCGTTGGCCGCCAGGGCCAGCCTCTCCCCGGGGGACGTGCGTGTGGTGGTGAACGTACCCCGGTTGCTCAGCCGCTCTGAGCGTCTCGCTCGACGTCAATCGCTGCTGCTGCTGCTGCTGCTGCTGCGCAGTGGTGGCAGTTCGATATCGCTGGAGTGCTCGTCCCGCCGGGTGTAGGCGGGGCCATCGTGTGGGGCAACGGGATTCGCCGGATCGGTGTCTAGCAGCGCCGGCAACGTGGTGTCCGGCGCCAGGCCAAGGCTGTTGCGTGCTCCCTGGATGGCCCGGGTTGCAATGCCAGCCACGGCGTGAATGCCGTGCTCCCACAAAGGCAAACCGTACAGGGTTTTGCAGGTCCAGCCAATGATGGCGTTGAGGGCGACGGTGCTGGCCGTGAATGTGGCAACGGCCATCTGGTCCGACGTGAGGCCAATGGCATTGACCGGATCGCTGATGAGGGTCGCGTTGTACGCCGTCGCCAGCGCCGCAGCGTTCTCCTGTCGCTCTGCGTATTCAACCAATGACATGCCCAGCAATATGGCCTGGGCTGTCGAGGTCGAGAGCACGGTCATGTATCCCAGCACGCGGCTGATGCTGCGGATGGTCATGGGTGCGCCGTCCAGCCAGGGCTCGGGAGTCGGGCTTTCGCCCACCATGGAGGACATGATGCGCTTGGCCGCCTCGTTGGCCCGTTTGTTGCGGGACGAGAGCTTCGCGAGTTCCTTCTGGGCTCGACGGGAGGCGTTCAGCATGTCTTTGAGCGATTTACGCAGCTGACCCTTGGCCGCAACAAGTGTGGCTTCGTAGCTGCGCAAGTCCTCCCAGTTCTTGTCCTCCGATGTGTGATGTTCGCGATAAATCTCCAACTGATGGAGCATGTCATCGATCTTCCGGATCACAACCAGCGCTTTGGTGCAGCGCTCCTTCCAGAGTTCAAAAGTCAAGCGCGCAGCCTCCTTTTGAGCACCCAGAACGGCCGGATGCCCGCCGTCCGCGAGGTCGACGCCCTGGTAATTCGCCCGCCACGAGTTTTGCAGTTCGAACATGGAAATCATGGCAATGGATCCCATCAAGGTATGGGCCACCATGTCGGGCACGCGCGTCAGTGCGCTGCTCATCCCCAGTTTCCAGAACAAGTTGGCCGCGCCGGACAGGCCGTTGAGCACAGTAAAGGTGTGCACTGGAACTTCATCGGTGAAGAAGGACCGTGAGCGTGCCGCGCCGACCACGGCCCTGGAAGGATCGACGTGGCCCGGCTTGGCGGTTCCGTCGTCGTGTCGATCGGGCTTGCTCGCGTTCGAACGCAGCCACGGCGGAATGCGCGGTGATCCGTCCGGCTTGCGTTGGTGTTCGCGGTCGATCAGACCATCAACAATCTTGTTCATGACCTTGCGGTACTTTTCCTGGTCGCTGGTATTCCCTTCGATCCAGGCGCGGACGTAGAGCGCGTGCGCCGTCTGGTAGTTGATGTAGGCCGCCTGATCGGGTGAGCCATAGCTCACGCCGGCGCTGCGCCATGCGCCACCGTAGGGCTCACCGAAGATCACCTGCATGAATGGAACGCCGAGCATGGTGAACAAGGGGGCGTACACCGCGGCGGCAGGCATGCCGCTGGCCACCATGGCGGCGCCGTAGACGTTGCCCACCACTTTTCCCAGGCCAAAGGTGAGCCAGTACATCACCATCGCCGAATACAGGCTGGTGCGCATGCGTCGATTGCGCAAATCCTTCGCGTGGTCCAGCGTGTCCTGCTTTGCGTGTGCAGCGGCCCCCGTGAGGCTTGGTACCTTTTCCAGCAGGTCTTGTGCTTCCGCCTGGGACAACTCGGACATGGCCTGCATCTGCACCATCAGCTTGGTCACCCAGGCCGCGCCGTCGTCCGCCATACCCTGCGGATCGTGCGGTGTGGGCACCATGTCAATGACGATATGGGGCGATTTCGGCGATTTCGAGCCCGGCGGCGTATCACGGACTGTCGAAGACAGGCTCAAGCGACTGCGCGGGCTGAGTTGCGCCACGCTGTTCGCCACCTGGGAGAGTTGCAACCGGGGGATTTCCCTCCGTTGCTCGGGTGTGTGATCGTCGTAAAAAATTTTGTAGAAGTAAGCCAAGTCATCATCGGCTGAGTCGCTGCCTTCGTGACCGGGAGCCTGCTCATCGTGGCTATCTGGTATGTCCATGACGTCCTCCTCAGCTGTGGGCCATTTTGTCGAGCTGGGCGTCCTGGAGAAACCAGTCCGGATCGAGCTTGCCCTTGAGCAGGCTGTTGCGCCAGTCAAGCACCAGCGCAGCAAAACCCTGAATGGCTTTGGCGAGCTGGTTGCCATTGGTTTTGTCGTCGGTGGGCATGCCTACGCTGAACACCACGCGGTCGTGGTTGGCGTCGTAGCAGAACAGTCCGTTCAGATCGCCCATCCAGAGCATCTGCTGGGCAAGAAGGGCCTCAAAGACCGCTTCTCGTTCCTTGGGCTCGGGTGCACCCACTTCCAGAATGAGTTGAACACCCGCGGGGAACGAGGTCTTCATCATGAGCTCGATCTCCACGTTGTTGATCGTGATGGGTTGTCCCATGCTGAGTGTGTTGGTAGCGTCCTTCAGGCCGAGCGCCTTGCCGGCGTCGGCACAGAGTTGGGCAAAGACTTTGGGGTTCATGGCTGTGCTTTCAAAATGAGGAACAAAGGTCCCACGGCGAGTGGGGCAACGATTGCGTAGAGATGCGTCAGGCGTTTTCCCGTCGCAACCCGTAAGTGCTGCCGCCAAGTCCGTTGTCTCGGTGCCGTGGGTCACTAGGGGTTCGCACCGAGCACATGACGGCGAGTCATCGCGTCGGGACGGGATGTCAAGTTCTTCGGTGTTAAACCAAACTGCTTGCATGTGCTTGTCCCAGACCCAAGACCCAACCATCAGACCGCCCAAGCAAGAAGAGGAGGCCGCTGACAGGGCGGTATCACCAAGGCCAACTTTGTCGGAGGAAGACTGGCGGAGACTGGTTCGGCGTTATGCAGACGTCATGCGGTATGCGTTACGAAGGCGCATTCCAGTCTCCAGCGATGTGGACGACCTGGTGCAGCAGGCGTTGCTGCAGGCGGTGGTGGGCTGGCCCACATTTCGTGGCGAGGCCGAGGTGTCGACCTGGGTGTTCGGGATTGCGCAGAACCTGGCGCGCAACCACGTGTCTCGCCCGGCGGGGCCGGTGCAGTTCGGGCTGGGTGACGCGGTGGACGCGGCCCCTTGCAACGCGCCCGACCCCTTCGAGCACCTCGCGCAGCGTGAGCGCGTGAAGCGCCTTCAGGAAGGCCTCGACGGTTTGCCGAAGAACCAGACCGAGGCGCTGTGGCTGGTCGGGGTGGATGGCTTGTCGTACGAAGAGGCGGCGACCACCATGGGTGTGAGTGTGGCCGCCGTCAAACACCGCGTGGCGCGTGCCCGGGCCACGCTTCGCGAGAGCCGGATCTGATCGGACGAGTCGATACGCGCGTCAGGAACTCGATGGATCCGATGAAGCGTTCAGCGCGGCTGCGGCGCGCAGCTTGTCTTTCTTGCTCGGGCGCTTGCCTTTCACGCCACCACCGGCTTCGCTCACCGGCGCCACCTCGGTGGGCTCCAGACCGGGCACCACTTCCAGGGGCAGGCTCAGGCCCTGGCGTTTTTCAATCAGGTGCCAGTGCGCCTCGGAGGCCGGGGTCACGAAGCTCACGGCCAGGCCGCTGGCGCCGGCGCGGCCGGTGCGCCCGATGCGGTGCACATAGTCCACCGCCGAGCGCGGCAGGTCGTAGTTCACCACCACCGGCAGCTCGTTGATGTCAATGCCGCGCGCGGCCAGGTCGGTGGTCACCACCACGTCCCAGCGTTTTTCCTTGAATTCGTCGAGCGCCTGTTTGCGCGCACCCTGGCTCAGGCCGCCATGGAACGAGGTGGCGTAGAGGTCGCCCTGGTGCAGTTTGGAGGCCACGCGTTCGGCCAGGTACTGCGTAGACACGAACACCAGCACACGTTGCCAGCCTTGTGTCTTGATGAGCTGCCGCAGCAGCTGTGTGCGGCGTGTGGTGTCCACCAGGTAAGCCTGCTGCACAACCACCGCCTCTTGCACTTCGGCGCTGGGCACGTCGACGCGCTGCGGATCGCGAAGCAGGGTGTTGGCCAGTTCCTGCACAGCGGGAGGGAAGGTGGCCGAAAAAAACAGGTTCTGGCGCACGGCGGGCAGCAGCGCCAGCACGCGGGCCAGTTCATCGGCGAAGCCGAGGTCGAGCAGCCGGTCGGCTTCGTCAAGCACCAGCAGTTCAACACTGGAGAGCTTCAGCGCGTTGTGCTCGACCAGATCTAGCAAGCGCCCTGGCGTGGCCACCACCACGTCCGCGCCGCCCCGCAGGGCCAGCATTTGGGGATTGATGGAGACCCCGCCGAACACCACGGCGGTTTTGGTTGGGGTGGGCAGGTGTTGTGCCAGGCTGCGCACGACTTCGCCCACCTGTGCCGCGAGCTCGCGCGTGGGCACCAGCACCAGTGCTCGCACGCGCCGGGGCGTGTGGCTGGGGCTCGCCATGAGGCGCTGCAGCAGCGGCAGCACGTAGGCAGCGGTCTTGCCGGAGCCGGTCTGGGCCGTGGCGAGCACGTCACCCCCGTTGAGCGCTGCCGGAACGGCCGCGGCCTGGATGGGCGTGGGGGTGGTGAAGCCGAGTTCGGCGGCGGCGTGGGCGAGGGTGGGCACAAGGCCCAAGGCTTGGAATGGCATGGCGTTGGAATGGTTCGGCCCAGTGTACCGGTGGTGCGCGCCCGAATGGGCTGGGCACGCTACGATCCAGCCCCATGAAAAACAAGCTTTTCACGGGTGGCCTGGTGTATTCCACCGACGCGGGTCGCATGTGCCCGGCGTGTCGCCAGCCGGTGGCGCAATGTGTGTGCGGACAGAACGCGGCAGCATCAGCCGGTGATGGCGTGGTGCGCGTGTCGCGGGAAACAAAGGGGCGGGGGGGGAAGGCCGTGACCCTGGTGAAGGGGGTTGCCTTGAATGCCGCGGATCTGGCTGCGCTGGGCAAGCAGCTCAAGGCGGCCTGTGGCTCAGGCGGCACCGTGAAAGACGGCGTGATCGAGATCCAGGGCGATCACGTCGAGAAGGTGATGGCCGCGCTCAAGGCACTGGGCCACCCCGTCAAACGCGCGGGCGGTTGAGCCCGCGGTGGGTCAGAACGGTTTGCGTCCGCTGATCAGGCGCAACAGCACCATGACCACGGCAATCACCAGCAGCACGTGAACGAAGCCGCCGAGGGTGGTGGAGGTGACCAGGCCGAGCAGCCAGAGGACGAGCAGAACGACGGCGATGGTGTAGAGCATGGGGTTTCCTTACTTCAATGGGGTGGTGGTTGGGGCGGGCGGGCGTTTGCGGAACTGCGTCCACCAGGTCACAGCACCGATCACTGCCACCGTGGCCAGTGTCAAAACCGGCCGGCGGCGCAGCAGCCCAAGGCCGGTGCCGATTGCCAGCACACCGGTTGCAGGTGAGCGCGTTGTCCGCGGCTTCATCCACCACTTCGTCACTGCGCCCAGCGCCAGACTCGCCAGCGGATGGTCGCCAATGCGGCGCAACCAAGGCAAGGCTGTGAGCTGACCCAGACCGCTGTGCGCGAAGGTGTCGCGACGCATCTGGTCCTCCTCAAGCCATTGCACCACCTGGGCGCGGCTGCGCGCGAGTCGCTGCTGGGCGGTTTCAGGTGGGTTCATGGCGCGGTCGTCCGGCGCAGCAGAGAAGCGTCTTGCGCAAACTGCTCGCGCAGGTGGGCAAATGCGGGCGGGGCCTTGTGGTTCTGGGCCGCCAGCAGAGCCAAGGCACCTGTCAATGCGGGCACCAGCGGTGTGAACCATAGCAACCAGGGCTGCTGCATGGAAGCTGGGGGCAAGGATGCCCACAACAGCACCGCAACCCCGCTCAGAATGCAGGCGACCATCAGGCTCAGGAGCCCGACGATTTGCAGGGCAATGCGTTTTTTGATGTGCGCGCCGGTGCTGGTCAATTCTTCGGCCAGCAGACCGGCGTAGCCCGCCGCGTGCTCTGCCAACAGCTGCGGTTGTGACGCCGCCAGGCGGAACACGGGGTGGAGCATGGGAGCTGCGACCGCGATCAGCGGCCGTTGTGGCCGTTGCGGCTGAAGAGCGCCACCAACGCCATCAGACCAGCGCCCACGGCCGCAGCCATGAGCACCGACTTCATGGGTTCGTGCTGGATGTAGGTGGATGCAGCGTCTCTGGCGTGCAGCGATTTCTCGCGCAGCTGACCCGAAGCGTCGCGCACTTTGTCCAGTCCACGGTGCAGCAATGCGTCCGATTCGGACGCGAGCTGGCGCAGGGCGTTGCCGGTTTCCGAGCGCGCATGCTCCAGTCCGTTGGACATGTCATGCAGGCCTTGGCCGATGCCGTTGCGCGCTGTGTTGGCAGCGCGCTCTGCGGTGTGTGCGAGGTTGGAGACTTCGTCTCCGACAGTTTTGTCAAGTGTGCTCATGGCGTCTTTCGTGAAGGTGAACAAGGTGAACAGCAGGCCGGCCGAAGCCGGCCGCGATCACTTGCCGACCTGGTTGCCGATGACGCCACCGATGGCGGCGCCACCCAGGGTGCCGATGGTGCTGCCACCGGTCAACACAGCGCCGCCCACAGCACCCGCACCCGCGCCAATGGCGGTGTTCTGGTCCTGGCGCGACATGCCGCTGCAGGCGGTGAGGCCAGCCAGCAAGGCGATGGAAGCAGCGATCGTCATCGAGCGCGTTGCAATGGATTTCATGGTGATCTCCTGATGGATTGAAAGATTGAGCTCAGGGCTCGGGTCACTTCATGCGCATGTCGTTCTTGACCGACTTCACACCGGCCACACCTTGCGTCACGGCCACGGCGCGCTGGATGTCGGCTTGCGAATTCACAAAGCCGCTGAGCTGCACGGCGCCTTTGAAGGTCTCGACGTTGATCTCTGCCGACTTCAACGATGCGTCATTGAAGATGGCAGCTTTCACCTTGGTGGTGATGGCGGTGTCGTCCAGGTACTGGCCAGTGCTGGACTGGGTGGAGGTCGAACCGCAGCCGGCCAGGGTCAGGACCGAAGCGGCCACGGCGAGCATCATGACGGGGAAAAATTGACGTGTTTTCATGGGGTGTTCCTTGGATGGGTTGAGTCGCGTGGCCCAACGAATTGCAAGGTCACCGCATGGTGCAGGGCAGGTAGCCCCAACGCCAATGTCGTGACTCTAAAAGGAGATTTGGGGGCCGTCTGTGCGCTGTCGCACCCTGAGACGCCGTGCTGCGTCAGAGCTCGCCCAGGCTGATGAGAGAGAGCAGATCGGGCTGCAGCAGTTCGTCCAGTGCGGGGTCTGGCGCGGTGGCGGGTTGCAGCAGCAGCGCGACCGCCACCAGCGCTGCGGCACCCGCCAGCCATGCCCGTGGGTGCATGCGCCACGCTGCCGACGTGCCAAGCGCCATTGCTGGAGTGTGGTGCGCTTGCTCGCGCCACTGCGCCAGTGCCTTGGCCTGCAGACCATCGAGTCCTTGTGACGGTGACTGGGCCAGGGACCGCTGCATCGCCGTGCGCAGCGCCTGATCGTTGGGGGTGTTGTCGGGTGTGTTCACGGCGGGGTCTCCTGAATCATGTGCCGCAGCGTGGCTTTGGCACGGTGCAGCAGCTGGTGCGCGGCATTGCTGTCGATCTGGAGTGACCGCGCGATGGTGGCCACGTCGGCGTCCGCATAAGCCCACATGGCCAGGGCCATGCGTTGGCGCGGGGGCAGCCGGGCCATGGCGGCCTGAAGCTGGCGGGGTGGCAGCTCGGCACTCTCGCTGCCGTGCGGGCTGTGCGCCACCTGCTCGGCATCCGCGAGCTCGATCAGCACCTCGTGCTCGGTGCTGAACTCGTGGCGCCTGACGAGCCAGCTCTTGCAGCGGTTGATGACGATCGTGTTGAAGAACGTGGCCAAGCTGGCGCCACGGGTGTCGCTGGGGTTGCTGCCCCAAAGCCGGAGAAACGATTCCTGCACGAGGTCTTCGGCGTCTTCGTGGCGCCCCACCAGTTGCAGGGCGAGGCCATGCGCCTGCGGCGTGAGCCTGCGCACCAGCCGGGTGGCGCAAGCTGCGTCGCCCGCGCAGGCCGATCGCCACAAGGCCCAGTCGTCTGGTGGTTCGCTGGCCGGTGCTCTGGTGCCACCCACCCAGCGCGCAGCGGCGCCCAACGCGCCTGCCCAGGTGGTGCCCGATCGGGGTGGCGGCATGGTCACTCAGTCGGCCTGGAGTTTTTCGCGCAGTGCCCGGCGTTCCTGCGGCGTCATGTTGTCCAGCAGCGCACGCCGTTCGCGCAACAAGGCGCGGCGCTCCCGGGGTGACATGTCTTCGACCCGCCGCCGGCGCTCTTCGGTGATTTCGCGCCGCTCTTCGGGTGTCATGGTCTGCCAGCGTTCGCGGGCGCTGTTGATCAGCCCTTGCCGCTGTTCCGGTGTCAGCGATTCCAGGCGCTCGCGCAGCGTCTCCCGAAAGCGTTGGCGCTCTTGCGGACTGGCCTGCTGCAACTGGCGTTGCAGTGCCTCGCGACGCTCGGCCTGTTGCTGGGGCGTCATGCGCGTCCATTCGGCAGCGCCCGGCACGGCCAGGTCGGCCAGCGCGTGTTGCGCCGAGCAGGCCAGCAGCACGAGCAGTGCCCAGCGGAACAACGCGTGGCGGATGGTTGAAGGCATGTCTGGAAGGTCGGGCAGGGCAATGACCAAAGGTGGTTGCTGCTTGAACCCGGCTCGCGCGGATTTCTTACGCGTGCGCCGACATCACCCCGCCATTGTGTGGGGTCACCCCGATCCTTGCATAAGCGCGGCGGGCACAAGCCGGTTCAAGGGAGGCATGGACCACGTCGGTGCATGCACTTTCATCCACAAGGAACCTGTCATGACCCACTTCAAGAAGTCCCTGTTCGCCTCGGTGGCCTTTGCCTGCGGCCTCGTGGCCTTGCCCGTTCACGCCGCTACACCGTTGCCCGACGGCCTGGCCGAACGCCAGGAAGCACGCGTCGACCATCGCCAGGACCGGCAGGCCGACCGCATCACGCAGGGCGTTGCGTCGGGTCAGCTCACCGGGCGCGAGCAGGCCCGGCTGGAACACCAGCAACGCAGGATCGGGCGGCTGGAGCGCCGTACCGAAGCCGACGGGCAGGTGACTTACCGCGAGGCCGCGCGGGTGGAGCGTGCCCAGGACCACGCCAGCCGGTCGATCGCGCGTCAACGCCACGACCGCCAGCATCCCGGCCGCTGAGCCGGGCCAAGTTGCTTCGAATCAGCGAAGGATGTCGAGCAGGCGGTCCAGGCCACCTTCGTTGATGGCCACCATGGCCTGAGCGCGCACGGCCGGCTTGGCGTGGTAGGCCACCGAGAGACCGGCCACGCCCATCATGGGCAGGTCGTTCGCGCCGTCGCCCATGGCGATGCACTGTGAAGGTTCGATACCCAGCAGCGAAGCCACTTCGAGCAACGTGCGGCGCTTTTCCGCACCGTCGCAGATGTCGCCCCAAGACTGGTCGACCATGCGGCCGGTGAGCTGGCCGCAGTTGGGGCCGCTCTCCACTTCGAGCACGTTGGCGCGCGTGAAGTCGATGCCCAGCGTTTGTCGCACACGCTCGCTGAAGAAGGTGAATCCACCCGACACGAGCAAGACCTTCAGACCCGCAGCCTTGCAGGCGGTGATGAGCTCGGCCGCGCCGGGATTGATACGCAGGCGCTCGGTGTAAACCTGTTCCATGTCGGCCACGGTCACGCCGCGCAACAGGGCCACGCGCTGGCGCAGGCTGTCCTTGTAGTCGGTGATCTCGCCGCGCATGGCGGCTTCGGTGATGGCGGCCACTTCGGCCTTCTTGCCCACCGCGTCGGCGATTTCGTCCACGCACTCGATGCTGATCAGCGTGGAGTCCATGTCGAACGCGATCAGCTTGAAGTCGCTGAGCTTGAGCGGGGGTGTGAAGCCTTGAACGGTGAGGCCGGGGGCGAATTCGGTGGCGTTGGTCATGGGATGGGGATCAAACAGTGGCGGGTTGTTTTGTCGGTTGGCCGAGTGATCGGAGCACGTCGCGCACCAGCTGCACGCGGTCCTTCACCTCGGGCAAGGCGCGCTCGATGCGCAGCTTTTCATTGCCGGCCAGCTTGATGTGGCGGTTCTTCTGGATGAGTTCGATGATGCGCATCGAGTCGAACGGCGGGTTGGGTCGGAAGGTGATCTGGATCACGCCGGGTGCTGCGTCCACCTTGACCACGCCGTAAGGCGCGCTGAGCACCCGCAGGCGGTGCACGTCCACCAGCGTCTGCGCCTGCGGTGGCAGTTTGCCGAAGCGGTCCACGATTTCTTCGAGCAAGCCGTCCACCTGGTCGGTGGTCTGCGCGGTGGCCAGCTTCTTGTAGAAAGACAGGCGCAGGTGCACGTCGCCGCAATAGTCGCTGGGCAGCAGCGCGGGCGCGTGCAGGTTGATGTCGGTCGTGACCGACAGGGGCGAGAGCAGGTCGGGCTCGCGACCGGCTTTGAGCGAGCGCACGGCTTCGCTCAGCATCTCGTTGTAGAGCTGAAACCCGACCTCCAGCATGTTGCCGCTCTGGTTCTCGCCCAGCACCTCGCCCGCGCCGCGGATCTCCAGGTCGTGCATGGCCAGGTAGAAGCCGCTCCCAAGCTCCTCCATCTGCTGGATCGCGTCCAGCCGCTGCGCGGCCTGTTTGGTCAGGCCTTCGATGTCGGGAACCATGAGGTAGGCGTAGGCCTGGTGGTGGCTGCGGCCCACACGCCCGCGCAGCTGGTGCAGCTGCGCCAGGCCGAACTTGTCGGCGCGCGCCATCACGATGGTGTTGGCGGTGGGCACGTCGATGCCGGTCTCGATGATGGTGGAGCACAGCAGCACGTTGAAGCGTTGCGCCACGAAGTCGCGCATCACGCGCTCCAGCTCGCGCTCGGGCATCTGGCCGTGCGCAATCGCAATGCGCGCCTCGGGCAATATTTCTTCGAGCTTCTGCCGGCGGTTCTCGATCGTGTCGACCTCGTTGTGCAGAAAGTAAACCTGGCCGCCGCGCTTGAGCTCGCGCAGCACCGCTTCGCGGATCACGCCATTGCCTTCGTTGCGCACGAAGGTCTTGATGGCCAGGCGGCGCTGCGGGGCGGTGGCGATCACGCTCAGATCGCGCAGGCCTTCGAGCGCCATGCCCAGCGTGCGCGGGATCGGTGTGGCGGTGAGTGTGAGCACATCCACCTCGGCGCGCAGCGCTTTCATCTGTTCCTTGTGGCGCACACCGAAGCGGTGTTCCTCGTCGATGATGAGCAGGCCGAGGTCCTTGAACTTCACGCTCTCGCTCAGCAGCTTGTGCGTGCCGACCACGATGTCCACCGAGCCGTCGCCCAGGCCCTTGGCCGCGGCGGTGATTTCTTTCGCCGAGCGAAAGCGGCTCATCTCGGCGATCTTCACCGGCCATTTCGCGAAGCGGTCCACCAGCGTCTGGTAGTGCTGTTCGGCCAGCAGCGTGGTCGGCGCCAGCAAGGCCACCTGGCGCCCTCCGGTCACGGCCACGAAGGCGGCGCGCAAGGCGACTTCGGTCTTGCCGAAACCCACGTCGCCGCACACCAGCCTGTCCATGGGTCGCGGGCTGATCATGTCCTGAATCACCGCATGGATGGCGGCGCGCTGGTCGGCGGTTTCCTCGAAGCCGAAGTCGTTGGCGAACACCTCGTAGTCCTGCGCCGAATAGCGGAAGGCGTGGCCCTGGCGCGCAGCGCGCCGGGCGTAGATGTTGAGCAGCTCGGCGGCGGCATCGCGCACCTGCTCGGCGGCCTTGCGCTTGGCCTTCTCCCACTGGCCGCTGCCCAGGCGGTGCAAAGGCGCCTCGTCGGCACCCACGCCGGTGTAACGGCCGATCAGCTGCAGCTGGCTCACCGGCACGTAGAGCACGGCCTTGTCGGCGTACTCGAGGTGCAGGAACTCCATCAGCGCTGGTGTGCCGTCGGCGTTCTTCTCGCCCATGTCCAGGTTGATCAGGCCGCGGTAGCGGCCGATGCCATGCGCGATGTGCACCACCGGGTCGCCCAGGTTGAGCTCGGAGAGGTCCTTGATCAGCGCGTCGACATCGCTGACCTGTTCCTGCTTCTTGCGCCGGCGCGTGGTGGGGCTGGCAGCAAACAGCTCGGTCTCGGTGACGAAGTCGATGCCGTCTTCGAGCCACGAAAAGCCGGTGGACAGCGCAGCGGTGGCAATGCCCAGCTTTTCGCTGCTGGTCTGGAACTCCAGCAAGGAATCGAAAGCCGGCGGGTTGACGCCGCTGGCGCGCAGGAAGTCGAGCAGGCTCTCGCGACGTCCGTCGCTCTCGGCCAGCAGCAGCACGCGCTGCGCGGTGTTGCGGATGTGACCTTGCAGGCGCGAGAGTGGGTCTTCGGCACCGCGCACCACCGACAGGTCGCCCAGCTTCTGCGCGAAGGCGCTGTGCTCCTGCTCGGCCCGATCGGCGTTGGCCGGGCGCACCGAGAGCTGCGCGTGCTCGTTGGCCCGCGCGTAAAACTGCTCAACGCTCAAGAACAGCGAATCGGGCGGCAACACCGGGCGCTCCGGGTCACCGTGCACCAGGCGGTAGCGGTCTTTCGTGTCTTGCCAGAAGCGCTGGAAGGCGGGCTCCAGATCGCCGTGCAGCACCACGGTGGCGTCGGTGCCGAGGTAGTCGAACACGGTGGCTGTGTCGTCGAAGAACAGCGGGAGGTAGTACTCGATGCCGGCGGTGGCCACGCCGTTGCCCATGTCCTTGTAGATGCGGCTCTTCGTTGGGTCACCGTCGAGCAGTTCGCGCCAACGGCTGCGGAATTTCGCGCGCGCGCCGTCGTCCATGGGGAACTCGCGCCCGGGCAGCAGCCGAACTTCGGGCACCGGGTACAGGCTGCGCTGGCTGTCGGGGTCGAAGGTGCGGATGCTGTCGATCTCGTCGTCGAACAGGTCCACGCGGTAGGGCACGAGGCTGCCCATGGGGAAGAGGTCGATCAAGCCGCCGCGCACCGCGTATTCGCCCGGGCTCACCACCTGGGTCACGTGCTGGTAGCCCGCGAGCGTGAGCTGGCTCTTCAGGCGCGCTTCATCGAGCTTTTGTTTGACCTTGAACTGGAAGGTGTAGCCGGCCAGGAACGCCGGCGGCGCCACGCGGTACAGCGCGGTGGTGGCGGGCACCAGCACCACGTCGGCGCCGGTGTCCTTGTCGCGTTGGGAAATTCTCCAAAGAGTGGCCAGGCGTTCGCTGATCAGGTCCTGGTGCGGCGAGAAGGTGTCGTAGGGCAGGGTTTCCCAGTCGGGAAACAACGCGCAGCGCAACTCCGGCGCGAAGAACGCCATCTCGTCGATGAGGCGCTGGGCGTCGTTGGCGTCCGACGTGATGATGGCCGTGAGCCGGCCCGTGGCCTTGTCGCGAGCAGCGAGTTTGGCCAGCAGCAACGCGTCGGCCGAGCCGCCGGGGTGGGGCAGGGTGAAGCGTTTGCCGGGGGTGAGTTTGGGGAGGTCCATGACGGGCGGTGTTTCCATGACGAACACCCCCGGTCCGAGCGAACAGGGGGTGTGTGAGGCCTGATTTTAGAATGCAGCCACCCATGCCCGACGCCGCTCACGAATTGACCCCCCACACCACTCCAGAGGCCGGCATCCGTTGCCACGCCTTGTTGCCCTGCGCCGGCACCGGCTCGCGTGCCGGCACCGAAGTCCCCAAGCAGTACCAACCCATCCTCGGCCTGCCCATGGTGTTGCACACCCTGGTAGCGCTGCGCGCTGTGGCGCGCCTGGACCGCCTGGTGGTGGTCGCGGCGCCCGGTGATGATTTCTGGAACACTGGCTACCCGGGTGTCACGGCGCTGCGCTGCGGCGGCAGCACACGCGCAGAAAGCGTCTTCAACGGATTGCAGGCCTTGCTGGACGAGGGGACCGATCCGAGCGACTGGGTGCTGGTGCACGACGCTGCGCGCTGCCTGGTGACCGCGCCCATGGTGGACGCGCTGATCGACGCTTGCCAGCACGACGCCGTGGGCGGCCTGCTGGCGATTCCCTTGCCCGACACGCTCAAGGCCGAGTCCGATGGCCGCGTGGGCGCCACGGTCGACCGCGCTGGCAAATGGCTCGCGCAAACGCCGCAGATGTTTCGTCTCGGCGCATTGCACGCCGCACTGAAAGCGACCGCGGCAGACCGCTTTGCCGGCGTCACCGACGAAGCCAGCGCCATGGAAATGGCCGGTCACCGCCCGCTGCTCGTGCAAGGCAGCGCGCGCAATTTCAAGATCACCTACCCCGATGACTTCGCGCTGGCCGAAGCCATCTTCAGGAGCCGCGCATGAACACCGCCCCCTTGTTTCGCATCGGCGAGGGCTGGGACGTGCACGCGCTTGTGCCGGGCCGAAAACTCATCATCGGCGGCGTGCACGTTCCGCACACCCAAGGTCTGCTCGGTCATTCTGATGCCGACGTTCTGCTGCATGCGATCACCGACGCCTTGCTGGGCGCAGCGGCGTTGGGCGACATTGGTCGCCATTTCCCTGACACCGACGAGCGTTTCAAGGGTGCCGATTCCAGCGTCTTGTTGCACGAGGCCGCGCGGCGGGTGCGCGAGGCGGGTTTCGAGATCGGCAACGTCGACAGCTCCGTGGTCGCACAGGCACCCAAACTTGCTCCACACATCCCGGCCATGGTCGAGGGCATTGCCCGCACGCTGGGTGTGGCGCTTGGTCAAGTCAACGTGAAAGCCAAGACGGCGGAAAAGATCGGCCCGGTGGGGCAGGGCTTGTCGATCGAAGCGCGCGCGGTGGCCCTGCTGTTCAAGCGGACCTGAATCCGCGCATCAGGCCGGGGCGCGCTGCAGCTTGATGTGGGCCGAGAGGCCGCCCGTGCTGCTGTTGGCCAGCGCAAAGCGCCCGCCCATGCGACCGATGGCCCGGTCCACGATCGCCAGACCCAGGCCGGTGCCCGTGGCCGAAGTGCGCGACACATCGCCGCGAAAGAAGGGCTGCGTGAGTTGCTCAAGAATGTCGGGGTCCACGCCCTGCCCATGGTCGCGCAGCTTGATCAGCACCCAGTCGTCCTTGGGTTTGGCGGCGATCTCCACGCGAGCCACCCCGGTGCCGGGGTCGCGGCCATAGCGGCAGGCGTTTTCCAGCAGGTTGGCAAACACCCGCTGCAGCTCCACCGCGTCGCCCATCACCGCGGTCTCGGGAGGGATGTTGGTGGTGAACACATTGTTCTCGTTGTCACCCAGGGCGAACACCGCCGCGTCCACCACCTGATTCAGGCTCACCCGCTCGGGCTTGATGTGGTCGGGCCGCGCGTAGTCCAGAAACTTGTCGATGATCGAATTCACCTGTTCGATGTCGGCGGCCATGTGTTCGCGTGCCTGCGGGTCGGCCACGCTCATTTCGGTTTCCAGCCGCAGGCGCGAGAGTGGCGTGCGCAGATCGTGCGAGATGCCCGCGAGCATCAGCGCACGGTCCTGCTCGATCTTGGACAGCCGCTGTGCCATGCGGTTGAAGCCGATGTTGACCTCGCGGATCTCGCTGGTGGCCACGGTCTCGTTGAGCTGGCTGGCATTGAAATCGCCTTCGCGCACCCGGCTCGCTGCAAACGACAGCTTCTTCAGCGGGCGGTTGATCAGCCGGGCGATCACTGCCGCACCGGTCAGCGAGAGCAGGGCGGCCGTGCCCAGCCAGATCAGCCAGGTGGTGCCCGCCACCGGGCCGATGCGTGACGGATCGGTGAGCAACCAGTAAGGGTCGCCATCGATGGTGAAGCCGATCCACAGACCCGGCGCACCGTTGACCTCGCGAGCCACCAGCGTGTCGGGCCCGAGTCGGCCGCTCAGGCGTTCCGCCACGTTGCGGCTGAGCACATCGGTGTCGTACAGGCGGAAGGTGTCGTTGGGTTCGCGGGGCGCGATGCGCAGACCTTCCTCGTCGGCCAGGGTCTTGATGAGCGAGACGCGGGCAATCGAATCCGAGTGCACCAGCGCCGCGCGGCTCAGGTTGACCAGCGAGGCCAGCTGGTTGGCGCTCTGCAGCGCTCGCGGCTCGTACTCCAGCGCCCGGAAGGTTTGAAGCCAGGCCACGATGCAGCCCACCAGCAGCAGCGCCAAAAAGAAGAAGGTGCGCCAGAAAAGGCTGACCCCCCGGTTGGGGCGCATCTCCAGCGGCGCAGGCGCCGTCTCCAACGAGGTGGGTTGGGTTTCAAACGGAACCCGCGACTCGTCCGACATCAAGCGTTGCCGTCCGGCACGAACACATAGCCCACGCCCCACACGGTCTGCAGGTAGCGGGGTGAAGCGGCGTCTTCTTCAATGAGCTTGCGCAGGCGCGAGACCTGCACGTCCAGGCTGCGGTCGAAGGGCTCGAACTCACGGCCGCGCGCCAGTTGCGCCAGCTTTTCGCGCGACAGCGGCTGGCGGGGGTGGCGCACCAAGGCTTTGAGCATGGCGAACTCGCCAGTGGTCAGCGGCAGGTCAGCGCCTTCCTTGCGCAGCGTGCGCAGGCTGAGGTCGAACTCGAAGGGACCGAACTTCACGACTTCCTGGTCTTGCGAAGGCGCGCCCGGCACCTCGGTGGGCGGGCGTCGGCGCAGCACCGCGTGGATGCGGGCAAGCAGTTCGCGCGGGTTGAACGGTTTGCCCAGGTAGTCGTCGGCGCCGACTTCCAGGCCCACGATGCGGTCGACGTCTTCACTCTTGGCGGTGAGCATGATGATCGGGGTGCGGTCACCGTTGGCGCGCAGCCGGCGGCAAATGGAGAGGCCGTCTTCGCCGGGCATCATGAGGTCGAGCACGATCAGGTCGACCGAATCGCGCTGCAGCACGCGGTTGAGCGACTTGCCGTCTTCGGCCAGCATGACTTCAAAACCTTCCTGCATGAGGTAGCGTCTCAACAGGTCGCGGATGCGGACGTCATCGTCGACCACCAGGATCTTGTTGGCGCGTGTGTTGTTTTGTGGCATGTAGGCAACTTCCAGAATATGTAACAAACGCGATTGTGGCAGCGCCAAGTGCTTGTCAGCACTGGATTTTTATTTTCCTGACATGCTGTTACAGATGTTGCCCGCACGCTCGAACCCTTCACCGACGACACATCCCACAATGACCGGATTGTTGATACTCGAACAACCATGAAAACGCATTTGCCTCTGGGCTTGATCCTGTTGACTCTCGTTTCGGCGCACGCCGGTCCAGGCGATCAGCGAAACCATCCGATGCCGTCGAACGCCACGGTGATGGTCATGCCCATTTCGGTGGATGAAGGCGAGCCGCGCAACGCCATGCGACTGCGCGACGTGTTGCGGCAGCCTTTTGACGACATGGAGGACAACAGCAAGCCTTACCGCTTGTCTGTTGAAGAGCGCCAGCGGCTGCGCGAGCAGCTGCGAGGCCAATCACCTCAAGAGTACAAGTTCAAACAATGATCCCGTCCGCCAACCGCCGGTCCAGCCCCTTCCCATTTCGCACCCTTCTTCTCTCCACACTCATTGCCATCGGTACGCTGGCCCAAGCCCAGGGCGTCCAGCCTGTGCCCGCCAACGTGGTCAACCTCTCCGCCAGCGGTTTCCTTGAAGTGCCCCAAGACTGGTTGAGCATGAGCCTGAGCACCACCCGCGAGGGCACCGACGCGGTGACCGTGCAGAACCAGCTCAAGGTTGCTCTGGATGCCGCTCTGGTGGTGGCTCGAGCGGCCGCACAGCCCCAGCAGCTGGAAGTGCGCACCGGTCAGTTCAGCATCTACCCCCGGTACACCGACAAAGGCAAGATCAGCGGCTGGCAAGGCAGCACCGAACTGGTGATCGAGGGTCGCGATTTCGCGCGGATCAGCGCCACGGCGGGCAAGGTCCAGACACTCACCCTGAGCAACATGGGTTTCTCGCTGTCGCGCGAAGCGCGGCTGAAGCTGGAGTCCGACGTCCAGGCCATGGCCATCGAGCGCTTCAAGGTGAAAGCCGGTGAGGTGGCCAAGGGCTTTGGTTTTGCCGGCTACAGCCTGCGTGAGGTGTCGGTGAGTTCGGCCGATCAGGAAGGTCGCCCGTTCCAGCCGCGAGCCATGGCCATGGAAGCCAAGGCCGCCATGTCGGACGCGGCGGTGCCGGTGGAGCCGGGCAAGTCGACGGTCAATGTCTCGGTCTCGGGTTCGGTGCAACTGCGCTGATCGGGCTTGCGTTGCACCATGAAGAAGGCCCGCGACGAGCGGGCCTTCTTCATTCTGGACGGCCAGTGTTACTGAGCGGTCCAGCCGCCGTCCATGTTCCAGGCCACACCGCGCACGTTGTTGGCGGCGGGTGAGCAGAAGAACACCGCCAGCTCGCCCAGCTCTTCAGGCGTGGTGAATTGCATCGACGGCTCCTTCTCGCCCAGCAGCTGTTTCTTGGCGTCTTCGTTGGAAATGCCCAGCGCTGCGGCTTTGGCGTCCACCTGTTTCTGCACCAGCGGCGTGAGCACCCAGCCCGGGCAGATGGCATTGCAGGTCACACCGCTGGTGGCGTTCTCCAGCGCGGTCACCTTGGTCAACCCCACGATGCCGTGTTTGGCCGCCACGTAGGCCGATTTCTCGGCCGAGCCCACCAGGCCGTGCACCGAAGCCACGTTGATGATGCGGCCCCAGTTGGCCTTCTGCATCGCGGGCAGGGCCAGGCGGCTGGCGTGGAAGGCGCTGGTGAGGTTGATCGCGATGATGGCGTCCCAGCGGTCGACTGGAAAGTTTTCGACGCGGGCCACGTGCTGGATGCCGGCGTTGTTCACCAGAATGTCCACCTGGCCGAAGGTGGCCGCCGCAAACGCCATCATGGCTTCGATCTCGGCGGGCTTGCTCATGTCGGCGCCGTGGTAGGCCACTTTGGCGCCCAGGGCAGCGATTTCAGCTTTGGGGCCTTCGGCATCACCAAAGCCATTGAGCACGATGTTGGCGCCCTGGCGCGCCAAAGCCTTGGCAATGCCCAGGCCAATGCCGCTGGTGGAGCCGGTGACGAGGGCGGTTTTGTTGGCAAGCATGTGAAATCCCCACTTCCATTACGATTGATTGAACGGTGTCCGATCCATTATCACGGACACATCCCGCCGCCCCATCTCTTTGCACCATGCCAGCACCCCAACTCCAGCATCTCACCGTCGGTGGCGCCGCGGCCGCCTCGGGAGAACCTCGCCGCCTGGCCTACTGGGATTGGCCTTGCGAAGCGGCTGAAGCTTCCGGGGTGGTGCTGTGTGTGCATGGCTTGTCTCGCCAGGGGAGGGACTTCGATGCGCTGGCGCGCATGCTGTGCCAGCGCTCGCGGGTGATCGCTGTGGACGTGGCCGGGCGTGGCCACAGCGACTGGCTGGCCGACCCCATGGCTTACCAGATTCCGACCTATGCGGCAGATATGGCCGCGCTGGTGGCGCACTTGCGCGCGGAAACGCCCGATGTATCGATCGACTGGGTGGGCACCAGCATGGGTGGCCTCATCGGGATGGCACTGGCGGCGCAGCCGCAGATGGCTTTGCGTCGCCTGGTGCTCAACGATGTGGGTCCGGTGATCCAGTGGGAGGCGCTGCAGCGCATTGGCACCTACCTGGGTCAGAACCCGTCGTTTGACAGCGAAGCGGCTGCTGTGGCTTATCTGGCCTCCATTTCGGCCGGGTTCGGCCCCCATTCGCCTGAACAATGGCGAGACCTGTCGCTGCCGCTGTTGCGTGAGCGCGATGGTCGTTGGTGGTTGCACTACGACCCTGCGATTGCGATGCCCTTCAAGGCCATGACGGCCACCGCCGACGCGGCCGCTGCGCGGCAGATTGTGCAGGCGGGCGAGGCGGCACTCTGGGGGCTGTTTGATGCGATCCGCTCGCCCACGCTCCTCTTGCGCGGCGCCCAATCCGACTTGCTGACCCCGGAGACGGCAACCTTGATGACCCAGCGCGGTCCTCACGCCCGACTCGTCACCTTCGACGGTGTGGGCCACGCGCCCACGCTCGTGGCCGACGACCAGGTCGCTGCGGTGCGGGATTTCCTGTGGGCGAGTTGAACGGGCCGCCGGCATGAAACGCACTGTGTCCACGGGTTCAACCGAGGTGATCGAGACAGCGCTGGCGGTTCCGTCGGCCATCGTCGCAGCCACGTCGGCGAGCGTGCCCCATCAGGCCCAGGCCCTGGCGCGCGCCAGGGCGTTCGCCGAACCCTTGCTGGCCCACGAACAACTGGACACGGGTGAAAACATCCTGGCCCACGCCGATGCCGTGGCCAGCATCCTGAATGACATTGGCGGCTCGGAGGCCATGCAGGCGGCGGCCTACCTCGTTTATGCCTGCCAATACCTGAACCGGCCTCAGGAGGTCATTGCCAAAGCCTTCGGCGAGAACTTCGCGGCCCTCGCCCTGGAGACCACCAAGCTGGTGCAGTTGCAGCGCCAGGCACGCATCAAGACCGCCGAGGTGCAGGCCAAGAAGGAAGAAGAACGCCTGGCCGTGCTGGACCCGGCAGCGCCGGCCACCAGCAAGGGCCCGGTGTCCGAACTCGCGGCCAGCCAGACCGAAAACGTGCGCAAGATGTTGCTCGCGTTTTCGCGCGATCTTCGCGTGGTCATGCTGCGTCTGGCCTCGCGCCTGCAAACCCTGCGCCACTTTGCCGCCTGCAAGGGCGATCCGGGGCAGGCGCTGGCGAGCGAGTCGCTGCACGTGTTTGCGCCACTGGCCAACCGCCTGGGCATCTGGCAGATCAAGTGGGAAATGGAAGACCTGGCGTTTCGCTTCCTGGAGCCCCACACCTACAGGGATGTGGTCCGCCTGCTGGACGAAAAGCGCGCCGAGCGCGAGGCGCATGTGGAGCAGGTACGCCAGCAGCTTGAGGGCGAACTTCAGAGCCAAGGGGTGGCTGCTTTGGTGCAAGGCCGACCCAAACACATCTACAGCATCGTCAAGAAGATGCGCGGCAAGTCGCTCGATTTCGATCAGGTGTTCGACATCCGGGCACTGCGTGTGATCGTGCCCCAGGTGAACGACTGCTATGCGGCGCTGGCGCATGTGCATGCGCAATTCGCCCCCGTCACCGACGAATTCGACGACTACATCGCCAAGCCCAAACCCAATGGCTACCAGTCGCTGCACACGGTGGTGCGCGACGATCAGGGTCGGGCGTTCGAAATCCAGATCCGCACCCAGGCCATGCACGACCATGCCGAACACGGCGTGGCAGCGCACTGGGCCTATAAGGAGGCGGGTGCCAAAGGCTACGCGGGCGTGTCGGCCAGCTCCGACTACGACGCCAAGATCGCCGTGCTGCGCCAGCTGCTGGCGTGGGAACGTGACCTGAGCGGCTCGGCCCAGGGGTTGTTTGACGATCGCATATACGTGCTCACACCCGACGCGGCCATCGTCGAACTGCCGCAGGGCGCTACCGCGGTGGACTTTGCCTACACCGTGCATACCAGCCTGGGCCACCGCTGCCGTGGCGCACGCGTGGACGGGGCCATGGTCACGCTCAACACGCCGCTGCAGAACGGTCAGACCGTGGAGATCACGGCGGCGAAAGAGGGTGGTCCTTCGCGCGATTGGCTCAATGCAGAACTGGGCTACTTGGCGAGCCATCGCGCCAAAAGCAAGGTGCGCGCGTGGTTCAACGCGCAAGCCATGGAAGAGACCATGGCGCGCGGGCGTGAAGCCGTGGAGAAGCTGCTGCAGCGCGAGGGCAAGACCGCGCTGAAACTGGACGACCTGGCTCTCGCGATGGGTCTCACGTCGGCGCAGGAACTGTTCGAGCAGGTGGGCAAGGACGAGCTGTCGCTGCGTGCCATCGAACTGCATCTGCGACCGCCCGATGTGGTCGCACCGGACGAAACGCCGGTGTGGCTGAAGAAGCCGCGCAAGAACTCCGGCGCGTCGGCTGGTGGTGTGCTGGTCGTGGGTGTCGATTCGCTCATGACGCAGCTCGCCAAATGCTGCAAACCCGCGCCGCCCGACGAGATCGGAGGATTCGTCACGCGCGGCAAGGGCGTGAGCATCCACCGCGCCGATTGCACCGACTTCGCCCATTTGCAGCGCAAGAGTCCGGACCGCGTGATCGACGTGCAATGGAGTGGACAGGGCAATACCGGGCGGGACGGCCAAGCCGCGGTCTACCCGGTGGACGTGGGCATCGAAGCCCAGGATCGCCAGGGTTTGCTGCGCGACATCTCCGATGTGTTTGCGCGCGAAAAGATGAATGTCATTGGCGTGCAGACCCAGTCGGTGCGTGGCGTGGCATGGATGACCTTCACGATCGAAGTGGTCGACGCCAGGCAGGTGGCCAGAGCCATGGCCGTGGTGGGTGACGTGCCTGGCGTGCGTGTGGTTCGGCGTCGTTGAAAAAGGGTCTCGCAGTGCTGCTATACTTCGCAGCTTCGAATCGTTTGTAGGCGCGTAGCTCAGCTGGTTAGAGCACCACCTTGACATGGTGGGGGTCGTTGGTTCGAGTCCAATCGCGCCTACCAGTATCAAGCCCAAGTAAGTCGTTGATTTACTTGGGTTTTTTCTTGTCTGGTCGGTTTTGCTGAATGGGGCTTGGTGCGTTATTGGTGCGATATCACGCCGGCAGCGCTGAGGCACACTAGCTGCACCGGGTTTTTGTCGGCGCACGCCGTGCAACGAACTCGAGTCTTTTCGGCCATCGCGGGGGCTGCGCAGACCTCGCAGGTCACCAGGGATGCGTCGCGCGCCGCGTCTAGGATCTCTATCAGCCTACGCTCTGCATCGCCCGGCGGGTTGTACTGCCCACGCACCGTCCGGCCGTATATGCGCAGCTCACCGAACTTCTCCTTGATTTGCTGGTACGTGACAGGCGCGCCCAGTTGGTCGGCCTGCTCCAGGGCGTCCCAAACGATCTTTGACCAGCCAGCACCCACGCAGCCGACCAACTTGTCGGGGCCGGTCATCCAAACGCGCCCTCGAGGATCTTCTTGGCCGCTCCGCCGTCGGCGTCGTGAAGCCACCTGTGATAAGTCTTCTCGATCATGGATGGCGTTGTGTGGCCCATCTGATCGCTGACATAGGCGATCCGGGCGCCATGGGCCAGAAGTGTCGTGGCGAACGTGTGGCGCGTGCAGTAAGCCCTGCGCCTGCTGATGTCGAGCTTCTTGAGCGTGGGCGTCCAGAATTGCTCGTACTGACTTTTATTCCCGCGCCATGGCTTGTCGGTCCGCGGGTTTTGGAAAATTTCCCCGCCATCGTTTGTCCATGCGGAGGCCACCCTGACGGCTTCAATGGCCAGGGGTGACATGTCAACAAATCTCGTGCCGTTAGCTTTCGTTGGCTTCAGCGATCCGTCTTTGTCTTGCGACTTCGAGACCTCCACGCGGCCGTTCTGGATGTCTGATTGCAGAAGCACGCATTGCTCGCTGGGTCTGAGGCCGGTTGAAAAGGCGAATGCGAACCACGCCCAGGGCCTGTCCCCATATGCGCTGCGGATGTGGGCCAGGATGCGGCCCATTTCAGCGGGCCTTACGGGGTCGGGCTTTGGGTCATCTTTTTTTCTGTAGTCGATGCCCTTGAGGAGGTCCGGGAGCTTCGGGTTGTCGGCCCTTGCCAGCTCGATTGCACCCCTCATGGGGATCATCGCGTTATTGAAGCGCGCTTCTGATGACCATTTCCACGGAGTATCTGGGTCCGGATCTGGCCAGGGCTTGTTGATCTTTTTTTGAAACTCGCTAAAGACCGCCCTTGAAAGCACAAGGTCATTGCCGAAGACTTCGCGCCACTCGTCGGCCGCGTTCCTGTACTGGTCCCGGGTTCGCTGGGCCATGTGGGACTTGTTGGCCAGGAATTGGTCCAGAGCTTGCCCCAGTGTGCGGATACCAGTTTCGGATACAGCGGCGCGCGGCGAGTCCGGAAATGTGCCGGCGTAATCAAAGACGCCATGGCCGATCTTTTCGATGATGTCAACCATCATCCGCTTGGCTATTGCCATGTCCCGCGGCTTCAGTGGACTCAATCCGTGAAAGGTCTCGCTTACTCGTTCGCCCTGCCATTGGAATTGGCATCTGATGACTTCCCCTTGCGGGAAAACGCTGCCGGTTGCCCTTCTACCCATTTTTCGTATTCCTCAATGTTGATCTGACGCTTGCCGTCTGGCGACTTCCGCCATTGGATGCCCTCGATCCACGCACCGGAGTCAATTTTTTGCTCCAGGGCGCCGACGCTGTAGCCTGTAATTTCAGCGTGCTTTTTTAGCAGGACGTACTTTAGGATCTGGCTCATCTGGCGTATCCAGTCTGGGTGCGCGCTCGGTCCGGCGCCGTGGGATCTCCATTAGCTTGTCGTCCTCGGTTGGGTCCATGTCGAAGGCGTTCAGGCTTTTGATTGTTCCGTCCGGCATTGCCTCCAGCTCCGCGCACAGCTTCTCCAGAGCGTGCTCGAGAATTAGATACATTGGACCTACAGTCAGACCCCTTGCGCGGGCAAGAAGCGTTGGACGAATCCTGAACATTTGCGGGTACCGACCGACCGAAGTGCTGCTGTTGACCACCACCAGCTTGGGGGCAATCGTGCTGGCCTTTGCTTTCTCGATGTCGGCTTTCGGCGTGCGTGGCATGTAAGGGACTTTCAGCTTGGGTTGAGAAAACCCCAGTATTTCCTAAGACGTCACGAGATGGCAAGAGACAGTCCAAGTTTTTCATCACTGAAACAACTCCTCAACTTCTGGATCTGGCGCGAACGTGACGACGCCCCACACAACTTCATGGCGCGGCACGAGGATGGACTGGTGCACGCCGCGCGAGGACAGCACCACTCGCACGGAATTGCCCCTTTTGACCAGGTCCATCGAAATGATCTCAACGCCGGGTGGCAACGCGGTGCCGTTTTTCAGGTACCACAGGACCGAAATCGTGGTGGATGACCGGGCGGAGGTGTTCAGGTACATGGGACGTGCAAGGCCTTTGTGGTCCAAGAAGAAGCCTGAATACTCAGAGGTGATCGGGCAGAAATCGATGCTCACCCGCTGCAGGTTGTGCACTGCCGCCAGCACAACGAATTTCGGCAGCTTTCTGATGAAAGCAGCGACGGCGACTGCATGAATAGGGCAAGGGGTCATTTCAAACCTTCCGTCAACGAAGCCGGATTAGGCGAGCGAGCTGCTCAGGGCTGGGATCGAAAAAAGCTGACCTCGGATCTTGAAGACTTCGCGCGGCAAGTCGCCGAATCCCCATGGCTCTACCGTGCAGGTGTTTTTGTAGCCCTTGGGGAGTTGGAAGCCTGAGCCGGCAAGATACAGCTGACAGACCTTCAGCGCGTCGGCCTGGAGCTCCTGGTCAACTAGGAACTTGTGTGGGTTGCCATAAGTGTCCTCAACCTCCAGTTTGTATGCGCT
This sequence comes from Polaromonas sp., assembly GCA_013823505.1. The sequence goes on along the minus strand of PNMH01000021.1, from coordinate 18,750 downwards.
GGAGCTGGGCATGAAATCCTTTGCAACGAGCTTCACGCCTTCGATGTGGGCCTTCGCGATGTCGTCCTGATCGCGGCGAATGAATGCGCCGATGCAAAGCTCCTCCAGATTTTCACGGGCCACCTCATAAGCTTCGCGCTCAGCCACGGCCTTGCGCCGCTCTTGTACGGTTCCAAAGCCGGGCCTCAGGTTGACCGACGAGGCGGCGGAACTCAATTCGGCGTGATTCACCTCGCGGATTGCATTGGTGATCGAGTCAGCGTAAATATCGCGGATGTTTCGAGCAATGGAGATAGAACCCGCGATCGGGCCCTTCGCCACAACGGGCTCGACCTTGGGGGCAATGGCGCGAAGCAGATCACCCTCAATTGCAGCCAGCTGATTCATTGCAGAGTTGAATTTTTCGAGGCGGTTCATGGTGAGGTCCTATGTGCTTCGTTTCGCACCGGAACCGATGCGATGAGCGAACTGTGCCACCTAAATGGAATCAATGGACTTAATTGCAAAATGAGAAAAAGCCCATGACCGATTGATTTGTATCCAATACCTCATCGAAGATCCGCATTGGAAGCGGATCTATACCGTTCGTCTGAGCGATCAATCAGGTGCATTACCCCCGTACCCTTCAGGGTCAATTACGGTTCCGATTCGGGGATTTCACGGTTCCGAGGCCCTTGACGGTGTCGAATTCATCACGGCGTCGATTGCTTCAAGGGCTGCTTCTGAGTCGAGGATGGCTGCTCGTTCTCGCATTTCAGGGAGCGGGGACTCGCGTATGGCCTGGGCTATGGCGGGTCGCTTGTGGGCGATGCGCCATAGGCTGATGCGGGTGTCGTAGTAGTCCAAGACGCCGTACCTCTTGCTGAGTCGCGCGAACAGGTCCCACTGCTCCTGACTCAGGTTAGTTTCCGGGCCCCAGAAGTCCGCCCTGCACATCAGCAGCAGCAGGGTGTGGACCCGGCCCGCTCTTGGGGCGCTCACGGGGCCTCCTGCACCGCGCGGTCGATTGCGGCCATGGCGTTGGCGGAGTCGTAGCGGGCGGCGAGGTCGCGTAGGGCCGGGTTCGAGCTCGTGACCATGGCTTCTCTTATGGAGGCGCGCTTGTGGGCGGCGTGCCATAGGCCGCCGACGGGGGTGCTAGGGCTTGTCCAGGCGCTGTGCTTGTCAAAGGCCCGGCCCAGGTGGCGCCAGTCCGCCGGGGTTAGGTCCGGGGCTGTATGGCCGGGGCTGAAGCGCAGGCACAGCGTGTGCAACATGCGCTGCAGGGACTGCGGCGGCGCCGCGCGCTCGGCCTGCGCGGGGCTGGGCTCGCTAGTCATGGCGTGCGCCCCTGAGGATGCGGTCGATGTATTCCATGGCGGCGTCGGAGTCCAGTTGGGCGGCCAACTGGCGGACGTGGTCGTTCGTGGATTCGCGCATGGCCGAGGCGATGGCGGGGCGGCGGTGGCCAGCTGCCCACAACCAATGGGGCAGGGCGAACGATTCCAGCTTTTTTCCTGCCGGCTTTCGCTGAGCGCACAGCATCAGATCCCAGTCGCCTTGGTCAAGGCACTTACCAAGGTCTGCGGCCGGCGTTTCACTGAGCTTCAGCAGGAGTGCATGGATGGCGCCTGGGGCGTGTCTGGAGCGCCTCATGCTTTGGCCGCTTGGCAGCGTGGGCACCGGTGGGCGTGGGTTAGGTGGCCGCACAGGTATTCCGCCGGGTCGTCCAACATGGCGGCCATTGCGCGGATGCGCCAGTGGGATGCCTGGCGCATTGCCTCGGCCAGGCGCGGCCGCTTGTGAGCCATGCGCCACACCGGATCCAGCGCGGGGTGCTGGGGCTGGGTAATGGCCCGGCCGGTCAGGCGTTGCATGGTGGCCAGGTCTTCTGGCGTCGGCGCTCTGTGGTCGGCGCACATGCGCAGGACCATGGCCTGGACGCGGTGTGGTGCTGGTTTGCTCGCGTTCATGAGATTTCCTGAAAGTTCGTGGGAGGTATGGAGACTATTGGGGATATCCTAAGTAGTCAATGAAGGCTGTTGCTCGAAACGGACACCGAGTCCCCGGCTTACCGCTATGGGTAAAAGCGTGGAACGAGGAGAGGTTGGATGGGATGTCTCTGGATCGCCAGTCATCACATCTTTCAAGGGTCACAAATCCATGGCGCCCTTTCGGTTCGCGCGCGGGGTAGTGTTGCCGTCCTCGAAAGTGGTGAAGCACCGAGTGGCTGTCTGCCCTGCTGGGCACTGATACCAGTCGCGCTCACTGTTGTAGTTGAAGTCTCGCTCGTCAAAACGACCTTCAAACTTACCACCCGATGACGGGCCTTAGGCCCACCAGGCCACCAGACCCGCGCCCACGATGCCCATCAAAGAGTCCAGCCAGGCCCTACCTAGCCACCACCCGCTGGCCAGCGCTGCAATCGCCAGCACTGAGGTGGTGGCATTCGCCAATAGATGCAGGTGAGCAGCGCGCAGGTTGAGGTCGTCGTTTGCGGGCATCTGATGGTGATGGTCATGCGCTCCGTGACCGTGCGCATGACGATGGGTAGCTCCAGATCGTAGTGGTGCGCCTTGCCCAGGATCAGCTCGCAAACGATGTAGACCAGCAGACCCAGCACCGCCATGGCTTCCCGGGAACGTATGGTTCGCGGTCGAAGAATGCATTCCACAGACGCCACCACCATGGCCGCCGCCACACCCAAGAGAAATAGGGCACTGGCGAACTCAACCAGCACCTCGATCTTCCCGGTGCCGAACGTAAACCGGTGGTCATGGGCGTATCGCCGGGCAGCGGCGTCAGCCATGGCATTCACACCCAACGCCACGATCGCATTGTTTAGTTGCCCTTTTTTGGTGACACTTGCTGTGAAGGGCCGACCCGTCGATTGGTATTTCGAAGGCGTTCTCAGCGGCGTCGTCACCTTAAATCACGACAACATCTTTGGTCTTCACCACCAACTCATTTCGCTCCTTGCGGCGCTTTTAATGCAGGTCTTCGAGGAGTACCTGTGAGTTAAAGCAGTGATGCTCCCCTGCTGTGCCTGTGCCTGTGCCTGTGCCTGTGCCTGTGCGTGTGCGTGTGCGTGTGCGTGTGCGTGCATCTTGATGGCGTCGCCTTCTCTGCCCCGAAGCGCTTCTATGGGGCCTCATTGAGCATTTCGCGAATCCGCTCCCTCGGGACCCTTTGCCCCCCACGCGCGGTAGCAATAATGTCGCGCTCGCACTAGCCTAGAGCGTACGTTGCGATCGCGATCTGAACTACGTCGCGGTGGGTCTAGAAGCTCTTGAATCACCAGAGCGTGATTCTGGCTTGCACCTACACGGTTCCCGTGTGTGCACGGATTCTCTGCGTGCGTCCCGGTTCCTTCGGCGGCCGCAAGGCGTTGCCAGCCCACACGCGTTTGGAGTTCATGCATGGCGCATCGGATCTCGCTAATGCACGATTGACAAGTGCACAGCCAGGTCGGCGCCCTTGGCTGGGCAGCCCGGTGAGCGCTCAATATGTTTGACGAATTCATATCAAACAAGAGTTACCGAAGCCATGCATTCCTGCCACAAAGCCCAAAGCTTTGGAATATCATCAAAGCGTCTACGAAATCGACCACTCACGATCGAAGTGCCAGATGAAAATCCCGACGTTACACTGCCGTATCGAGGTCATATTTAAATGACGCGAGATGCCTACATTTCCGATGCTTTTCGAAAACATTTGGTCTCTGAATTGCCTGGGTTTTCTGACCTTGACGTTAATGCGCAAACTCGGTTTTCCTTTATGATTTTGCAATCAGTATCAAGGTACCGGCAGCATTCTCAGATGAGTGGATGGGCCTCTTTTTCATACGTTGAGCTCGCAGAAAATTTTGGGCGGGAGAAATTTAATCAGCTTAACTCGAAGCTGAAAATATTTGAAGTTGTGGATGACTGGTCAAAGATCGAATCTCGCACGAAGCCGTATAAGCTTACGGCGTCAGTTGAAGCACTGCGATTGGCTTTTTATTCGAATCCTCCGATTGCCCCTACAAAACTACTGTCGGGTAAAGGAGAAGTGCGACATAAGTTGCCAAGAAATGCATTGACTGCAAAACGGATCACGGTTGCTGGCACTGAGGCCACAAGAGTGGGGTGGAGCGCCGCTTCAGTTCGCTCCAAGGTTCCTGTAAATGTTGTTGAGTTGAGAAAGCTTGAGTTAGAAATCCTTCACAAGATTGCTACCGCTGACTGTGGGGGGAAAAGTGGCGCCTCACTGGACTTGGTAAATGCTGGCTTTGTACTTGACGCCATAAGAACAGTTCTACATCACGCGAACAATACTATTGCTCCCGACTGTGTGATTCATAAGTATTCGCAGTCAAACAGCGGGCGCATGTATGGTCAGGGTGTTAATTTGCAGTCTGTTAATAGGCAGGTCAGATATGCCGCACTTGACGGAATGTGGGACTATGACATCGAAAATTGTCACTATTCTATTCTTCAGCAAATGGTCAGATCTGCTGGTTCCCATTGCTCGATCATCGACGACTACCTAAATCGCAAGGTCACTATCCGGAACGAATTGGCTGTCAATTTGGGGCTAACCACCCGCCAAGTTAAAGAGGTTTTGCTGGCTATGGTGTATGGCGCAGCATTTTCTGACGACCCGCGTTTGGCTATCCCGGCGATTGTCCGTAGTGCTCAAGCTGCGAAGGCTTTGTACGAGAATGCATTCTTTAAATCGATGGCCGCTGACGTTGCCAAAGCAAGCATGGTTGTTCTGAAAATGCACAAACCTTTCCGAGGAGGCCTGCGTAACGCGTGCGGATTAGTAATGCGCACTGCAGGGAAAAAAGCGCGGCATAAACTTTCACATTTGCTACAGGGCGTTGAGTCGCTTGCTTTGGAGGCCGCACACAATCTATGTGCAGACAAAATTTTACTATTGCAGCATGATGGATTCACGGCAACTACACCAAACTTGGATTTGGTCGCGATTGAAGTGGCCATTTTTGATGCGACCGGATATCGTTTGAAACTTTCCGTCAGTGGCCCTCTAAAAGCCAGTGCAAATGATGCCTTGTTTCAGATAAATTAGCGCACATTTTTCAATATAATGGAGGCAATGTCATTTAGTGAGAAATTCCTAACTATCCTTCCCTAAACATCATCTGGGGCTATCCAACTCCAGTTTAGAAGTGACTGGATACGGGGGAGACGTCAACCTGAACACATCAGGTCATTGGATTTGTCCGGGAAACTGGGGGAAGCCAAGATAGAAGGGGTTGTGACAAGCTCATGGGGAGCCATCTTCCTAGAAACCACTGGCCCGAAGAAACCGGGCAGTCAATCGCAAAGGGTTTCTCACGGTTGAACACTTTTTTGATCGACTTAGATTGGCCCAATCAAGCAAATGATCGCAAGTCATTGATTTTTAATGATATTTTTTCTGACATGGATGCAAGTCAGATGCAAGTCAGATGCAAGTTGGATGCAAAGGTGTTCCGGGGCCACGTTTTCGCTGGTTCAATCTGCAGCCATGGCCGCGTCACTTTACCTTGGCCTTCGTACATGGCTGGCCTGCAGCGATTGCTGCAAATGGCCGCCGCCAAACACCAGCGCACCGGCGTTGTAGAACACTGCAATGGCCGAAGCCGCCAGCGATCCGGTTGCAGCTGCAACAGCGGGCAGCAAGAAGAGCAACGCTGCAAACAGCAACAGTAAGAGGGCAGCCGTAGGGTGCTCGCTCACAAGGTGGCCATCACGCTGGAGGCCTGCCATGAACGCGAGATCATCGAGCAGGCGTTCGCACGCTTCGGGGTACCCGAGATCGTCAACACCGATCAGGGCAGTCAGTTCACGGCCGAGGAGTTCACCCACGCAGTGCTCTCAAGGGATGTCGTATGTCCATGGACGGCAAGGGTGCCTGGCGCGACAACGTGTTCGTAGAACGGCTGTGGCGCACCATCAGGTACGAGCGGGTGTACCTGCAGGCCTACAAGGCGGTGAGCGCTGCCCGCTAAGACCTGGACACCTACATCGACTGGTACAACCGCGAGCGTGCGCATTCGCGTATCGAGGACCGCACGCCCGAGCAGGCTTACTGGGCGCTGCTGCCCGAGCTGGCCGTGGCTGCCTAAAACGAAAATCCCTATGCGCCCCGAGTTGCCCACCGCGTCGGTCGGTTCGTCGCACAGCGACCACCGCCGCCGTGGACAACTCAGCACCTCTTCAACCCGCACGCAGTCTCTTTATCTCTCGGGGTAAAACTGTTCAAAGAAGCGGGGCCAGTTCTCCAGCCTTAGTCCTCACGATTAAACGTTCCCGCAAATCGCTGCAAATTTGCCTAATCGAGTGCTCGCCCAGCAACTACGGTCACGAGCAGGTCTGCAGGCAGGCAAGCTGAGAACTTCAACTCTGTGCGCTCGGCCAGGCCTTGCGCAAACGCCGCGATGATAGGTAGCACCGCCGGACTGGACAGAAGCCGTGGCACCGAAATGCCCATGGCGGTCTCCACCCAAAGGTCATCTACGCGCGTGCTGCCGATGTCGCCCAGTCTGAGCACCAGTGCACTGTTGACCGCACCGCCGGCAAATGTCCACCAGCGAAGACGCCCCGAGGCCATATGTTCGAGCAGCAGAGAAGCGTGGCGGAGAAAGCCGGCGCCACCTTGGTCACACTGGCGAGCCGGGCCTCCATCAGCGCCTCGGTCTTGGCAAGTAGGGTCGCTTCGTCGTTCGGGTCCAGGCTGGCAGACGCCGTGATCTTTCGCTGGGTCGTGAGCTGACCAAATGCACCCACACAGGAAGATTTCGACTATGCGGTCGCTCGACTCGCTGCAGTGATCGCAGCCGTTTCGACAATCTGACTACCCACGCTCAAAACAACGCCCACACCTGTGCGCGTTACCATTTGGTACATGCATCAGGACATCATTCGCGCACTCGCTCGCAAGCACCCACTGATTGATTTTGCAGTCCCTCGTGGCCTGTATTGCGGGCTTGGGTGGATGCCTCTCGTGGACGAGCTCATGGAGGACCTGGGCGACATCTACACGCACCCCTCGATCTGCATTCGCAGCATCAGGGGCGACAGCGGCGCCTTGGTGGTCCTGGCCACCTGGAACACTTCCGACCCATACCTGCGCGCCGTGCCAGACATGCTCGCAGCCATCGCGCGCAGGTCGAGTCTCACCTGTCAGATCTGCGGAGGGCAGGCAAGCACCGCCACGCCGGGGCTGTGCAGCTGCTGCAAGCTCGCCTCGGACTGAGTATCTGACTCTGTATCCAGCCCCAAGGTCCTATCTATCTGGCCTATTCGGTTATAGGCCAGATAAGTTCACAACGACGTCCCAAGACGTCTTATAATCGATCGGAGCCGAGACCCCCCGCGGAGCCGAGACCATGACCACGAAACCGAGATTCCAGTTCTACAGCGAACGCGTCTTCGCCAGAGCCTCGAGGCCGATACCTGAACGGCTCCGCAAAGACAAATCGGAGTCGCACACCTGGACCGCCAGGGACATCGTCGCCGAGATCAACCGCGATGCCGGGCACTGCGCCCACGTCGGATCCGAGGTCCAGCCACCGGTGCCGATCTATGGGTACCCGCCGGAGCGTCTGCACGAATACATCGACGCGCTCGAGACACTGGCATCAAGGCAGGTGGAGACCTACACGCGCAAGGGCAAGCAGCACACCAGGGCGATGAAAACAACGACGCCGATCCTGCTCGCGGCCGTGGCCAGTTACCCCGAACCCACAATGGAAGATACAGCCGAGCGGCGTCGTTGGATCGAGCTCGTGGTGGATTTCGCGAAGTCGAGGTGGGCCAAGCGGCTTAGTTCGATCGTGCTCCATTTGGATGAGGGCTTCGCACATCTCCATATTCTTTGCCAGAACGGGGGCGCTCCCGTCGCGTCGATGCACATGGGGCATGCTGCTGCGGCTGCAGAGCCCGTGAAGTCACTTCGCGGTGAGGCATATCGAAGGGGTTGCTCTGCTGCACTGGACCACTTCCATGCTTCCGTCTCGGCGCACATGGGGTGGGCCAGGATCTCGCCGGCGCCGCGGCCAAGGTTGGGGCGGGCAAAGGCGATACGGGAGCGACAGGCCGAGATCGAGGCGATGGAGGCCGACCTGAAGGCGCGGGCTCAGCGGGTGGCGTTGGCCGAGGCAGATCTGCAGGCCAAGGCTGCGAAGGTCAATGCGAGCTGGAGGGTGCTGGGCGAGTCGGCGGAGAGGCTGAACTTGCTTCGGGATGCCATCCGGGATCAGGGCGCGCTGGAAGCCAGGATGCGGGCGCTGCAGGACGACGACAGCAACCCGCTTTTGTGATGCTCAGAACCTGCGCGTGATCCGGCGCAGCAGCATCTCGGCTTCGGCGGTGGAGACGATCGCATACGCCCAGGCCAGCTTGGCAATCATGGTCCAAGGGCTCGTGGGCAGCGCATCCAGGCCATCTGCCAGAGCTGCAACGCCGTCGGCCTCGCCGATGGATGAGGACAATCCCCTGTTTTGAGTGGCTTAGGGTCTCGGTTTCAGTGTTGTCACGGCGTCATCAACGTCGTCGCCGACCGCCCGAAGAATCCGCGCCAGGTCATGGGCGGCAGCACCTGATCAACCACGGCGAAAGCGCTACTTCTGGGAAGCAAGAACGAAGGGGTTTTCTTGGCGTGAAATGCAACCTCAAAGGCGCTTGGTTGCCGAACCATCTCTCTATAGTCTGCATTTCTGAACCAGGAAAACTGGTCGTGAGCCGCAGAAAGTACGCTTAGCCTGGGAAGGTTCGATGGCCCTCGCAGCTGGCAGTATTTGGATCCATACACGGCTTGCGTGAAGACACATACGTCGTGAACTCTTGGGTTCTCTGAAGAAGTTCGGCATCGCTTCTTTATGGATCAAGTTTCATGGCGATGGTGTTGATGCTTTTCATTCTCGGAAGTAGGGCAAGCCAATCGCTTCAGCTTTTGATTGCGCCTTGCTCTAATTTTTTTGAGGCCCGTCCATGATCACCACACTGACAGCTCCTTCTGCCAGCACGCAGCCCCTCCACTTCCACGCCAAGCCCAAGCCCAAGCCAGTGTCAGACGCGGGCTCCATCAAACCTTGGAGCGTCGACGATGTGGCCACGCTGTTTGATCTGCCGTTCTCCGAGCTGATCCACCGCGCGCAAACCGTGCACCGCGAACACTTCGACCCCACCGAGGTCGAGCTCGCCACGCTGCTGTCGGTGAAGACCGGCGGGTGTCCCGAAGACTGCGGCTACTGCCCGCAGTCGGTGCATTTCGACACGGGTCTTGAAGCCGGCAAGCTGATGGGCGTGGCCGCCGTGCGCGAGGCGGCGCAGCGCGCCAAACAGGCCGGCGCCACGCGCTTCTGCATGGGAGCGGCCTGGCGCGCGCCCAAAGACCGCGACGTGGACGCCGTCGCCGAGCTCGTGCGCGCCGTGAAAGAAGAAGGCCTGGAGGCCTGCGCCACGCTGGGCATGCTCAACGAAGGGCATGCCGAAACCCTGCGCGACGCTGGGCTGGACTACTACAACCACAACCTGGACAGCGCGCCCGACTTTTATGGTGAAGTGATCACCACGCGCGACTACCAGGACCGCCTGGACACGCTGGAGCGCGTGCGCGGCGCGGGCGTGAAGGTCTGCTGCGGCGGCATCGTGGGCATGGGCGAGTCGCGCCGCCAGCGCGCCGCTCTCGTGGCCCAGCTCGCCAACCTCGCACCCGACTATCCCGAGTCGGTGCCGATCAACAACCTGGTGAAGGTGCAGGGCACGCCGCTGGCCGACCAGCCCGACCTGGACCCGCTGGAGTTCGTGCGCACCATCGCGGTCGCGCGCATCACCATGCCGCGCGCCCGCGTGCGCCTCTCGGCCGGGCGCCAGCAAATGAGCGAAGCGGTGCAGGCCCTGTGTTTCCTGGGCGGCGCCAACTCCATCTTTTACGGCGAGAAACTGCTCACCACCGGCAACCCCGACGTGGCGGCCGACATGAACCTGCTGGCCAAACTGGGCATGCAGGCGCGTCGCGCGCCGGGTGTCTGAGGGACGCGACGATGTTTCGTACGCTGCTGAAATCCAAGATCCACCGCGCCACTGTCACCCATTGCGAACTGCACTACGAAGGCTCTTGCGGTATCGACGAAGACCTGCTGGATGCGAGCAACATCCGCCCCAATGAGCAGGTCCATATCTGGAACGTCAACAACGGCGAGCGCTTCATCACGTACGCCATCAAGTCCCCTCGCGGCAGCGGCATCATTTCACTCAATGGTTCAGCGGCTCGGCGGGCCAGTGTGGGTGATCTGGTGATCATTGCGGCCTTCGGCATGGTTCATGAGGACAAGCTCGACGAGGTGGTGCCCCGGCTTGTGTTCCCCGACGCTGCCAACCGCGTTGTGAACATCCGCAGCGAGCCCGCTGGTCCGCAGGCCGGGGATCCCGTCACCGTGCCACTGACCGCGAACCTTTGATGGCATCCGTCAACGAAGCCTGGCGCCAGCGCAGCCTCGCGGCGGTGTGGCACCCGTGCACCCAGATGAAGCTGCACGCGCCCGACGGTGCGGCCTTGCCGCTGATTCCCGTGGCGCGCACTGAGGGCGTGTGGTTGCACGACCATGAAGGCCGGCGCTATCTGGATGCGATCAGCTCCTGGTGGGTCAACCTGTTCGGGCACAACCACCCGGCCATCCGCGCCGCACTCATCGATCAACTGAACACGCTGGACCATGTGATGCTCGCGGGCTTCACCCACGCGCCGGTGGTGGAGCTGTCCGAGCGCCTGTCCGCGCTCACCGGGCTGGGGCACGCGTTCTACGGCAGCGACGGCGCGAGCGCCTCCGAGATCGCGCTCAAGATGAGCGCGCACCACTGGCGCAACGCCGGGCGAGGGCGCAAGAACCGCTTTGTCGGCGTGGCCGGCGGGTACCACGGCGAGACCGTGGGCGCGCTGGCCGTGACCGACATCGCGCTCTTTCGCGAGGCCTACGCGCCGCTGGTGCGCCTGGGCGCCACCGTGCCCAGCCCCGATGCGCGTACTGCAAAACCAGGCGAATCGGCTGCGGACGTGGCCGAGCGCGCTGCGTCGGCGCTGGCCGACTGGCTGGCCGAACACCACGAGGACACGGCCGCCCTCATCGTCGAGCCGCTGGTGCAGTGCGCCGCCGGCATGGCGATGCACGATCCCGTGTACTTGCAGCGCGCACGCGAACTCTGTGACCGCTACCAGGTGCATTTGGTGCTGGACGAAATTGCCGTGGGGTTCGGGCGCACCGGCACGATGTTCGCTCACCAGCAAGCCGGCATCCGGCCCGACTTCCTGTGCCTCTCCAAAGGCCTGACCGGTGGCACGTTGCCGCTGTCGGTGGTGCTCACCACCGACGCGGTTTACGCCGCTTTCTTTGACGACCAGGTCGCGCGCGGCTTCCTGCACTCGCACAGCTACACCGGCAACCCGCTGGCCTGCCGCGCGGCCTTGGCCACGCTGGACCTGTTCGAGCAGACCGATGTCCTGCGCCACAACGTGGCGACCGGCGAGCGCCTGGCTGCACAGTTCGCACCGCTCTCAAACCACCCCCGTGTGCGCCACGCACGGCGTCAGGGAATGATCTTCGCTTGGGATGTGAGCAGCAGCCTGCCCGACTTCGCGCGCCGCTGCGCCCGCCATGCATTGAATCAGGGCCTGTTGTTGCGCCCCATCGGCCACACCGTGTACGCCATGCCGCCGTATGTGATCGACGAAGCCGAAGGCGCCTTTCTGGCTGCGGGTGCGCTGGCTGCCCTGCAGGCCACGCTGGCCGAAGAGGAGCCTTCCAGCGCGCCCGCGCTGCAAGGGGTGTGCGATGGCGTTTGACGGCTGCTTCGTCACCGGCACCGACACCGGTGTGGGCAAGACGCTGGTGAGCGCGGCGCTCTTGCACACGCTGGCGCGCCACCACCGGCGCGTGGTCGGCATGAAGCCGGTGGCGGCAGGGCTGATTGATCACCACGGGCACTGGGTGAGCGAAGACGTGCTGGCTTTGCGCGCTGCATCCAGCGTGACCGTGCCCCCCGAACTCGACAACCCGGTGGCCCTGCCCGACCCCCTGTCGCCGCACATCGCAGCCCAGCGGGCGGGGCGAATGATCACTGTGGCCGAGTTGCTGGCCGCGCAGCGTGCGCTGAAAGAGCGCGTCGACGTGGTGGTGGTCGAAGGTGCTGGCGGCTGGCGCGTCCCGATCAATGAGCACGAAACGCTGGCCGACCTGGCGCGCGCCATTGGCGTGCCCGTGGTGCTGGTGGTCGGCCTGCGCCTGGGTTGCCTGAACCACGCCTTGCTGAGCGCCGAGGCCATCCGCGCCGACGGCCTGCAGCTGGCGGGTTGGGTGGCCAACACCGTGGACCCCGACATGGCCTGCATTGAGGAGAACATCGACACCCTGCGCCAGCGCCTGGCCGCGCCGCTGCTGGGCGTCGTGCCCTGGCAGCGGCAAGGGCCCGACGCACGCGCGGTGGTGCTGGAACTGCCCAGCGCCTGGAGCACATCAAAGGACGAGCATGAGCTGGTTGAATGAATTTGACGACCGACTGGCCGCGCTGGACGCGCAGTCGCTGCGCCGCGTGCGCCGTGCGGTGGTGCCCGAGGCGGGTGCCTGGCTGACGGTGGACGGCGCGTCGATGCTGGCCTTCTGCAGCAACGACTACCTCGGCCTGTCGCAGGCGCCCGAGCTGCGTCAGGCGGTGCACGCCGCCGTGGACCGCTACGGCGTGGGGGCGGGCGCCTCGCCCATGGTCAGCGGCCACAGCGCGGCCAACGCAGCTCTCGAACTGGAGCTGGCCGAGGCGGTGCAACTGCCGCGTGCGCTGTACTTCTACGCCGGCTATGCCACCAACGCCAGCATCGTGCCCGGGCTGGTGGGCGAGGGCGATGCCTTGTTCTCGGACGCGCTGAACCACGCCTGCCTGATCGACGGCGCGCGCCTGTCCAAAGCCACGGTGCACCGATTCCGCCACGCCGACCTGCAGCAGCTCGACGCCCTGCTGGCCTCCAGCCCGGCGCGCCGCAAGCTGGTGATCAGCGACGCTGTGTTCAGCATGGACGGCGACATCGCCGACATCACGGGTCTGCACGCACTGTGCGAACGGCACGACGCGCTGCTCTTGCTGGACGACGCGCACGGCTTCGGTGTGCTCGGGCCACAAGGCCGGGGTGCGCTGGCTGCTGCCGGCCTCACCGGTGTGAACGCCTCACCGCGCGTGCTCTACATGGCCACGCTGGGCAAGGCCCTGGGCGTGGCCGGGGCGTTCGTCGCCGGGCCCGATCGGCTGGTGGAGTGGCTGCTGCAGAAAACCCGCAGCTACACCTACGCCACCGCCGCGCCGGCCCTGCTGGCCGAGGCCGTGCGGGCGGGTCTGCGCTGCGTGCTGGGGGCCGAGGGCGAACGCCGCCGGCGGCACCTGAATGCCCTGGTCGCCCAACTGCGAGAGGGCCTGGCCCCCGGTGCCGATGCGGCCGTCGATGCCGCCGGCTGGACACTCACGCAGTCGGACACCGCGATCCAGCCCCTGGTGATCGGCGACAACGCCGCGGCGCTGGATGTGATGGCGCGATTGCGCGAGCAGGGCCTGTGGGTGCCTGCCATTCGCCCGCCCACCGTGCCGGTGGGCACCGCGCGGTTGCGCATCGCCTTGTCGGCAGCGCACCAGTCTGAAGACGTGACGCAGCTGATCGGTGCGCTGCGTCTGGCTGCGGCAGGGCAGCGCGACGCAGCGGAAGCCACCGCACTGCAAGGTGCGATCGCATGATCACCCGGTGGGCACGCTTCAGCTCGCAGCACTTGTCCAAGCGGTGAGCGTCGGACGGCATGAATCCGATTTCAGTGGAATGCTGTGGATGCCCGAGAAGCTCGTCGGCCACGGTTTGACCATAGGGTTTGTGAGACAGTAACAAGAAAAATGTTCAACATAGGTGAAAACCCGTGATCGGGAAAAAAATTCTAGATGCAGAATTGACGTCGGCATACAGAATTAAGCCACCTGCCAAGCGGCAACCAACCCCCGATCGATGGAGACAAGCTTATGAACAACGGACACAAGAGGACGGGGCCTTCAGGGGCCGCAAAGCACCTGATTGCCGCTGCGGCAGCAATGGTCGTTACCGGTGGCGCGCACGCGCTGGAAATCGATACCGGAAATGCCGACCTCAAGGTGCGCGCTGACGTCACACTGCGCTACAACCTGGGGCTTCGCACCGAGTCACAAGATCAGCGCCTGCTCAACTTCGCCACCACCGACGAAGGCAATGCCAAGTTCAAGCGTGGCGACATCGTGACCAACCGTCTGGACGCGTTGGGAGAGCTCGATCTCAACTACAAAGGGGCTTTTGGTGCGCGCGTGAGTGCCGCCGCGTGGTACGACCACGCCTACCGCGACTCCACCGTGTTTTCGCCTGCGGGCTCGGCCACTTCATACAACAACAACCAATACTCCAGCGAGGTCAACCGATTTGTTCACGGCCCGTCCGGTGAGATCCTGGATGCGTTTGTCTGGTCCAACTTTGAACTGGCTTCCGTGCCGATCAACGTCAAGCTGGGCAAGCACACGGTGGTGTGGGGTGAAGGCCTTCTCATCGGCGGACATGCCATTTCGTACGGCCAGTCACCGGTGGATGGCGTGAAGGCCGTGTCCAGCCCGGGCATCGAGACCAAAGAGGTTTTCCTTCCCATCAACCAGCTGACGTTCAAGGCACAGGTCACCGACAAGCTGTCGATCGCCGGCCAATATGCATTGGACTGGAAGCCGACGCGTGTTCCTTACGCCGGCACATTCCTGATGGGTGCCGACAACGCGCCCGGTGTGGATCGTTTCGCGCTGACGCCTTGCAATCCTGCGCTGGGTGCCTTGTCCTGTCAGACCATGGCCAACACGCCGGCCAAAACGTCGGGAGACAAAAACTGGGGTCTTTCCGGTCGCCTGGATGTGGACGCCATCGAGTCGACCTTGGGTCTGTACGTTCGTCGCTTCAACGACACCAATCCGGAAACCGGTATTCAGCTCACCAGCTTCAAGCCCGGGTTGCCGCTGCCAAACACCTATCGCTTCGTGTATCCAGCGGCCACCAAAGTCATCGGCGTGAGCATTTCCAAGCCTGTGGGCCCGGTGAGTGTGGGCGCCGAGCTGTCTTGGCGCAAAGATGCTCACCTCAACTCCGTTGCCAGCTACACGACAACCAGCACGGGTGCGACGGGTGACACCTTTCATGCAGTGGTGAACGGGGTGTATCTGCTGCCCAAAACGGGACTCTGGGACACCGGCTCGCTGATCGGCGAGTTGGCTTACAGCCGTCTGAACAAAGTCACTGCAAACCAGGCGCTGTTCCGTGGTGTGGGTTATGCAGGTTGCGTGAAGCTGGGCACCAGCGGCGCCACCGCCCAGCCAGGCGATGTCACCGACACCTGTTCCACCAAGAGCTACTGGGAAATGGCTGTTCGCTTCACACCCCAGTATCTGGGCGTGTTGCCCTCCTGGGATCTGTCGGTGCCCATGGCAATCAACTACGGCCTGAAGGGCACTGCTGCCACGGGTGGAGGCGGTTTTGAAGGTCGCCTCTCATGGTCAGTGGGCCTTGCAGCAACCTACGCAGGCAAGCATGATTTCACCCTGACGTATGCAGACGCATCCGTGCCCACTAAATACAACGCAGCCGGTACCGCCGCCATTGGTGGTAACGCGCTCAACAGTGCAGTGGGCGCGACCGACCGCGGTCGCGTGCTCTTCACCTACAAGACCTCGTTCTGATTTTCAGGAGACACCCCATGAAACTTCAACACATCCTCTCGCTGGCTGCCATCAGCCTTTCCGTGCCAGCCTTCGCAGCCGTGACTGCCGAAGAGGCCAAACAACTCGGCACCACACTGACGGAATTCGGAGCCATCAAGGCGGGCAACGCAGACGGCAGTATCCCCGCTTACACAGGTGGACTGACCGAAGCGCCCGCCGGATTCAAGCCGGACAGCGGCTTCTGGGTTGATCCTTACAAGGACGAGAAGCCTCTGCTGCGCATCGACAGCAAGAACATGGCGCAGCACGCCGCACTGCTGAGCGAAGGGCAAAAGCAGCTGTTGACCAAGAACCCGTCGTACTACCTCAATGTGTATCCCACGCACAGGACTGCGGCGTATCCCAAGAAGGTTCTGGACGCAACTGTGCGCAATGCAACGACCTGCAAGACCACCAAGGAAGGCCTGGCCATCGACCGCACTTGCCGCGGTGGCTTGCCGTTTGCCATTCCGAAAAATGGATACGAGGTGATGTGGAACCAGATCCTGCGCTATCAGGGCGACACGGCCATCACCACCTCGTCATCGCGCTCCTGGGTGGTGGACTCGTCCGGCAAAGCCGTGATGACGTCGCAGCAAGCCACGTTCTCTGACTTCGTGTATTACCAGACCGATGTGGCTGACCGCGACCCGGACATGGCATGGCGGGTGTACTCGATCAGCCAGGCGCCCGCTCGCCGAGCAGGTGAGATGACCGGCCTGGCCGACTACCTCGACCCCGTGGCCCGTCCCCGCAAGGCGTGGAGCTACACCCCGGGTCTGCGCCGGGTGAAGCTCTCACCCGAGTTCGCCTACGACACCCCAGTGGCCAGCATGGGCGGTGTGACCTTGTTTGACGAGTTGTTCGTGTTTTCGGGAACCATGGATCGCTTCGATTTCAAGTTGATCGGCAAGAAGGAGATGTACATCCAGTACAACGCCTACAAGAACCTCTACGACTGCCCGACCGCTGAAAAAGCCTTGCTGCCGGCGCACGTCAACCCCGAGTGCGAGCGTTGGGAAAAACACCGCGTCTGGGTCGTGGAAGCGACGCTCAAGCCCGGTCAGCGTCACGCGTATTCCAAGCGCATTTACTACTTTGACGAAGACCTGACCGGTGCAGCCAACTACGACGCCTTTGACCAGAACGGTCAGCTGTACCGTACTCTGTTCCAGGCCGCTTCGCCCAAGTACGACAAGTTGATCCCCTACGCTTCCAAGAACGTGGTGTATGACTTCAACAAGGGCATGTACGCCTACGTCAACGATGTGATGGTCGGTGGTTTCAAGGTCAGTCCTTCGGTGCGTAGCGAGCGTGAGATGAACCCTGAAGCCATCGTGTCGCGGGAATCTCCTCGCTGAGCCCTGGCGCCCAACGATCTCCACCGGACCTTCGGACCATGACTGCTCTGCCTGTTCTCACTGCTGCTTTCGCCCGACTGCGTTTGCACCTGGTTGTGTTGACGGCTGGGGTGGCGGTGGTGGTTGGCTCTGTGGTGGTCGCAGCGCAGGGCGTCTCCGCTGTGGATCTGATCGATGCGCCGTCACGCACGCTGGTGACAGCGCTGAAATCGATGGTCAGCGGGGTGGCGAGTCAGGGCGGACGAACTGTTGCAGTGGGGCCGCGAGGCTTGATCCTGCTGTCTGAAGATGGTGGTGGATCCTGGCGCCAGGTGGGCAGCCCGGTGTCCACCGACCTCGCCACGGTCCGGTTCGCCGGCCCCAACGTGGTGTGGGCCGTGGGGCACGACGCAGTGGCCTTGCGGTCAACTGACGGAGGAGCGTCGTGGGAGCGAATGCTGGACGGCCGCACTGTGCTGCGCTTGCTGCGTGAGTCCGCCAAAGGATCCGAGCGGCTGGAGGCCGAAATCGAGAGAACCATGGGTCAATCGGCCACAGCCGACGTCTGGCCGGCACCATTGCTGGACATCCGTTTCGCCGCCGATGGTGTCACCGGTTTCGCGGTGGGTGGCTTCGGCTTGATCCTGCACACGCTCGACGGAGGAAAAACCTGGCAGTCGTGGCAGGCCAAGGCCGACAACGAGCAGCGCTACCACCTCTACGCGTTGACGGGCACCGATGGCGCGGTTTTCGTTGCGGGTGAACAAGGTTTGGTGATGCGTTTTGACGCAGAAGATCAGCGCTTCAAACGCGTTGAGACGCCTTACAACGGCAGCTTTTTCGGCATCGACCAGCTGGGTCCAAGGCTCGTGGCCTATGGCTTGCGTGGCAACGCATTCGTGAGTGAGGATGCTGGAGGCAGCTGGCGAAAAATCGAGACGGGCACCGACTCCAACCTGATCGCTGCGGTGGCCCATGGGGACTCGGTGCTCCTGGTGTCGCAGAAGGGCGATGTGTTCGCTGTGGATTTCCAAGCAGCGCGCGCCACCATTTTTGACCAGGCACCAGGCGCTGAGGTTTATGGCGCTGCCATGACCAGTTCTCAGCGCCTGGCGTTGGCCCGTTTGAACGGTGCCAGCGTGCTCGCTTTTCCAGCGCAAGCCAAATGATGGCCACCGATCTTTGTGGTCGGTGCCCGCGAAAGTCCTGATGTCTGCTCATTCTCAACAACCCGCCATGCCGGTCGTCAGCGATCCGGCCAACTTCGATCGCAAGTCGGGAAGCCGCCTTGAACAGCTCGTCTTCAACAACCGCTTGCCCGTGTTGTTGTTGTGCCTTTTCGCCACCGTGGTGCTGGGTTACTTCGCTCTGAAGCTGCAAGTCAACGCCAGCTTCGAGCGGATGATTCCATCGTCCAGTCCCTATGTTCAGAACTACTTTGCTTACCGCAAGGAACTGCCAGGGCTGGGCAACACGGTTCGCATCGTTGTTGAAAACAAGAAGGGTGATGTGTACGACGCGGCCCACCTGGAGAAGCTGCGCAAGATCAATGACACGCTCTATCTGATTCCGGGGGTGGACCGTTCCTGGATGAAGTCGCTGTGGATGCCGATCGTGCGTTGGCGCCAGGTGACGGAAGAGGGTGTGGTGGGTGG